>CAKZKA010000153.1 GCA_937120965.1 uncultured Chloroflexota bacterium
GTGGCGCGCAGCACGGCATTCGCCTCGGGCCTCCCGGCTGGCGTAACCGCCACATTGTAGCTGCCGTCGGGCAGGCTCAGGTAGTTGCTTACGGCGAAGAAGGGCACGTTGGTAAGCACCGGCTGTCCGTTGACGTACACATCAACGGCGGGGGCATCTGGCGAGGCGTGCATCACACGGACCATGTTCATGGTCTGGGCGCTGGTGGCCGGGGCGGCCGCAGCGATGACGATCAGCGCGATCAGGGCGAGGATCAACTTGCGCATCATGGGCAACTCCTTGGTACTGCGCGACTCCGTATAGTCATCTATACGCTGCGGATCCGGGGTTGGATGTATCCAATCCTGGGAACGTGAGCGCTGATCCTGTATAATCCTGATGTGAACATATGGGGAAACCAGGTTTCCCCACGCCTCTCCCCGAGGGGAGGGTTTGGGAGGGTCTGGCCCTCCCAGGAACAAGTATGTTCCTCCCGGTGTAATGCGGCGAAGCCGCACAGGTGCCTGTATGAGTGGAATGCCTGCCGGCCCGGCATGGCTCCTGGCGGTCCTGATTGCTGCGCTGGCCTTGATTGCCTGTAGCGATGCGCCGCCCGCTGCGCCCACCGCGTCGCCTGCGCCTTCGCGCGTGGCCGCGCTGGCGCCGACCCCTTCCCCACTGCCGCCTACCCCTACTCCGGCCCCGCGCCCGCTGGTGCTCTGGGTCGCTGAAGAAGGTTCGACGCTTGAAGGGGCGCGCCTGCTGGCGCGCGACTTCAGCGCCGTGACCGGCACGCCACTGGAGGTTGTCGCCCGTCCTGCTGACGGGTTGCGCCTGAGTCTGGCGACGGCTGCGCTGGTTGGTGATCCGCTGCCTGATCTGTTCTGGGGCGATCAGGAACTTCTGGCAGGGTTGCTCGCCGATGGGCAACTCCAGCCGACAGGGGTGACGCTGCCGGACGACGTGTTGCCGGCTCTGCTGACCGCTGCTACCGCCGACGATCGTCTCTGGGGCGTGCCGCTGGCCGCCCGCAACAGCCTGTTGCTGCTCTACAACCGTGCCCTGGCGCCCGAAGCGCCGGTCACCAGCGACGCGCTGATCACCCGCTCGCGCGCCGTCGCCACCCGCGAGGTGGCCGGCCTGGTCATGGCCTGGGATGAGTCGCGCTGGCTGTTGCCCTGGCTCTATGCCTTCGGTGGGGCGCCTCTGGCGCCCGATGGCCGGAGCGTTAGCCTGGAGACGCCGGAGATGGTCGCCGCGCTGGGGTTGCTGCGGGAGTTGTACGTGGCTGCGCCGACCGGTGGCGCGGGCTATCAGCGCGGACAGCGGCTGTTCGCGCAGGGCTACGCGGCGCTCGCCATTGATGGCGACTGGGTGGTGCCGCGCTACCGGCAGATCAGCGCTACCCTGGATCTGGGGATCGCCCCGTTGCCGGTGGTGCCGGCGACGGGCCGGCAGGCGCCCGGTCTGCTGGGGGGCGCCTACCTGCTCTTCCAGCGTGACCTTGCTGGAGATGCGCTCGAACGGGCGCGCGCATTTGCGGCATGGTTGCTGGAGCCTGCGACGCAGGCGCGGATACCCGGCGCGCTCGGACGCCTGCCGGCCCGCGCCAGCGCACTGGAGGCTGCCGATGTTGCCGCCGACCCGCTCCTATCCGCCGCTGCCGTTGGCGCTGCTGCGGCCCCCGGCCTCCCCCCCACGCCGGCCGCTCGTTGTCTGCTCTATGCGATTGATAGCTGGCTGCCCCACGTGCTCGACGGAGCGCTCAACCAGACCGAGGCCGCAGCCTCGATGCAGGCCGAGGCTGAAGCATGCCTGCGCCTGAGGTGAAAATAGCCCGCGCGGGAGGGTGTGGGAGGGCGCAGCCCTCCCAGGAAACAACCCGCCCGCGGGGAGGGTTTGGGAGGGCGCAGCCCTCCCAAGAATAATTATTTTCATTCCGGCGTTGTGCGGCGCAGCCGCATGGATGACTGCGGCAATGAACCCGGGCTTCTCTCGCCCCTGCCCGGCGGAGGTTTTAATACCATTTTGGATTTTAGATTTTGGATTGTGGATTGCCACGCTGGGCAGCACACCGCCTGAAATCGCTTCAGGCAATGCGGCATCATCAACGGTAATTGGTATAAGGTCGGACAGAACATCTGAGCAAGCGCGGCTTGTACCGCATTGGAACGCCCCTGCGCACGGCTCTGGTCGCCCCGCTTCGACAGGCTCAGCGCAGGCTCTCCAGCGAAGCTGGAGCGGCCCGCCCCTTCGGGCTGAGCCTCAGGGCGAAGCCTGAGCCTGTCGAAGGGGGCCGGCGGCGGGAACCAACCAGCGCATCCCAACGCCATAACGCCTGTCGGCGCCCATACGTTCTGTCCGCCCCTGAACCTGGCGGGGGGCGGGGAAGGCTACGCCCTTTGTCTCGCTCCCGTGGCGCGCGGCGCAGCCGCGTGGGAGCCTCATGCGACTTGCAGACCATCACGGTCTATCCAGGGGAAAACCTATGCAATGCCCCTCTTGCGGCGCAGATGTGCCCGACGACGCGCTGTTTTGCATCGAGTGCGGGGTCAACCTGCGGCCCGTTGCTACCGGCGAAACCACTGCGCTCCCCAAACCAGCCCCGGACGCGATCGCCTGCGGAGTTTGCGGCGCGGCCAATCCGGCCCACGCCGCTTACTGCGTGCGCTGCGGCGCGCTGATCAAAGGTCCGGTCCCCATTCCCGGGGTCACGATGCCGGAACGTCTGGCCCGTTCCACCGAGCCGCTTGCGCCCCCGCCGCCCACGCGGCGCGCCGGCTCTCCCCGCGAGCTGCTTGGTCTGGCTGTGTTCCTGATCGGCTTCGGAGTGCTCATGCTCGCCCGCGTGTCCATCTGGCCGGGTATCCTGTTCGTCGTTGGCATCACCGTGTTTGCGCTGAAAGCCATGCGTGGGCAGATCGTAGAAGCTCTGTCCAGTGTGATCTGGCTCTTCGGACTGGGCGTGTTATTTACCGTGCCGCGCCTCTTCTGGCCGGGCTTGCTGGTGCTGATCGGTCTGACGGTGCTGCTCAATATGCTCCGGCGCGCCGCAGCCAGACCGTGAGCCGGTGATTGCGTATGTGTTCACCTATCGGCAATCCGGAGTCTACAATCTGAGGTGAACATAGCCCGCCCGCGGGAGGGTCTGGGAGGGCTGCGCCCTCCCAGGAACCAACCCGCCCGCGGGAGGGTGTGGGAGGGCTGCGCCCTCCCAAGAATAATTATTTTCATTCCGGCGTTGTGCGGCGTAGCCGCATGGATGACTGAGGTGAACATATGGGGAAACCGGGTTT
>CAKZKA010000154.1 GCA_937120965.1 uncultured Chloroflexota bacterium
AACCGCTGGTGGGAGCGGCTGGCGCCCCCACAGGCAGGGGAATGGGGAAACCCGGTTTCCCCGTATGTTCACCTCAGCCGATGGGCCTGGCGGCGCTGTTCAATCGCGGAGACCCGCGCGGAGCAGGAGCTGGTAGGCGATCAGCAGTTGCACCAGGCCGAGAGCGTGGCTCTGGCGCAATTCGCGGCCGTGAAGGTACAGGCCGATCTGTTCGGGGCGCAAGTAGCTGAGGCCGGGGAGGTTGGCCCAGATCACCTCTTCGACGGCGGCGGCCTGCGCGGCGCTGATTGAGCCGTCAATCTCAAAGATCTCGGTGAGTCGTCCCTCGTCGCGGCCAACCCGCAGGCGCAGAGCGGGGGGCTGGATCTGCCGCGCGAGCACGGGGCTCAGATCGGGGTAGGTCAGGGTGGGTCGGAGGACCAGGCGCACGTTCAGGTGGCCATCGGGGCCTTCACCGTTGGGATAGAAGCGCACCACGAGGTCGGCCCAGCCCCGCTGGGGTTGGATGAACTCGACGGAGTCGGCGCGGCTGCGGGCAATCTCGGCGCGCACCTGCTCCGGGGTATAGCCACGTAGCACACAGTCGCGCTGGATCTTCCAGCGCTCGCGCAGTTCCTCGGGAGGATCGAGAAAAACCTTCACGTGGTAGGGCTCGCGCAGGCGCGGCGTGGCCAGCCCCAGCAACCCCTCGGCGATAATGAAGGGCGCCGGGTCAAGCCGCTGACGCCCGTCAAAATCGCCGGTGGCGTGGTTGTATACCGGTTTGACAATCGGTTCACCATTGGCCAGGCGATGGAGGTGTTCCTCCATCAGCTCGATGTGGTTGCAATCGGGATGCAGGGGGGTCAGGCAGCGCCGTTCTCGTTCCGCCCGGCTGTAGCGATGGTAGTCATCGAGGCTGAGCGTCGTTACCCGGTCGGGCCCGAGAATGGCGGCAATGCCCGTGCTGAGCGTCGTCTTGCCCGCCGCGCTGTCGCCAACCACTGCCAGGATAACGGGCCGCTGTTGCATACCCTACACCACTGCACTCAAGGGAACCATGTTCAATACATCACATGGTCCTCTCTCCCTCAGTATACCCTTCTAGCACGGGTGGGACGACCGCACGGGGGGCGGTTTCGACCTACCTAGTCGGGTAGGGCAGGCAGGAAGGAGCCTATTTGCTCGTGGGAGAGCCGCCCTCCCACGCCCTCTCGCGCAGAGGTTCAGGGGCGGACAGAACCTGTGGGCGCCGAGGGGCGTGGTGGCGTGGGGATGCGCTGGTTGATCCTCACCCCCGGCCCGGCTCCAGCGGAGCTGGAGCGTGGAGACAAGCGCCGCGTGGGGGCGTTCCAATGCGGTACAAGCCAGGTTAGCTCGGATGTTCTTCCCGCCCTTAAATGCGCAGGGGCAGGGAGAGGCGGGGATTCACCCTGCCGGGACGGCGACCGCCCGAAGGTGCTCGAGCACAAAGCGGCGGGCGCGCGCGGCCCGCTCCAGGGCGACGTGCTCGATGACCAGGGGCGCGCTGATCTCGGCGCGGACAACGGCGCCCAGGAAGGTTGGATAATCCAGGATGCCTTCGCCTGGACCGGGCAGGTCGAGGGCCGCGCCACGCAGGCGCATATCCTTGAGGTGGATCAGGCTAGTATAGGGCGCGAGCGCGGCGACGAGGGGCGGCAGCAGGTCACTCTGCTGCTGCCACATACCGGGGGTCAGCAGGTTGGGCGGATCGAGCACCACCCGGACGTAGGGTGAGCCGACTTCTTCACAGAAGGCGACGATCCGTTCGGGCGTATCGAGGACGTGGGCGAAGAACGGCTCGATCACCAGAATGGCATCGCTGGCGTCGAGGAGCGGAAAGAGGTCATCTACGGCGCGGCGCAGCGTATCCCAGGCGGCAAGGCCCTGGTTCTCCGGATGTTCTTCCAGCAGGCTCGGGGCGAAGGTGCCGCTCCAGGTAACCACGCGCCGGGCGTCGAGCACGGGCAGCAGGGCGATCAGATCGGCCAGCGCCGCCTGGGTGAACCCCATTGGCGCATCGGTGGGCCGCAGCGGGTTGGCGTACCCCGAAACGGCGACGATCTCGATGCCGTTCCTGGCGGCAGCGCGGTATATGCGACGCGCCAGGGGCGCGTCGCAGCCGGCAGGGAAGTGAACCTGCACCGCTCCGAAGCCCAGTTCCGCCACCTGCTCGAAGAGACGCAGCGCGTCGCGATCCGGGTGAACATCGATCCAGATGCCGAGTTGCATAGGAACTTGCCCGATACAGGGATGCAACCAGATTCTCCCGGGAGGGCGCAGCCCTCCCAAACTCTTTCGTTGCGGGAGGGGTGCCACTCCGATGGGCAATTATACGCGATCCTGTTTGGAGCGCGGCAACACCGTCACTCGCGCCGGGAGCGCAGGGCGTTCTGTGGGGAGCGCAGCCGTAATGGCGACCACCCCGCGGCGCGGAGGTGCGCGCCGATGTCTACGCGCAGCCCGGTGCGCGAGGAGGCCACGGCCGCCGATGTCAGGGCCAGGCTGTGGATGTTATCTTCGCCGTCCGGTTCAGGTAGCGCCTCGCCCCACAGGGCGCGGGTGAAGATATCCAGGCCGCGGGCCAGGCCCATCGGTTCCAGGCGCGGCACCTCCAGGGGATGCGGCGTGTCGCTTTCACCGGGGTAGAACCAGACCGTTTCGTCTTCCCGCAGGAGCAAGGCGCCGTCCGACCCGGCCACGATCAGTTCGCCGTCCCACGAGCTACGCGGACCGCGGGCGACCCAGCTCCCGAAGTAACTGACCGGAATATCGCCTTCCAGCAGCAGGTCCACAGTGGCGCACGAATTACCGCGGAACCAGCTCCAGGCCGGCCGGAAGCTGTGGGCAAAGACGCGCTGCCCGTTGCGTCCGGCGATGAAGCGAATGGTATCGAAGTGATGAATGGCGAGGTCTTCGATGAGCACCTCGGGCATGGTGTCGCGCCAGCCACCGAAGCGGAAGGGCACGCGGAACTGGCAGGTGATGTAGCCCAGATCGCCGATCATCCCTGCACGGACGGCGTTGCGCAGAGCGACGATGTGGGGCAGCCAGCGCCGGCCCTGGCCGACCATCAGCAGCGCCCCGTTTTGCCGGGCGGCCCGGAGCACAGCCACCCCATCGGTGAGGCTGGAGGCCAGCGGCTTTTCGCAGAACACTGGCAGGCCCCGGTTCAACGCGGCGACGCTGATCGCGCGGTGGGTCTCGGGCGGCGTCACCACCAGAACGGCATCGGCCGCCACCAGCTCAAAGGCGGCGTCGGCATTTCCAAAGCGACGTTCCTCGGGAACGCCGAAGGCGTCGCCGGCGGCGTTGAGCCGATCAGGCACAATATCAACCAGGGCGGCGATGGTCCAGCGCGGGTCAGCGCGCAGCGTTTCCAGCCAGGTTCGCCCCATCACGCCCGTTCCGACCACTATCATTTGAAGGGGGGTGTGCATATGGCACCTCGTTGCCCGCGGGTAAGGATTATGCAATGTCTCGCTGCACAGGAGAATAACGTGTATTGTAGCAGACCTGAGGTGAAAATACGGGGAAACCGGGTTTCCCCACCTGCGGTGAGCCTGTCGAACCGCACCCCTGCCTGTGGGGGCGCCAGCCGCTCCCAACAGCGGTTGGGGGTTGGGGAAACCGGGTTTCCCCAACCCCCTCCCCGCGGGGAGGGTTTGGGAGGGCGCAGCCCTCCCAGGAACAAATATTTTCATTCTGGCGTTGTGCGGCGCAGCCGCATGGAGGACTGAGATGAAAGTATGGGGAAACCGGGTTTCCCCACGCCCCTGCCTGCGGGGATGGCTGCTGAAACCATTATCCAACGCTGGTATAATGGCGCCGTCAACGAGAGCGGAGGGATCTATGACGACCGTCAGTGGCGCCGGTGTGGCTGATGCGCGCGCTCGGAACCGTATCCTGCTGGTGCTGTTTGTCGGGGTGTTTATGTCGGCGCTTGATGCGGCGGTGATCGCGCCCGCGGTACCTGCCTTGCGCGCCGCCTTCAGTGTGGACAACAGCCAGATCGGGATGCTCACGATTGTCTTCGTGCTGTTCACGATGAGCAGCACCACGCTCATGGCCAGTCTGGGCGACCGGTACGGGCGCCGGCCGGTCTTTCTGCTCTGCGTGGCCGGATTTGCCCTGGGTTCGTTGTGGATCGCGCTGGCGCCGACGTTCTGGATGGTACTGCTCGGGCGGGCGGTTCAGGGCTTCAGCGCCGGGGGCGTGTCGCCGCTGGCAAGCGCGGTGGTGGGCGATGCGTTCCCGCCAGCGGAGCGCGGCAAGGCCCTGGGGTTGATCGGGGCGACAGTGGGAATGGCGTTTCTGCTGGGGCCGCTGGTGGCTTCGGTAATCCTGGTAGTGCTGAGCTGGCACTGGATCTTCCTGATCAATCTGCCCATTGCGGCGCTGGTGATCTGGCTGGGGCTGCGCAACCTGCCGGTGACCCGCGCCGAAGGTAGCCAGCCGCCGCTCGACTGGGCGGGGATCGTGATCATCGCGGTGATGCTGTCGTGTCTGACCCTGGGCATCAACCGGGTGCTCGATACGGTGCTCGGACGAACGTTGTGGCCGTACCTGCTGGCTGCCGCGGGGCTATGCGTGCCTCTGCTGATTGCCGTCGAGCGGCGCGCCGCGCGCCCGGTGGCGCCGCTGGATCTCTTCAACTCGCGGCAGATCGCCCTGACCTACATCCTCTGCGTTGGGGCAGGGTTTGCCATGGGCAGTGTGATCTTTGTCTCCTCGGTCGCGGTGGCGGCCCTGGGCTTCGCCCCGGAGCGAGCCGGTTTGCTGCTGATGCCGATGGTCGCCGTCTCGTCGGTCGGGTCGGTAGTCTTCGGGCGCCTGCTCAACCGGCTTGGCTCGCGCCGGGTGCTGATCATTGGCTTCAGCAACGTGGCCCTGGGCTCGGCGCTGCTGAGCCTGGCCAGCGCCGGGCTGTGGATGTTCCTGATCGCCAGCGCCCTCATCGGTCACGGGGTGGGCATCGTGGTCGGAGGCACTCTGCGCACGATCGTGCTGAACGAGGTGGCGCCGCAGCAGCGCGGGGCGGCCCAGGGCCTGGTCAACGTCGGAATCGCTGTGGGCAACCTGCTGGTGGTAGCATTGCTGGGTTTTGTGGCCGACGTGTTTGGCGGCGGCATGGCGGGCCTGGGGGCCGCCTATCTGACCTCAGCAGCCGTGACGGGTGCGATGACGCTGCTGAGCTTCGGGCTGCGCCCCCATGGTGAGGAGCAGGTGGTGATCGCTGCCGGTCAGCGGGTGTCGTAAGGTGTGGTTCAAACCCTCCCTGATGTGAAAATACGGGGACACCGGGTTTCCCCCCTCAGACCTCCATACGGTTGCGCCGCGCCCTGCATCAGAACTTGATCTTGCCCAACTCGCTCTCGAGTCGCTGCACCACTGTGCGCAAGACCTTGATGCGCGCATAGTGCTTGTCCTCGGCCTCGACGATCGTCCAAGGGGCGGCGGGGGTAGAGGTGCGGAGGAGCATTTCGTCGGCGGCCTCTTCGTAGAGCGCCCACTTTTCGCGGTTGCGCCAGTCCTCAGCAGTCAGTTTCCAGGCTTTGTAGGGCACATTGCGGCGCGCTTCGAAGCGTCGCAGTTGCTCCTCGGGGCTGATGTGCATCCAGAACTTGCAGATGATCGTGCCAGAGTCGATCAACTGGCGCTCGAACTCGTTAATCTCGACATAGGCGCGCCGCCACTCGTTGGGGCTGGCGAAGCCTTCGACGCGCTCGACGAGGACGCGCCCGTACCAGGAGCGGTCGAAGATGGCGAACTGGCCGCGCGGCGGCAGGCGCCGCCAGAAGCGGTAGAGGTAGTGTCGCACTTTGTCTTCTCCGGTGGGGGCGGCGATAGCGTGGACAGTATAGCTCCGCGGGTCGAGCTCGGCGGTCAGTCGCTGGATGGTGCCGCCCTTCCCTGCGGCGTCCCACCCTTCGAAGACGATCACGGCCGGGCGTTTCTGCTGGTAGAGTTGCAGGCCGAGCAGGTGCAGCCGGGCTTGCAGTTGCTTGAGTTCGCGCGCGTAGCGTTTCTCGTCCATGCGCAGACTGAGGTCCACCTGTTTGAGGATGGCGGGCAAGGGCTGGCGGATCGACACGGAGTTGTAGCTCAGCGACAGATCGGGCGGCGGCTCGCGCAGTGACAGGTGGTTGCGTTCGCGATAGGCGCCGCTGGCGAGATCGGGGTCCTGTGAATAGGCCGAGCGAGCCACAGGCACGGCGCGCCGCCCGAGGCGCGCCTCGAGGGTGGCAATCACCGCCTGGAACATGGCCACGCGGGCGTAGTACTTGTTGTTGGCCGGGATGACGTGCCAGGGCGCAGCCGGCGTATTGGTGCGCGCCAGCATATCCTCGACCGCCGCGGCGTACTCCTCGTAGTGGCGGTGTTGCCAGCGGTCCTCGTCGGTTACCTGGTAGGCGGTCAGGGGATTGGCGGTAAGCCGTTCGAAGCGGCGTCGCTGCTCCTTTTTGGAGATGTGCAGCCAGAGCTTGACGATCTCCGCGCCGTCGTCGGTCAACTGGCGTTCCATCGTCACTACATCTTCGCAGCGTTGTCGCCAGCGCGCCGCATCGCCGCCGCGCACGCGCTCGGCAAGCATCTCGCGGTACCACGAGCGGTCAAAGACGGCGATCTCGCCATAGGCGGGGAGCTTGAGCCAGAAACGGTACAGCCAGGGGTACTGCTGCTCGGAGGTGCGCGGTGGGGTGATGGGGTAGACCCGCAGGCCTCGTGGGTCGAGCCGGCTCGAGAGGACGCTGATGGTGCGCACCTTGGCCGTTCCGGCCCACCCTTCGAAGACGATCAGTACCGGAACCCCCGCTTCCAGCACGGCCTGCTCCATGTCGAACAGGCGGGCCTGCAATTCCGGGAGCGCCTGACGGTACTCGCGCTTGCTCAGGGCCAGGTTGAGATCAATCTGATCCAGCATGGCTGACTCTCACCTTCCAGCCTGACAATCAGGTGACGGGGCGTTGCGGGTGGGGAGGTTAAACCCTCTCCGCGCCGAACCCGTCACAGGTGTCCGGGTACCTACTACCAACTACCGTTGATGATGCCGCATTGCTTGAAGCGGTTTCAGGCTTTGTGCTGCCCAGCGTGGCAATCCACAATCCAAAATCTAAAATGGTATACGACGAGGGTCACCGCTGTTCTCCGGGCACTGCGCCCTCACACAGGAGAACGCCGGTTCCTCCTGCTTTGCGTTCGTATTCAGCAGCAACTCTGGATGGGATCTCGTTTATTGTAGCACGGTGTTGTTGGGAAGCAAGACCGGAACGGGACGTACAAACGCCAGGAGGCGCAGCGCCGCTGCGCCTCTCCCGAACTCTCCCCTCAGGCAGGGGCGTGGGGAACCCCGGTTTCCCCGTGGCCCAACCGCGGTTGGGAGCGGCTGGCGCCTCTACAGGCAGGGGTGCGGTTCGACAGGCTCACCGCAGGTGGGGAAACCCGGTGTCCTCGGATAGTCACCGCAGGGAGGGGGCTGGGGAAACCCGGTGTCCCCAGTTCCCCACCGCTGGTGGGAGCGGCTGACATCCCACCGGCAGGGGTGCGGTTCGACAGGCTCACCGCAAGTGGGGAAACCCGGTTTCCCCGTATGTTCACCTCAGCGAAACAGCGGCGAATGGGGGAACCGCTGGTGGAGCCGGCCGTCGAGGCCCCACCAGTGACCGGAGGGAGTGGCCAGGAGCAGGAGCGAGACGAGAAAGAAGGGGGGCATCGAGGCATTGTAGTAGGAACCGGCGGTGATGTTACTGATCAGAAACAGGGCCAGCGCGGCATTGGGGCGTACTGCCAACCCCAGCAGCATCCCCAGCGCCACGCTCACCTGACCCAGGGTTAGCACCCAGGCCACGGGGCGGTACCATGGGATAGCAAAGTGCTTGAGGTAGGCCGCCGAGAATGACTCGGGATCGATCTCGCTGAGGCGCTGCACAAAGTGCTCACGCATCACAGGGCTTGTCAACCAACCGCGGGTGATCTTGTGGTACGCTCCGTAGAGGAAAAAGGCGCCGAATCCGTAACGCAGGGCCACGACCGTGCCCTTCGCGATGTGCCGCACACGCGGGTTCATCGTTGTCTCCGTGCATGTGAATACGGTACCCCGGCCTATGGTAACGCACCGTGGCATGGCTTCAAGATAAAGAACGATTACGCTGGGGAAAGGTTCAGCAAACAGGGCCGGGTCCGCTCGAACCCTTGCCGTGAGGAGGGCTTGCCACGGCCGTGGACAGGAGGTTGGGGAAACCCGGCTTTCCCGGGTTGGTAGCCGTCACTCCTCGCCGAAATTGTCGGCCACGAGTGCTGCCAGGGCGGCCACCGCGGCCCGGGCATCCTCACCCTCGGCGCGCACGTGGACCCGTTGCCCGGGGAGTACGCCGAGTTTCATCACATCGAGGATACTCCTGGCATTGCCGGCGGGGCGATCGAGCCGGTCGAGGTTACGCACGTAGATGGCGCAGGGGAACCGCGCGGCGGTCTGAACGAACGCGCTGGCCGGGCGCATGTGCAGCCCGACCTTGTTGGTGATGGTCAGGGTTGCTTCGGCAACGGGTGTATCTGAGGGTGCACTGGAGACGGTGTTGTCGGTTGGGGCGGGAGGAGGAGGTGGGTCAATGCCCTTGGCTTCGAGGGCCCGGGCAGCAGCGGCAGCCACCCCCGCCAGGTCCATTCCGGGGCGACCGGCTTCAACCGCCGCCAGCACGGCCCCTTCGACCAGCGGCGCTCCGCTGATCAGGTACGGAACCCCGGCCGCTTCCAGGGCCATTTCGGTGCTCATCACCGCGCTACCCAGGTCCACCAGGGCGAGCACGCCGTCCACACCCCGCAGCGATTCCATCGCTCCGGCGATCAGGTCCACCGAAGTGCCCAGGGCGCCGTCGTGGGTACCCCCGGCTGCGGCGATCCGCGTCTGGCTGCCGGCCATCTGCTCGGCCAGCATCTTCACGCCGTGGGCCACCTCTGCGCTGTGCGAGACGATCAGGATTCCGATCATAGAGCCTCGACTCTACCAGAGAGCCATGGTCAGAGATGCGCCTGGGAGGGCTGCTCCGTCTCACACCCGCCCGCAGGAGTTCAGGGGTGGACAGAGCGTATGGGCGCCGATGAGCGTTATGTGGTTGGGATGCACTGGTTGGTTCCCGCCGCCGACCCCGCTCCAGCTTCGCTGGAGAGCCTGCGCTGAGCCTGTCGAAGCGGGGAGACCAGAGCCGCGCGCGGGGGCGCTCCAATACGGTACAGGCCACGTTGGCGCGGATGTGCTGTCCGCCCTTAAACCCCGCAGGTGGGAGGCTGGGAGGGGGCCGAACACCCATACCCTCCCGCCGGGGCTGCCAGGGTTTTCCCGGGAGGACTGCGCCATCCCAGACCCTTGCGGTGCAGCTTGTCTGAGCCTCCTCACAACAAACCCAGCTTCCCAGCGACGTAGACCACCTCGGCCCGATGGTGAACTTTCAGCTTGCGCATGATGTTCCGCAGGTGGAATTTTACCGTACTCTCGCTGATGGCGATCTGCTCGCCAATCTCGCGGTTGGAGAGACCGCAGGCCAGCAGGCGCATAACCTGGTGTTCACGTTCGGTAAGCAAGGTCTCCCGGGTTTCGCCGGGGTTGGAGAGGCTTTTCATCACCAGCGAGGCGGTGCGGGTATCAAGCGCCGACTCGCCGCGATGAACGGCGCGGACGCTCTTGATAAGGTCAAAGGCATCTACGTCTTTGAGCACGTACCCCCGCGCGCCGCTGCGGATGGCCCGCAGAACGAGCTGATCATCGAGAAAGGTGGTGAGCACAATGACGTTCGTCTGTGGATAGTCGGCGCAGATCGTCTGGCACAGTTCGAGACCGCCCTCAACCCCCTGCGCGCCCAGGCTCAGGTCGAGCAGGACGACATCGGGATGCTCCTGGGCAATGAGGGCCAGGGCCGCGCCCGCATCGCCGGCCTCGCCGGCCACCATGATGCCTGGTTCGAGCTCGAGGATCGAGCGCAGACCATGGCGCACAATGGCATGGTCGTCCACGATCACCAGCCGAATGGGTTTGTTCATACGCACCTCCCGGCTCGGGCCTGCAGATGCGGTGTTCACGAAGAAGGCGCGAAGATGACGAACGCTCCGGGATTCGAGGAAGATTCCCGGTGTCCCGGTTGACAGAGTTAGCGAGCGCCCTGGCGCCGGGTGAGTCGGGTTACCCCGGCAGCTCCTGAAGCGGGACCACCACACGCACCTCGGTTCCGCCGACGGGGGGCCGCAGAATGGTCAGCGTACCGCCCAGTTCCTGCACACGTTCTCGCATATTGCGCAGGCCGAAGTGCTGCGCCGTGGGCTCGGGCGTGACGGCGTTGAGGGCCTCTTCGGCAATGCCAACCCCATCATCGGCAATGACGAGGTGGGCAGCGCCGCTGTGGAAGTGGATCGCGATGCTGATCTGCCGGGCGCGGGCGTGCTTGTAGGCGTTGAACAGCGCCTCCTGAGCAATGTAGTACAGACCGCTGGCGAGTTGAACGCTCACCATCGGCGGCACATCCGCCGTATGCAACTGCACGTTCAGATTGGTGGTCTTCTCAAAATCGATCGCCAGTTCGCGCAGGGCGGCCACCAGGCTTGACTGCGCCCCGTTGACCGGGGTGAGCTGGAAGATCGTCGCGCGCATGCGCGTGACTGCGCTGCGGGCCATCTCCTTGGCGTTGCAGATCCGCTCATAGACCGGCGACTGCGGGTCGAGTTGCACGCGGCACCACTCCAGGTTCATGCCGATGCTGATGAGGTGCTGGGCGACACTATCGTGCAGGTCGCGGGCGATGCGGGTGCGTTCGCTGTTGAGGATCTCGTTCTGGCGCGCGGCGGCCAGGCGGTAGCGGGCCTTGGCAAGCTGGCGGTTCTTCTCCTCCAGTTCAGTCTTCTGGCGCAGGGCGTCTTCGTAGAGCGCCACGGCCTGCGCGCGGAGACGTTCGCTCTCTTCGTAGAGGCGCGCATTCTCTACTGCCACCGCGGCCTGGTTGGCCAGGGTACGCAACACCGACAGCTCGCGTTCGTCCATAGTGAACCCGGCATGCAACACCACCACCAGCGCGCCGACCACCTGGTCGCTCAAGAGCATCGGCGCGCCGAGGACGCGCATTCCGGCGCCGGCTTCGCGCATGACCAGGCCGTGCTGGGCGAGCACCTGGGTGATGGCCCCTTCGATGACGGCCAGATCGGCGCCGGGCTCCAGCGGTTCAACCCCGCGAGCGGTGCGGCGCATCCCCCAGCGAGACGTTTCGGGGGCGTTGAGCACCAGCACGGCCAGCGACGCATCGAAGTGCTGGAGGGCCACCTCGACCACGGCCCGGGCCAGACAGGCGACGCCGCTGGTGGTATTGCAAAGGGCGCCGGAGATCATTGCCACCGAGGCAATCGCCCGGTCGAGCCGGCGTTCATTCTCGCGGTACTCGCTGTAGTAGGTCCGGCGCGAGGCGCTGACGCCGATCAGGCTCTCCAGCAGATGCTCACGATCGCTATCGTCCATAGCGCGCACCTCACATTGCCGCGTAGAACAACTCCATCACCGTCTCGACACTTGCCTCGCGCGGATTGGTAGCCATACAGGCATCGTGCATAGCATTGGCGCTCAGGGTGGGCAGATCGCGCTCCCTGACCCCGAGATCGGCCAGGCGCTTGGTCAGACCCACATCGGCGATGAGGGTGCGCACGGCCTCAATGGCCATAGCCCCGGCCTCGATAGGCGCCAGGCCAGCGACGGGCAGGCCCATCGTCTCGGCAATGGTCGCGTAGCGCTCGGGACAGGCGGGGAGGTTGTACTCCATCACTGTGGGTAACAGGATGGCGTTCAACTCGCCGTGGGGCTGATCGAGCAGACCCCCGACCTGATGGGCCATAGCGTGGGTTGCGCCAAGAATAGCGTTGGAGAAGGCCATGCCGGCGTGGAGACTACTGCGGGCCATAATCTCCTTCGCCTCCAGATCGGACCGGCTGGCGACCGAGCGGCGCAGCCCGGCGACGGCCAGGGCGATCGCGCGCAGGGAATGGACCTCGGTGAGAAAGGTCGCCGCGAGCGAGACATACGACTCGATGCCATGGGTCAGGGCGTCCATCCCGGTGCTGGCGGTGAGCCAGGCGTCTTTGGTCGTGAGCAACAGCGGGTCGGTGAGGGAGATGTCAGGGATGAGCGACTTGCTGATGAGGGTCATTTTGATGCGTCGGCGCGTGTCGGTAATCACCGCAAACTGGGATACATCGGCGCCAGTGCCGGCAGTGGTGGGAATAGCGACCAGCGGCGGCAGGGGCCGGGTGATGCGGTCGATTCCCTCGTAGTCGTGGATGCGGCCGCCGTTAGTGCTGAGCACGGCGATGCCCTTGGCGGCATCAATGCAACTGCCGCCGCCGAGGGCCACCAGCGCATCACAGCGCTGGGCACGGTAGAACGCTGCCCCCGCTTCAACCTCGTAATCCTTGGGGTTTGGCGTAACACCGGTCCAGATCGCGAAATCGAGGCCCTCTTGTTCGATGGCCGGGAGCATCTGCTCGAGCCAGCCGGCAGCAATAATACCGGGGTCACTCACCACCAGCACCCTGGTGGCGCCGAGGCGCCGCGCGGCCTTACCCGCCTGTTCAAGGACGCCACAGCCTACGATGATCTCCGGGAGCGTAAACTTGCAAACCTGCATAATAGCCATCCTTGGCCAGGCGATGTGCCGGGGTAGGGTCAGAAGTGTGCTGGCCCTGTCTACCGCCAGGGGGCTGACCCTGGCAGGGTTCCCGCACCGAAATGTCCAGCACGATCGCTCGTGCGCAACGTCGCGCGTCCTCTGCATCTTACCGGCGTGTACCGGGTACACCACGAAACCCTGGCAGCGTTCCCGCGCCGGCAGTGCTCAGCACGATTGCTCGGGCGCAACGTCGCGCATCATCCACGGCTTCCTGAAGTCTACCGGGTATGGCCTGGATTATAGATACTTTCTCGCACCCTGTCTAGTCGGACAGGGTATTCTTCTCACCAGTTGTTCAGGCGGGCTTTGCACAGTCAGGGGATGACAGACCGCCACCCTTTCTGCTACAGTGTAGGCTATCCAGATCTACCGAAGTGCAACACCACCCAGGGGATGCCCGTAGGCATGTCGCGCCGTTGAGCGCGCGAGCGAAGGAGGTTCCGTATGGAAAGTAACCCCGTTGGCCTGGAGGAACTCGAAGGAGCGGTTGAGAGTGAGGAAGAGACTGGTCTGATTGACGCGGCGGAGGCCCCTCTGGCTGAAGAGGATGCGCCGGAGATCCTGGCCGAACTGGTGGTCGAAGAAGTGAGCATTGATGGGATGTGCGGCGTCTACTAAGGTGAAAATAGCCCGCGTGCGGGAGGGTTTGGGTGTAGAGACGCGGCGCCGCCCCGCCTCTACGCCCTCCCAGGAAACAACCCGCCAGCGGGGAGGGTTTGGGAGGGCGCAGCCCTCCCAAGAACAATATTCATTCTGGCGTTGTGCGGCGCAGCCGCATGGATGACTGCCAGCAGGGAGGATGTGGGAGGGCCGCGCCCTTTGCTGGGGCCTGCCGTTGTGTGATGAAGCCGTATAGCCAACCGATGAGCACCTATGCAGCGACTCGAAGGTAAAGTAGCCCTGATCACCGGAGCCGCGCGCGGTCAGGGGCGGGCGCACGCGCTGACCCTGGCCCGCGCCGGGGCCGATATCGCGGCGCTGGACATCTGTCACGATCTTCCGTACCCGCGCTACCACCTTGCCACCAGTGAGGACCTGGAAGCGACCGTGGCAGAGGTGCGCGCCCTGGGCCGCCGCTGCCTGAGCCTGACCGCCGATGTGCGGAGCGCCTCCGAGATGGAGGCGGCCGTGCGGCAGACGATTGACAGCTTCGGGCACATTGACATTCTAATCTGCAATGCCGGTATCGCCGATATGGCCGCCACCTGGGACATTACCGAGGAGTGGTGGGACATCATGCTCGATGTCAACCTGAAGGGTTGCTGGCTGGCAGTGAAGTATGTGGTGCCGCACATGCTGGAGCGCGGGCAGGGTGGGCGGATCGTGATGACCTCGTCGGTGGCGGGGCTGAAGGGGATGGCAGGGCTGGCCCATTATTGCGCCGCAAAGTGGGGCATGGTGGGGCTGGCGCGCAGCCTGGCAATCGAAGTGGCCCACGCCGGCATTACCGTCAACACCGTTCACCCGACCGGGGTTGACACACCGCTGATCACCGGGATGGCCCGGGCCGCCGGCATGCTCCGGCAGGAACTGGCGGATCAACTGCGCGAGGATAACCTGTTGCCCGTGGCCCTGGTAGACCCGCAGGACATTGCCAATGCGGTCCTGTGGTTGGTCTCCGATGAAGCCCGCTATGTTACCGGGTTGGAACTGAAGGTTGACGCGGGCCAGATGATCAAGTGTCCGGCCTAGCCGGATACAGGCATCACGACGAGGGTTTCCCAGAAAAGGCAGGCAGCCGATGGAACTTACTGCGACCTACCGGCTCGCGCCCTACGTGGCCCTCCGCGCCGAGCGCTTTGGCGGGTTAATCTACCGCTACGACAATCGCCGGCTCTACTTCCTGCACGCGCCCGAGCTCGTCAGGCTGCTCCATGCCCTGGACGGCGCGACGACCCTGGGCGAGGCGCTCGAGGCCCTGGGGGTCGCGGAGCCGGCCCGTGGCCGGTACCTGCGCGCCCTGGCACACCTCCAACGCCTGGGCGTGATCGTCGGGCCGGATATTCCCGGACCACCTGCTCTGCCCGCCGTCGCGGCAGGGAGCGCGCCGGCCTGATCACCGCTCTGCGGGAGAGGGCTGCCATGGAAGACGCTGATCCTCACAAGGCAAACACCCCGATACGCGTCGTCGTTGCCGATGACTTTGAATTGATGCGGATCGGGTTGTGTACGGTGCTGGATGCCGAGCCGGATGTGAGCGTCGTGGGGGTTGCGGCCAATGGTCAGGAGGCGGTAGCCTTGTGCGCCCGGCTGCGCCCCGATGTGGTCATTCTCGATGAACGCATGCCGGTGCTGGACGGGATGGAGGCGGCCCGGCGCATCAGGCCGCTGGGCGTGCGAGTGATCGTCCTCTCGCCGCATGGCGACCGGCTGGACCGGGCGCGGATGGCCCGCTACGGGCTTGATGGCTGGTTGCTGAAGAACATCACCCGCGCGGCCCTGGTGGAGGCGGTGCGCCAGGTGCGCCAGGGGCAGACGCTGATCAGCGCGCCTGATGAAGCCGCGCGCCTCAGTCAGATCTACAGCCCCGTGCCAGCAGGGCAGGAGGTGCTGACCCCACGGGAGCTGGATGTCCTGCGTCTGCTGGCCCAGGGCAAAACCAACGCTGAGATCGCCAATGATCTGGCGCTCAGTCGCGGCACCGTGAAGGCCTATGTTGAGCAGATAATCGCCAAGTTGCACGTTAGTGGGCGCACGCACGCGGCGGTGCGCGCTGTGGAGATGGGGTTGCTGCGCGAGGCTGACGAGTGAGGGGTGGAGGTGTGGGGATGACCAGGAGGATTGTTTCACACCTCCACACCTTGTGAACGCCTGGTAATTATGACGCAGTGCGAAATAGATTTCAACACAAAATACCTGCCACATGGCAGTAGGCAAAACTTTTTAACATTAACTATACTCAAACCGCCCTGTTAAACATTCGCAATTCCAGTTACCTTGAGCTTATACCGTAAAGCCCGCGCCGCTGGAGCAGGCGGCGAGGTTCAGGCAGTGTTTTGCGTTCTCCCGCATGGCCGGCGGGAGCTGGTTCGATACAGCCCGGCGCCGTGGTTCGGTCCATCTGCGCAGAGATGTCCGGTTCGCAGCCAGATCTGGCGAAGTCCCGATGATGGGTTGGAAAGCATGGTTCAGGCTCGCTTGTCAGGCTGATCCTCACCGCTGCGGATAGGGTTCCGTAGAGGTGTGGAGCCAGGGGTCAGGCGAAAATGCCCTGAGCTATGTCCGAAGGGGAGGCGCGCTGCCTCACCCACCGCCTCTTGAACAAAGGAGTCAAGACGAATGGAAGCGCACAAGCTCTGGCAGTTCCCAATCAAGGAGTTCCACCCGTTCCCACGGGGGCTGATCGGTCCGGGAGCCTATGAGATGGTAGGCGTCGAGGCGAAGAAGCTCGGCTTCAAACGCACGCTGCTGATGACCTCGGGCATCCGTGGCACCGACCTGGTGGAGGACGTCGCGGCAAAGCTCCGCTACCAGGGCATTGATGTGGTGATCTACGATAAGGTCGAGTCGAACCCCAAGGACTACAACTGCATGGAGGCCGCCGATCTCTACATGCGCGAGAAGTGCGACAGCTTCGTTTCCGTCGGCGGCGGAAGTGTGACCGACGCAACCAAGGGCGCGCGTCTGGTGGTTGCCCACGATGGGCGCAACATCAATGAGTTCGATGGGTTCAACAAGTCCGACCCCGACCGCCAGAAGAACCCCCCGCACATTGCGATCAACACCACCGCCGGTACCGGTTCGGAGACGAGCTGGGCGTTCGTGATCACCGACACGACCTCCGAGCGCGCCCCGCGCAAGTGGCTGGGCTTCGATGATAGCTGTATCGTGACCCTGGGGATCAATGACCCCTATGTGTTCAAGACGATGCCGCAGGATCTGACCGCTTTCTGTGGCTTTGATGTGCTGGCGCACGGCTCGGAGCCGTATGTTTCGCGGCTCGACTTCCCCGCCAGTCTGGGCGGCGCGCTGAAGTGTATCGAACTGGTAGCCCAGAATTTGCGCGAAGTGGTCGCCAACCGCAACAACTTCGAGGCCTGGACGAATATGGTCTGGGCGCAGTACATCGGCGCGCAGGCCTTCAACAGCGGCGGTCTGGGCATTATCCACTCGATCTCGCACGCAGTTAGCGCCTACTACGACAGCCACCACGGTCTGAACAATGCCATTGCCCTGCCGCGGGTCTGGGCGTTCAACCTGCCCTCGAACTACCGGCGCTACCGCGATATCGCCCGCGCGATGGGCGAGCGGGTGGACGGGTTGAGCGATGTTGCGGCTGCCGAGCGAGCGGTTGAGGCGGCCATTCGCCTGGCCAAGGATGTGGGCATTCCGCCCAACTTCAAGAGCGTCGGCGAGTACAGCAAGTCGCGGATGGGCAAGGGCGTGTACGAAAAGTGGAGCGGCCCGCGCATCATCGGCGACGATAACGATGTTGACCGCGTCTCCAAGCACGTCCTCGGCGATGGCTCGACGCCCGGCAACCCGCGCGAAGTGACCTTCGAGTCGGTCTGGCCGGTGGTGGCCCACGCGATGCGCGAGTCGTACTACTAAACGTGAGCCTTTCTCGAAGGGGGTGCGGGGAAACCTGGTTTCCCCACCCCCCTCCTTGCGGGCAGATGTGAGACTATGCGGTGGAGCCGCGTGGGCGCCGAATGGAGTACATACGTGTTTGAAACGATCGACCAGGTGGTGACGCTCTTGCGCCAGCAGCGCTACATCTGCGACCGCAAGCTGGCGACGGTGATCTTCCTCGCCCTCAAGATGAACAAGCCGGTGCTGATCGAAGGGCCGGCGGGGGTTGGCAAGACCGAACTGGCCAAGACGGTGGCGCGGGCGCTCAACCGGTCGCTGATCCGGTTGCAGTGCTACGAGGGGCTTGACGAGGCCCGGGCGCTGTATGAGTGGGAATACGGCAAGCAGTTGCTCTACACGCAGATCCTGCGCGAGAAGATCGGCAGTCTGTTTGCCGAGATGGAGGACCTGCGCGCCGCAGTGGAGTACCTGCGCCAGCACGAGGATGTGTTTTTCTCCGAACACTTCATGGTGCGCCGCCCCATCCTGCAAGCCATTGCCTCGCCGGAGCCGGTGGTGCTGCTGATTGATGAGATTGACCGCGCCGAAGAGCAATTCGAGGCCTTTTTGCTGGAGGTGTTGAGCGACTTCCAGGTGACGGTGCCCGAAATCGGCACCATCATCGCCCGGCACCCGCCCCTGGTGTGCATCACCGGCAACAGCACCCGCGAGTTGAGCGATGCTCTGAAACGCCGCTGTCTGCACCTGGCGATTGGCTATCCCGACGAAGAACGCGAACTGGAGATCATTCGCCTGAAGGTGCCGGAGTTGCGCGAGACTCTGGCCCGTCAGATGGTGGGGCTGATCCGCCGCATCCGCGCGATGGATCTGCGGAAGGCGCCCAGCATTAGCGAGACCCTGGATTGGGCCCAGGCCCTGGTGCTGCTCAACGCCGAGCGTTTGAGCCGTGAACTGGTCGAGGAGACGCTGCAACTCATCCTCAAGTACGACCGCGATGTGCAGCAGGTGAGCGCCCAACTGCCCGTGCTGCTCGAGGGCGCCGATGGCGCTGCGCGACTGACCTTCGACAACATGGATCTGCGTGAGCAGCAGGAGCGCTACCGCACGAACGAACGGGCCTATTTTAGCTCGCGCCGGGAGGAGTAATACCATTTTGGATTTTAGATTTTGGATTGTGGATTGCCACGCTGGGCAGCACAACGCCTGAAATCGCTTCAGGCAATGCGGCATCATCAACGGTAATTGGTGTAATGCCGTTAGAAGAGTGTTGATGCTGGATTGTTGATTGTTACGCAAGGTGTCGGGTGCGCTTTGAGGCTCCACTGGCACGTGAGTGAACGTGCCGGATGCACCAGTAAGGCTGGCCATGGATATCCCAATCACACGCTTTGTAGCGCTGCTGAAGCGCCACGGTATCACCGTTTCGCCAGCCGAGGCGATTGACGCCCTGCAAGGGTTGGCCCTGGCAGGCATTGATGACCGTGAGACGGTGCGCGTGGTGCTGCGTAGCACGCTGGTGAAGCAGTGTCAGGCCATTGCCGAGTTTGACCGGCTGTTTGACCTGTTCTTCAGCCTGCCGGCCCCCGCTGATGGATCGCTAGCAACCGGGCCAGACGGCGCCACCGCTCCGCTTCAGCTCGACAAGAACGGCGCTGAGGCGCCGGCAGCGCCGGAAGGGGCGCGCGCCGAGCTGGCGCCTGTCGAGATCGAAACCGAGCGAACCACCCGCGCCCCGGTGACGCCGGAGTACGAAGGCGTCGATCTCTCGCTCTTCGGGCAGCACCTGCTGTTGCAACAGCGCCGCGACCCGGGTGAAGCAGGCTACAAGCCGACCTTTCACGTCAATGCCCGCCACAATCCTGGCCTGCCCGGGGGCGGGGAGTTGAGTGCGGGCGATCCGGGTGAGGAGATCGATCTCGGCGGCGCGGTTGAGGCCCTGCTGGCCGACCTGCGCGCGCTCGAGGTGGACGAGGCCCTGCTGGAGCAGCTCGAGGCCCAGCTCGCCGGGAGCCTCTCCCGACTGCCCGATCTGCTGCGGCGCTACCGCGCGCGCGACGCGGCGCTGCAACGCCCCCACAACGCCGCGCCGGCGCCGCCGCGGCCCCGGCGCAGCTACCGCTTCAACGACCACGAGCGCCGCCAGATGGACGAGATCATCCGCCGCCTGGGACGGCAGATGCGCGGCGCGCTCTCGTACCGCAAAACCACCAACCGGCGCGGGCGGATCAATGTCTCGCGCACCATTCGCAGCAATCTGAAGTACGACGGGGTGCCCTTCTTCCCGGTGCTCTCCAACCAGCGCGAGGAGCGCCCGCGCCTCACCGTGATCTGCGATGTCAGCCTGTCGGTGCGCACCACCGCCCGCTTCATGCTCCACCTGGTCTACAGCCTGCAATCGCTCTTCAGCCGGGTGCGGAGCTTTGTTTTTGTGAGCGATCTGGCCGAAATCAGCGCCGAGATCGAACGCTCCAGCCTGGAGGAAACAATCGATCGCGTCTTCAGTGGCGAGATTATCAATACCGAAGAAAACAGTAATTACGGCCGGGCGCTGGAGATTTTCTACGAGCGCTACCGCTCAGCGGCCACCAGCCGCACCACGCTGATCATCCTGGGCGATGGGCGCGGCAATCGCAACCCGCCGAACGCCTGGATCCTGGAAGAACTGCGCCGACGCTGCAAACAGGTGATCTGGTTGACGCCGGAGTCGCGCGGGAGCTGGCACCTCGGCGCGTCGGATATGCCGACCTATGCCCCGATCTGCCACAAGGTCGAAGTCGTGCGAAACCTGGATCAACTGGGGCGCGTGGCCGAGAACCTGGTGCGGAGCTCGTTTGCTAACCGGAGATAGCCATGGTTCCTCTGTTTCTGTCACCCTGGCGGCATGGCGCCCTCACGACTTGCCTCGCGGCAACCCTCGGGGCGACGGCCGGCAGCCGGCATTTTACGATCTATCGGCTGGAGCCGGCCCGGCACACCCCGTCCGCCGGCCCGGAACTGGTTGTGGTGCATACCTTTGGCCCCGAACAGATCGACAACAATCTGGGCTTTTATGTGGCCAACGAGCTGCTGCCGCTGCTGAGCGCCGCGCGGGGCCGCCTGCCCGACCCCGCGCCCACGGACGAACCGTTCGCCCACGACCAGCAGACGCTCTTTGAACAGTGCGTCGGGGCGATTGTCCGCTCGATGGACGGCAATGAGGGCCGGGCCTGGCATCGGTTTTATGTCAACTCCCTGGCGGCCCTGGAAGCGGCCATGCAGCGCGATCAGCCGGCCAGTGATTTCATCGGTCCCTTCGGGGTGATTTACCGCCGCCTGATGGAACTGGCGCGCGGCATCAGCCTGCTCGACGCCGGTACCTGTTTTGGTTTTCTGCCCCTGCTCCTGGCCCGCCGGGGCGGGCCGCCGCACACCATTGTCGGCTGCGACCTCGACGGCGCCCTGGTTGGCTTTGCCAACGCCTATGCCCGGCTGGCAGGGCTGGCAAATGTCAGCTTCACCGTCGCCGATTTGCTCGGCGATGACCTGGCGCGCCTGGGGCGCTTCGACACCGTGACCTGCGTGCACGTCCTCGAGCACCTGGAGCCGGCGCAAACACTGGCCGCCCTGCGCGCCCTCTGGCAACTCACCGCGCAGCGCCTGATCGTCACCGTGCCCCTGGAAGAGCAGCCCGATCCGCGCTTCGGCCACCGCCAGACGTTTACCACCGGGCGCCTGGAGATCCTGGGTCGCGAACTCGGCGGGCGCTTTCAGACCTTTGAGTTGCACGGGTGCTGGCTGGTCGTGGATCGGTGAAAGGATTGCCATGAGCTACGAAATCTTCCGCCAGGGCCTGGACGCGCCGATCTGTCTGACCTGGGAGCTGACCTACGGCTGCAATCTGCGCTGCGTTCACTGTCTCTCGTCGTCGGGCCGGGCGCATACCGGCGAGTTGAGCACCGCCGAGGCGCGCCACCTGATTGACGAGTGGGCGGCCATGAAAGTGTTTTATGTCAACGTCGGCGGCGGCGAGCCGATGAGCCGGCCCGATTTCTTCGAGTTGATGGATTATTGCCTGGAACGCGGGATCGGGGTGAAGTTCAGCACCAATGGCACCTTGATTGACGCCGCCGCCGCGGCCTGGATCGCCGCCCGCGACTATCTGGACCTGCAGATTAGCCTTGATGGCGCCACGGCGGAGACGAACGACCCGGTGCGCGGCACCGGCGCGTTCCGGCGGGCGCTGCGGGCGATGGAACTGCTGGCGGCAGAAGGCTTTCCCTTCAAGATCAACACCGTGGTCACGCGCCAGAATGCCCATCAACTCGATGACCTCTACGCCCTGGCGCAACGCTACGGCGCCCAGTTGCGCGTCACTCGCCTGCGTCCCTCCGGGCGCGGCGCGGAGGTATGGGAACATATGCGCCCGACTCACGCCCAGAACCGCGCCCTCTACGAGTGGCTCCTGGCCCACCCCGATGTGATGACCGGCGACTCGTTCTTCCACCTTTCGGCCTATGGCACGCCGATTGATGGCCTGAACATGTGCGGCGCCGGGCGGATCGTCTGTTGCGTGGACCCGGTGGGCGAGGTGTACGCCTGTCCGTTTGTGCTGGCGCCTGAGTTTTCGGCGGGCAATGTGCGCGCGCCGGGGGGCTTTACCCACATCTGGCGCCACGCCCCGCTCTTCGCGCACCTGCGGCAGTGGCAGGTGGGCGGCACGTGCCAGCAGTGCAATGCGTATGCCCTGTGTCACGGCGGCTGTATGGCGGTCAAACACTTTACCGGACGCTCGCTCGATGACCCCGATCCCGACTGCATTTTCGCTGGGGAGACGGCGGCGCTGCGCACCGGGGTGATCCCCTTGCAGCAGTGGTAGCGAGCAGGGGGCCGGGAACAATCAGGTTCCCCGCCTCCCCTTCGCGGGAGACCTGACCAGACCTTCCCTCCGGGCCGAGGCTTTAAGAGCAGACAGAACATCCGAGCCAGTGTGGTTTGTACCGCATTGGAACGCCGCCGGGGGTGAGGACCAACCAGCGCATCTCAAACCATAACGCCCGTCGGCGCCCATTCAGTCGGCGCTTCTGGAAAGAGGAGATCATGGCTGAACTCTTCGCTCCGTTGTTCCAACCCCTGCGCCTGGGGCGGAAAACGGCGCCCTCGCGGATCGTCTTCGCCGCGCACCAGACCAACTTCGCGCGCCACAATCGCTTCGATTCACGCCACGCCGCCTACTACGCGGCGCGCGCCCGGGGCGGCGCGGGGGTGATCGTCCTCGAAGGCGGTGTGGTGCACCCCTCCGACTGGCCCTACGAGTACGCGATCTTCGGCTATGACGAACAGATCGTGCCCACGTACCAGATGCTGGTCGAGGCAGTGCGCCCCCACGGCACGCTCCTGCTGGCCCAGTTGACCCACAGCGGAATGCAGGGCACCAGCCACTACTCCCAGGCGGCCCTCTGGGCGCCCTCGCCGATTCCCGATGTCAACAGCCGCGAGATGCCCAAGGAGATGGAGCCGGAGGACATCGCCGCGGTGATTGACGGCTTTGCCACGGCGGCGCGCTACGCCATAGAGGGCGGTCTGGACGGGGTGGAGATCAACGCCGGACCGGATAGCCTGGTGCGCCAGTTCCTCTCCCCGCTGACCAACCAGCGCCAGGACGAGTATGGCGGCTCCTCGGAGAACCGGATGCGCTTCGCCCGCGAGGTGATTGCCGCAGTGCGCCGCGCCGTCGGCGATGAGGCCGTGGTGGGCCTGCGCCTCAGTGGTGACGAGCACGCCCCCTGGGCGGGCATCAAGCCCGGCGACGCCGCCGAGATCGCCCGCATCCTCAGCAGCGAACACCAGATTGACTACCTCAGTGTGACCAGCGGCAGCATCTACACACCCCACCTGACCCGCGCCGGTCTGTTTATGCCCCCGGGCTATGCTCTGCATCTGGCCGCCGAGATCAAGGCCGCCGTGCAGGTGCCGGTCTTTGCCCAGGGTAGCATTGTGGACCCGCGGCAGGCAACGATGGTGCTGGTGGAGGGCCGGGCCGACGCGGTAAAGATGACCCGCGCCCTGATCGCCGACCCCGACCTGCCGCGCAAGGTGCGCGAAGGGCGCGCCGAGGACGTGCGCCAGTGCATCCTCTGCAACCAGGATTGTATGGTGCAGAGTGTGCAGAACCCGCGGCTGAGCTGTTCGATCAATCCGGCCGCCGGCCACGAGGCCCACGCCGAATTTGCCAGCCTGCCCCCGGCGGTGCGCCCGAAGCGCGTGATGGTCATCGGCGGCGGCCCGGCGGGGATGGAAGCAGCCCGGATCGCTGCCCTGCGTGGCCACCGGGTAACCCTCTACGAACAGAACGAGACCCTGGGAGGCGCGCTGCTCCTGGCCTCCGCCGAACCCGGGCGCAAACGCCTGGAGTTGATTGGTCAGTGGCTTGAAGCCCAGATCCGCAAGCTCGGCGTGACCATCCGGCTCGGGGTGACGGCGACCTTCGAGACCGTGCGCGCCGAGATGCCCGACGCGGTCATCGTCGCAGTGGGCGGCGTGCCGGTTCTCTACCCGGGGGTTGACTTCGACAACAGTGTGCCGGTGCTGAACGAGCGTGATGTGCTCGGCGGAGCGCCGCTGCCGCCCATCGGCAAAGCCGTGGTGCTCGACGAGATCGGCGACCACGATGGCATGGCCGTGGCCGAGTGGTTGGTACACAAAGGCTGGCGGGTCGAGATCGTCACCCGTGACATGTTTTGCGGCCAGCGCCTCACCGCTACCCAGGAGCTGACCGCCTGGAACCAGCGGGCCTGGAGCAAAGGCGTAGTCTTCCATCCCCAGCAAGAGGCCGTGCGGGTTACTGAACGGACCTTGATCATGGTCGATCGTTTCAGCCGCGAGGAGCAGCGGATCGAACAGGTGGACCTGATCGTTGACGTGACCTACGACCGGCCCGACGAGACGCTGTACTTCACGCTGAAGGAAGCCGGCTTCGGCGCCGAGGGTATGCCGGCTCTGTACCGCGCGGGCGACTGTGTGGCTCCGCGCCGGATCGGGCAGGCCATTCTCGAAGGCTATCGCGCTGGAAGGGCGGTGTGAGATGAACCAGGGCGCCCGTCTGCTCTTTACGCCGATCAAGGTCGGCAGCCTGACGCTCAACAACCGGATCGTCTTCTCGGCGCACCTGACAAACTACGCCGAGGGGTATATGCCCTCCGAGCGCCACGTCTACTACTACCGCGAGCGGGCGCGTGGCGGGGCGGGCCTGATCATTACCGAGGAACACTCGACCCATCCCACCGATCACCCCTACGAGAAGCTGATCCACGCCTTCAACCCGGCGGTGATACCCGGCTACCGGCAGATCACGGCTGCGGTCCATGCCGAGGGCACGCCCATCCTGGCCCAGATCAACCACAACGGCGGCCAGAGCAGCGGGATGTTCACCCGGCTGCCGGCCTGGGCGCCCTCGTCGGTGGCCGACCCGATGTTCCGCGAGGTGCCCAAGGCGGTCGAGCTGGAGGATATTCAGGAGATCATCGCCGGGTACGCGCAGGTGGCCTACCACACCCAGCTCGGCGGCTTCGACGGGGTGGAGTTGCAGTGCTCGCACTCGTCGATCGTGCGGCAGTTCCTCTCGCGCCACAACAATCTGCGCACCGACGGCTACGGCGGCGGGCTGGAGCAGCGCATGCGCCTGCTGCGCGAGATTATTGCTGCGATCCGCGCCCGGGTCGGGCGCAGCTACGTGCTGGGTGTGCGCCTCTGCGGCGATGAGCTGATCCGCGATGGCATTGTGCTCGACGAAGCAGTGGCCGCGGCGCGCATTCTGGAGGCCGATGGCCTGATTGACTACATCAACACCAGTATCGGCACCGCCACCCACACCCTCTACATGATCGAAGCCTCGATGCACATCCCGCCGGGCTACGCGCTGTTCATTTCCTCGGCCATCCGCAAGGCGGTACGGCTCCCGGTGATCGGCGTGGGACGGATCAAGGACCCCATTCAGGCCGAGCGGGTGTTGCAGGAGGGCCACGCCGACCTGGTGGGGATCGTGCGCGCCCAGATCGCCGACCCCGAGTTCGCCCGCAAGTCGCGCGAGAACCGGGTGGAGGACATCCGGTTGTGCCTCTCGTGCAACCAGGAGTGTGTCGGGCGCATGGGGCTGAATCGCTGGATGGGGTGCATCGAAACGCCCGCAACCGGCCGCGAGAAGGAGCTGGGTATCGGCACGCTCCAGGCCGCGCCGCGCCCCAGGCGGGTGACCGTGGTCGGCGGCGGGCCGGCGGGTCTCAAGGCTGCGGTCATCGCCGCCCGGCGCGGCCATCGCGTCACCCTCTACGAGCGACAACCGGAACTGGGCGGACAGGTGAATCTGGCAGTCAAGGTGACCAACCGGGCCGAGTTTGGCGATCTGGTGCGCAACCTGCTCCACGAATTGCACCAGCTCGACGTGACGGTGCACACCGGTGTGGCCGCCACTGCCGAGATGGTCCTGGCCGGACAGCCCGACGCCGTAGTGATCGCCACTGGCTCCACCCCCGACCGCAACGCCTTTCCGGGCGCCGACGGCCCCGAGGTCGCCGACGTCACCGACATTCTCGCCGGGCGGGTCACGCCGGGCCGGCGGGTCATGATCATCGATCGCCTGGGCTTTCACGAGGTGACCAGCGTGGCCGAGTACCTGGCCGAGCAGGGCTGCCGGGTGGAGATCGTCACGCCAACCCTCTACGTCGGTCAGGATCTCGGCATCACTCTGGATCTCGAAAACTGGTACCGCCGCGCCCGGCAACTCAAGATCGTCTGCACGCCGAACGTCTCAGTGCTGAATGCCGCCAACGGCGTGGTCACCGCGGTGCACAACTACAGCGGGCAGATCATCACTTTCGATCCGGTGGACACGATCGTGCTGGCGGTACAGCGGCGCGCCGACAGCGGGCTGTACTTCGCGCTGAAAGGGCGCGTGCCGGAACTGCACCGCATTGGCGATGCCCTGGCGCCGCGCCGCGCCCACGCGGCGATCATCGAGGGTGAGCGGGTAGGGCGGGCGTTGTAGCGGCCGACACACTGGCGCCGCCACTGCGTCGGCCCCACCTTGATATGTTGACAGGGATCACCTATGCAAATCGTCGTAATCGCCGAAACCGAGCACGGCGCAGTGACGCGGCCAGCGCTGGAGTGTGTCGAGGAGGCGCGCGATCTTGCCAGCGCGCGCGACCTGCGGGTGCGGGCGCTGCTGCCGGGCGCCGGTCTGGAGGAGCAGGCGGCCACCCTGGCGGCGCACGGCGCCGATGAAGTGACGCTGATCGAACACGAAGCCCTGGCCCGCGCCAGCGCCGATGCCTGGCTGGCGGCGCTGGAGCCGGTGATCCGACCCCTGAGCCACCGCTCCTACGGCGGGTTGCTGCTGCTGGCCCCCGACACCAGCCATATGCGGGCCTGGCTGCCCCGGCTGGCGTTGCGCCTGCACGCGCCGATGGTAAGCCACTGCCTGGAAGTGCGCCAGGATGGCGCCGACCTGGTGTTTGTGCGCCCCACCTACAGCGGCGCGCGCCACGAGCACCTGGTCTGCCCCGGAGCGACGGTCATCTGCGCGACCCTGGCTCCCAATACCCGTGGCATCGGGCGGGGTGATGTGCGCCGGCGCCCTCAGGTGACCCACGTCACCCCCACCATTGATACAGCGCGCCTCCGCGACCGGCCCGTGCGCACCATTCCCGCCGATCCACGCACGGTTGACCTGCGCGAAGCCGAGCGCATCGTCGCCGGGGGCCTGGGCCTGGGCGGCCCGGAGGGCGTGGCGCAACTCTGGGAACTGGGCAACCGGTTGCAGGCGGCCGTAGGCGGTACGCGCGTTATCTCCGACCGGGGGTGGCTGCCGACCGATCGCTTTATCGGCACGACCGGCAAGATCGTTGCGCCGAAGCTCTATCTGGCCCTGGGAATCTCAGGGGCCAGTCAACATACCTCGGGTATGAACGCAAGTGAGACGGTGATCGCCGTCAATCTCGACCGTACCGCCCCGATCTTCGGCCTGGCCGACCTGGGCATCGTGGCTGATGTGCGACAGCTTATTCCCGCCCTGCTGGAGCGCCTGGCAGCCGAGCCGCAGCGCAGCGCGACAGACAATGACCATAGCCGCCAGGTGGCGGCCTGAGGTGAACATACGGGGAAACCGGGTTTCCCCACCTGCGGTGAGCCTGTCGAACCGCACCCCTGCCTGTGGAGGCGGCAAGCCCTCCGCACAGGCAGGGGCTGAGAGGGCGCAGCCCTCCTGAGCATAGCCTGTGAAGGATACGCTATGGCTTTGTTGAGCAAAGAGGCCTCTCTGGCGCTGGTGCAGCAGGTGCACCGCCTGATCGGCATGAAGAACGGCGTCGCCCCTCACGACGCGCCGCGACCGCGGCCCCAGCGCAACGCGCCGCGCCCGGGCGCCGAGCGCTTCGATGTGATCGTCGTTGGCGCCGGGCCGGCCGGGAGCGCCGCAGCGCTGGTGGCGGCGCGCGCCGGGCTGAAGGTGCTGCTCCTCGAGCGCGGTGAGTACCCCGGCGCCAAAAACGTCTCCGGCGCGGCCTTCTACGGTAGCGCCATTCTCCACGACCTCATCCCCAACTGGTGGGAACAGGCGCCGGTCGAACGCTACCTGACCCGACGCGTGCTCGCGTTTATGACCGCCGAGACGTCGGTGGCGATCGATTTTCGCACCACCCGCTTCGCCGAGCCGCCCTACAACGGCTTCAGCATCCTGCGCCCGAAGTTTGACCGCTGGTTCGCCGATCAGGCCGTTGCCGCAGGCGCCTTCCTGCTCAACGCTGCTGTGGTGGACGAGGTGCTCTGGGAGGACGACCAGGTGGTGGGGGTGCGCGTGCGCCGCGACGAGGGCGACCTGCGCGCTGATGTGGTGATCGCCTGCGATGGCGCGAATTCGTTCCTCGCCAAGAACGCCGGCCTGCAACGTGAGTTCCATGCCCATGAGATGTCGCTCGGGGTGAAGGAGGTGCTGGCGCTCGATGAGGCGATCATTCGCGAGCGTTTTCACCTCCACGACAATGACGGCCTGGCAATTGAGTATATCGGAGCCATTACCGAAGAGGTCAGCGGCGGCGGCTTCCTCTACACCAACCGCGACAGCCTCTCGCTGGGTGTCATCGGTCAGATCTCCTCGCTGGCCGAGCACAAGCGTCGCCCCTACGAGTTGCTGGAGACCTTCAAGCGCCACCCCGCGGTGGCCCCCCTGGTGCGCGGCGGCAGGGTGCGCGAGTACTCGGCCCACATTATCCCCGAAGCGGGCTGGAACATGCTGCCAAAGCTCTACACTGGCGGCATGCTGGTGGCGGGTGACGCAGCGGCGTTATGCTTCGTGGCCGGGTTGTACCTCGAAGGCATCAACTACGCCATCCAGTCGGGCATTGCCGCAGGCGAAACCGCCGTAGCCGCCCATCAGGAGCGCGATTTCTCGGCTCGCTCACTAGCCCGCTACGTCGAGCGTCTGCGGGCGCGACACGTCATCACCGATTTCGCAAACTACCGCCACGCCCCGGCACTGGTCAACAGCCCGCGCCTGCAGAACCTGTACCCGGAAATCATCGCCGCCGGCGCCGAGCAGGTCTTCCGCGTGAACGGCGGTCCTAAACGCAAGCTCCTGCCCATCGCCCTCGAGGCCCTTCGCCGCGCCCAGGTCTCGCCGGTACACGTGCTCCAGGACGCTTTGCAAGCAGGGAGGTCATTCGGATGGTGAGCATTCCTCTGGAAGAACGCATGCGCACGGTGCGCTTCAAGGTGGACGACCAGCCGCACATCGTCGTCAACGCAGCCGTATGCGCGAAGTGCTCCGTGCGCGCCTGCGTCTATGTCTGTCCAGCCAATCTGTTCGTGCCGCTGGACGATGGGGGCATTCTCTTCAACTATGAGGAGTGCTTCGAGTGTGGAACCTGCTACATCGCCTGTAATCAAGAGGGCGCCATCCAGTGGTCGTACCCGCGCGGCGGCTATGGCGTCACCTTTCGGGAGGCGTAATGCGTATTGCCGTCTGTCTCAAACAGGTGCCCGACCCGGCCACGGTCGAGGTTGATCCGCTCACCGCGGCGCTGGATACGCGCCGGATGCTCTACATCGCCGGTCCGGCTGATACGGCGGCCCTGGAGCTGGCCCTGCGCCTGGCCGGCCCCACGGGTCAGGTCAGCGCGCTGTGCGTCGGCCCACCCGCCGCCGATGCGGTGCTGCGCATGGCGCTCGCCGTCGGCGCAACGGAGGTGCGCCGGCTCTGGGTGCCGCCCTTCCTCTCGCTCCAGGCGCCGGCTCAGACCGCGCTGTTGCTGGCTGCGGGGCTGCAACGGGCGACGATCCCTGATCTGGTGCTCTGTGGCGCCCGCAGCAGCGACCAGGGCAGCGGCCAGGCGCCGGCCCTCCTCGCCGAGTTCCTCGACTGGCCAGTGGTGTGCGATGTCACGCAGATTGCTATGGAGGGGGATCGCGTGCGAGTGCAACGCCGCCTCGACCGCGGGGCGCGCGAGGAACTGGAGGTGCGCCTGCCTGCGGTGCTGGCGGTTGAAGCCAACCTGGCCCGCCTGCGCCATGCCAGTCTCCCCGGGCTGATGCGCGCCGAGCGGGCCAGCGTTCCTGTCAGCCATCTGGAGGATCTGGGGCTTGAGCCGGCCGATCTGGCCTTTCCGACCGCAAGCGTGCGGGCGGTGACGCCGCCGCGCCCGCGCACGCGCCCGATCTTCACGCCCGACAGCACCCGCCCGGCCCACGAGCGCATTACGCAGATTATCACTGCCGGCGTGACCCGCAAATCGGGCAAGGTGCTCGAAGGGCCGCCGGCGCAGATGGCCGATGCAGTGGTAGAGTTCCTGCGCGAGCGCGGGTTTGTGTAGGTGGGGCAACCGGGTTTCCCCACCCCCGGCCCCGCCAGATGGGTGACACCATGACAACCCAACGCAACCTGGCCCATCTAACCTGGCCCGAGGTGGCGCGCGCGGTAGCCGAAGGCGCCACCACAGTCATTCTACCCCTGGGGGCGACCGAGCAACACGGGCCGCACCTGCCCCTGGGCACCGATACGATCCGCGCCGAGGGGCTGGCCCGGCGACTGGCGGCGCGGCTGCCGGGGGCGCTGGTGGCGCCGGTTCTACCCATCGGCTGCTCGGACGAGCACGCGGGCTTTCCCGGCCTGTTGAGCCTCGATGCCGCGACCCTCGCCGCCGTGATCGTCGATTGTGCGCGGCGCATGGTTGCCTGGGGCGTTACCCGCCTGGTGCTGCTCTCGGCCCACGGCGGCAACGGTCAGGCCCTGGCCCTGGCCGCTGAACGCCTGCGCCACGAACTGCCCGTCCTGCGCGTCTGGGCGCCTGAGGAGAGGCTGGCGCCCGATGAGGCCGTTCTTGCCGTTGCCACGGGCGCGGGGATCACTCCCCAGGAGTTCGGACTCCACGCTGGCGAGGGCGAAACCTCGGAAGTGCTCTGGCTGCGCCCCGACCTGGTGCGCGCCGAGGCTGCCGCTGCCGGTTACTGTGGCGAGATGGCAACGATCCTCGATACCCTCCGGCGCCTGGGGTTGAAGGCCGTCACCCCCAACGGCGTGCTTGGCGACCCCGCGCGCGCCCTGGCCGCGCGCGGCGACCGCTACCTCGACGCCCGGGCAGGCGCGCTGGCAAAGGAGTTGCTCGCGTGGTAGCATCGCCTCCAGCCCTTCGGACCACCCGCCGCCAGCGCTGGGCCGCGGCGCTGACTCTGCCCGGCCAGCCCGACCTGGCGCAGAGCCTGGTGGTCGAACTGGCCGCGTTCCTGGAGCAGCCGGTGGAGGAGGTTGAGGCCCGCTGCCGCCTGGCTGCCGGCGACCTGGCGCGGGCCTGGCGCAACGCCGCGCCCGCTACCCCGGCAGCCATCACCGCCTTCTACCGCGACACCGATGCCTACCTCTACGATCTGACCTGGTGGCACACCCTGGCGGAGGACGAGAGCGCGCTGGTGCAGGTAGAGGCCCTGGAGGCGGCCCTGGCCCACCACGCCCGCAGCGCGCTCGACTTCGGCGGCGGTATCGGCTCGCTAGGGTTGCTGCTGGCCCGTCACGGTCTGGAGGTGACCCTGGCCGATGTCAACGCGCGCCTGAACGCCTATGCGCGCTGGCGCTTCGCGCGGCGGGGCCTGCACGCGCGCGTGATTGACCTGCCCCCCGGCGCGCCCGATCTGCCTGTCGCGGCCTTCGACTTCATCAGCGCGGTGGATGTGTTCGAGCACCTGCCCGAGCCAGGAACCACCCTGGTGGCCCTGGCCGCAGCGCTGCGGCCAGGCGGCGCCCTCTTTATCCATCTACCCGGCAACGCTGACGCGGGCCATCCCATGCACCTCTGGCGCCAGCCGGCTACCCTCCTGCGCCACCTGGAGGCCGCCGGTCTCTGGCTGGAGGGTGAAAGCAGCCAGATCGAACCCGGCGGCAACGCTCGCCTGCTGCTGCGGCGCGGCCAGGGCCCGCGCTACCGGCTCAATCAGGGGTTGGAACTGCGCGCCGATACCGCAGGCGGAACATTGCTCTCCTTGCGGCCCCTGGTGGCGCTGCGCCTCAACCAGCAGGCCTTTGACACCCTCGCCACCCTCAACGGCGGCAGCACCGCCCTTGAAGTGGTTGCGGACCATCCCGGGTTGTCCCTCCCTACCACAACGACGTTCCTCGACGCCCTGGCTCGGCGACGCCTGCTTGTCAAACAACCCGCGCCAGTTGAACACCTGCCCTCCGTCTCGGCGATCGTCCCGGCCCACGGCCGCCCGGAGGCAACGCGGGCCTGTGTTGAGTCGCTGCTGGCCCAGCACTACCCGGCGGAGCTACTGGAGGTGATCGTGGTTGACGACGCCTCGAACCCACCGCTGGCCCCGGCCCTCGCCGGGCTGCCGATCCGCCTGCTGCGCCAGGAGGAGAACACTGGCCAGTCGGCGGCCCGCAACCGCGCGGCAGAACTGGCGCGTGGCGAGGTGCTGGCCTTTCTCGATAACGACTGCGTTGCTGCCCCCGACTGGCTGCGGACCCTGGTCGCCGCGCTCGACGAGCCGGGCGTAGAGATTGCCGGTGGACGGGTGCTGGCGCCGCCGCCGGAGGGGCCAGTTGCGGCCTTCGAGGCGGTGCGCTCGCCGCTGGATATGGGGCCGGTCAGCGGGGCAGTTGGCCCCGGCGAGCCAATCAGCTACATGCCTTCGTGCAACCTGGCCATCCGGCGCAACCTGCTCCTGCGTATCGGCGGCTTCGATCCGGCTATGCGCCTGGGGGAGGATGTTGATCTGATCTGGCGGGCGCTGGCCACGGGCGCGCAGGCGCGCTACGTGGCCGAAGGCGCGGTCGTTCACCATCATCGCGTGCGTCTGGGGGCGCTGCTGCGTCGCCGCGCCGACTACGCCTCCTCAGAGGCCGACCTGCAACGGCGCCACCCTGCGGGCCGGCGCACTATGGCGCTCCCGAGGGTCACGCTGGCGCTCCTGGCGGCCCTGGTCCTTGCCTGGAGCGCCCCGGTTCTGGCCGGGCTGATCGTCATCGGCGCCAGCTTCGCCCTGATGCGCGAGATCCGGCGCAAGCAGCGCGACCTGCGGCGCCACGGCGTCCACCTGCCCTGGCATCAGGTGAGCGCTGCGGTGCTGCAACAACATCAAGCGGCGCTCTACCACCTGGGGGCCAACGTCACCCGCTACTACAGCCTGCCCCTGCTGGCTGCTGCCCTGCTCTGGCGGCCCTTGCTGCCGGCGCTGCTGCTGCTTTGCCTCACCCCGCCGGCGCTCGACTACCACCGTCTGCGCCCGCAGGTGGCCCTGCCGCTGTTCGTCGGCCTGTACTGGCTGGAATTGTGCGCCTACCAGGTGGGCGTCTGGCGCGGCTGCCGGCAACGTCGCACCCTGCGTCCGCTGGTCCCGGCGCGTGTGATTGTATGAGCGCGACAAAGCCACGGGAGCGCGGGCTGGAGGCCCGCACACAAACGCCCACGCGGCTTCGCCGCATGAACGATGAAAACGTTAGAGGCGCAGCGCTGCTGCGCCCCTATGCCCACACCTTCCCTGTCGGCAGGGGGGTGGGGAAACGGGGTTTCCCCACCCTTTGTCGCGCCTTCGTGGCCCATCGTCCGTTTTCTATTGAGTTAAGGAGACACGCATGAACCTCGGCGGCTTTGCGAACCGGATCGCCCA
>CAKZKA010000155.1 GCA_937120965.1 uncultured Chloroflexota bacterium
GGGAGGGCTGCGCCCTCCCAAACCCTCCCCGCTGGCGGGTTATTTCCTGGGAGGGCTGCGCCCTCCCAAACCCTCCCGGCGGGGAGGGCTTGCCGCCCCCACGGGCAGGGGGTTGGGGAAACCCGGTTTCCCCGTATTTTCACCTCAGCGATCGATCCGATCCTCGCGCCAGCGGAACACAAACTGCTTCTCGGTCGTCCGGTCGCGGCGGAAGCGCCAGAGCCGGGTGGGGCGGCCACGACCCTCGCGGACGACGTTGGTCTCCTCCAGCAGGTTCGACTCCTTGATTTTACGGTAGAAATTGCCCTTGTCGAGCTTCTCGCCGAGGATCTGCTCGTAGATGTGCTTCAATTCAAGGATCGAGAACAACTCGGGCAGCAACTGGAAGGCCAGGGTCGTATACTCCAGCTTGGAGCGCAGGCGCGAGATCGCGTAGGCCAGGATCTGCTCGTGGTCAAAGGCGAGCTGTTCGGGCAGGGCGCGCACCGGCCACCAGCGCACATCGGTGCTCTCATCGCTCACCGAGATCTTCTGGGCATCGGCGCGCACCAGCGCGATGTAGGCCACGCTGATCACACGCATGCGCGGGTCGCGCCCCGGGTCGCCGAAGGTGTACAACTGCTCCAGGTACACATCGCGCACGCCGGTCTCCTCTTCGAGTTCGCGGCGCGCCGCTGCCTCCAGCGACTCGTCCATGTTGATGAACCCGCCCGGAATGGCCCAGAACCCCTCGAAGGGCCAGTGGCGCCGCTGCACGAGCAGCACGTGCAGCTCCTGGTTGATCAGCGTAAAAATAACCACGTCAACCGTGACCGCAGGCCGTTCGTAGCGCGTCGGATCATACGCGTGCTGGCTCGTTTCGGATTCCATGGCACGCTCCCCTGATAGTGTATAAACAACACTATCATAGAACATTCGGGCGTGTGTGTCAATGGGCCTGACGGTTGCCAGGGCTTCCGCCCCCCCTCTGGCCCTCCCCTGCTGGAGTTTAAGGGCGGACAGACCATCCGAGCCAACATGGCCTGTGCTGCATTGGAACGCCCCGGCGCGCGGCGCTGGTCTCCCCGCTTCGACAGGCTCAGCGCAGGCGCTCCAGCGAAGCTGGAGAGGCCCGCCCCTTCGGGCTGAGCCT
>CAKZKA010000156.1 GCA_937120965.1 uncultured Chloroflexota bacterium
GCTGGAGAGGGGGAGGGGGCGGGAGCCAGGCAGCGCATCTCAACGCCATACCGCCCGTCGGCGTCCATATGTTCTGTCCGCTCTTAAACCTGAACGGGAGAGGGGTGAGCGGGGGAGTGAGGACCGGCGGGGGGGATGGGGAAACCTGGTTTCCCCATATGCTCACCTCAGAGGTAGCTGCGGCCCAGGAGCCGGCGCAGGCGCTGACGCAGCCCCAGGCGCGCAGCGCGCCCGATCAGGGCAACCAGGAACAGAGCGGTGAGCGCCAGCGGGCCGTAGCGGGGCCGCGTCAACTCCCGCAGGGCCGCGGGATCGCGCAGGGGCAGAGGCGAGTGGTCGCGCACCTCCACTTTCAACTCCTCGCCGTGCCATTCGCGCTCCACCCAGAACAGGTGGGGCATGCTGCGCTGGAAAAAGTAGTAGGCCGGGTTATACTCGTAGAGGTAGTCAAACAACTCACCGAACGGCTCGCCAGGCTCCCTGGGGTGGAGCACCAGTGTGTCGCCCACCAGGTTCACGTACCAGCGGTGGAACGACCAGTGAAACAGGCGCTCGGCAATCTCCGAAGGGCTCTGGATATAGCCGGCCTTGCAGGTCCGGCGGAGTTCGCGGGCGAACTGCACCGGGTCGTCCATATGCTCCAGAATGTGGGAGCAAATGCTGTAGGCGAAGGCGCCGTCTTTGAAGGGCAGGTGGTGGGCATCGGCGACCACGAATGGCCGGTCAACCACCAGGTCGCCACCGCGCTCGCGGTTATCGGCGCCGGGGAAGCGATCAACCAGCACATCGGCGCGGGGATGGGGATTGTCGCCGCTCCCGACTTCGAGCACCAGCCCCTGGCGCGGCGGGTTGAGTTTCTGACGCATGTGACGTCGAGCCTCACGCGGCTTCGCCGCCCAACAAGATGCTGAGCAGCGGCGTTCCCGGGAAGGGGCGGCGCTCCCACACTCTGCGGTGAGAAGCGGATGGGAAGCCCCGGTTGCCCCTCGCTTTCACCGCAGGTTCCACCGGGGATCAGTTCAGATCGTCGCCGCTCAGGCTATCACGAAGGATATCCAGGTTCTCCAGGGCCAGGCCGGTGCCAATGGCCACGCATGAGGCCGGCTGATCGGCCACGTAGCAGGGCACGCCAGTGACCTCGGTAAGCAGTTCGTTGATGCGTCGCAGCATCGAGCCGCCGCCGGTCATCACCATGCCTTTGTCAATAATATCGGAGGAGAGTTCGGGCGGCGTCTCCACCAGCACGGCGCGCACGGCGCTGACGATGGCCTCGAGCGGCTCCTGGATGGCCTCGGTAATCTCATTCGAGTCAACCTCGATCGTGCGCGGCAGACCGGCCACCTGGTCGCGCCCGCGCACCTGGGTCGTCAGCGGGCGTTCGAGGGGCAGAGCCGAGCCGATCTCGATCTTGACGCTCTCGGCGGTGCGCTCGCCGATCAGCATGTTGTATTTTCGCTTAACATACGCGGCAATGGCTTCATCGAACTTATTGCCGCCCACGCGCACCGAGGTACTCACCACAATATCGTTGAGCGAGATCACCGCCACCTCGGTCGTGCCGCCGCCAATATCAATAACCAGGTTGCCCGAGGGCTGCGCGACGGGGATGTTGGCGCCGATGGCGGCCGCCAGCGGTTCGCGGATGAGGTAGGCCCGCCCGGCGCCGGCCTCCAGAGCCGCGTCGCGCACGGCGCGCATCTCGACGCTGGTCACCCCGGCGGGGATGCAGATCATCACCTCGGGTCGGGCGAAGCGAAAGCGACCGGCGACCCGCCCGATGAAGTACTTGAGCATGGCCTCGGTCACCTGGTAGTCGGCGATCACGCCATTCCGCATCGGGCGCACCACTTCGATACTCTCCGGCTCGCGGCCGAGCATCGCCAGGGCCTCGGCCCCCACCGCGCGCACGCGCCCATCTTTAGTGCTCAGAGCCACCACCGACGGCTCCGAGAGCACGATCCCCTTTCCTTTCAAGTATACCAGGACGTTTGCAGTACCCAGATCAATACCAATCCTGCGGGCCATAGATCCTCTGTATGTTGTAGTACGGCGTTGCGGGCCTACTGGCGCCGTCCGACGTTCTTGAGCCGCGCCACCTGGAGCCGCACCAGCTCCTTGCGGAGCTTGGCTTCGGCAATGGCGGCATCGCGCTCACTCTGGGCCATCTGTTTGCGCTCTTCGGCCAGCTTGCGCGCCGCTTCAGCGCGGGCCTCGTCAATCTCGTCGGCTCGCTCAACCGTATCGGCCAGAATGGTCACCCGGGTGGGCAACACTTCCATAAAGCCGCCCGAAACGGCAAAGGGTGTGCGTACGCCGTCCTTGACGATCCCCAGCTCACCCGGTTCGAGGATCGTCAGCAGCGGGGCGTGCCGCGGCAGGATACCCACGCGACCGGCGCGGGTTGGCGCGCTGATCAGATCGACATCATCGGAGAGTACCACCCGCTCGGCGGTGACAATTTCCAGGTGAATGGGCATACATTGCTCCTGAGGCGATCGGGCCAGGCGATCTGTAGACGAAGTGTTCTGGTTGTTTCCCCTGCCAGCCTCCCCCGGTCGGGGAAGCCACGCGGCTTGCTCCCCCGCAGGGGCAGGCTGAAGACGGGGGCGCTGTTCTACCTATGCCTTCTGGCTGGACTCGTAGGCCGCGAGGACATCATCGAAGTCGCCCTGCATATAGAAGAACGACTCGGGGATGTGGTCTCCCTCGCCATTGAGCACGCGGCGGAAGCTCTCAACCGTCTTGGCCACCGGCACATACTTACCCGGGCGGCCGGTGAACTGCTGGGCCACCGTGAACGGCTGGGAGAAGAACAGTTCGATCTTGCGCGCCCGGGCGACGGTGAGCTTATCGTCGTCGCTCAACTCCTCCATACCGAGGATCGCGATAATATCCTTCAGGTCCTTGTAGCGCTGGAGCACGCGCTTAACCTCCTGGGCCACGCGGTAGTGCTCCTCGCCGACCACATTCGGGTCGAGGATGCGGCTGGTGGAGGCCAGCGGATCCACAGCCGGGAAGATCGCGCGCTCGGCAATGCTGCGTTCGAGCGAAATCGTCGCGTCGAGGTGGGCGAACACCGTTGCCGGCGCCGGGTCAGTATAATCGTCGGCGGGCACATATACGGCCTGCATCGAGGTGATCGACCCCCGTTTGGTGGACGTAATCCGCTCCTGGAGTTCGCCCATCTCAGTGCCGAGGGTGGGCTGGTACCCCACCTGGGAGGGCATGCGCCCGAGGAGCGAGGAGACCTCGGAGCCGGCCTGGACGAAGCGGAAGATGTTGTCAATGAACAGCAGGATATCGCGGCCCTCATCGCGGAAATACTCGGCCATGGTCAACGCGGTCAGGCCCACACGGAGGCGGGCGCCGGGCGGCTCATTCATCTGCCCGAAGACCATCACAGTCTTATCGAAGACCGTCGTCGTTTCGTCAATGCGGGCCTCGCGCATCTCGTGGATCAGGTCGTTGCCCTCGCGGGAGCGTTCACCTACCCCGGCAAACACCGAGTAGCCCGACTGCTCCTTGGCGATATTGGCGATCAGTTCCTGGATCACCACCGTTTTGCCCACGCCGGCGCCGCCGAAGATCGCCGTTTTGCCGCCGCGGGTAAAGGGGGCGATCAGGTCAATGACCTTGATCCCCGTCTCGAAGATCTGCGCCTCAGTGCTCTGCTCCTCGAAGGACGGCGGGGGGCGATGGATGGGCCGGCGTTCGACCGTGGCGGGGATCGTCTCGCCGCCGTCAATCGGTCGCCCGAGCACATTGAAGACGCGACCGAGAGTAGCGGGGCCGACAGGCACGGCGATGGGCTTGCCGGTATCGTAGATCGGCACGCCGCGTTGCAGGCCATCGGTGCTACCCATGGCCACAGCCTTGACCTGACCCGCGCCGAGTTGCTGCTGCACCTCGCACACGAGGGTACTGCCGTCTTCGAGGGGGATCTCAAGCGCGTTGTAAATCTCAGGGATATGATCCTTGAACTCAGCGGTGATCACCACGCCGATGATTTCGCGAACCACACCCTGCGCTGTGCTCCCGTTCGTCATTGTCTCAACTCCATCACCGATCGGAGACAGTGGCGACCACCTGATCCGATCCGGATTGTGTCTGGTTCATTACCATTGCAGATTGTGGATTGTCGCGCGAGGCGTGCAGATGCGTTTTGACGCAGCACTGCGCGCGGAGTGTTCACGTGACCCTGGCATTACATCTCGGCGAGGGCGGCGGCGCCGCTGGAGATCTCGGAGACCTCCTTGGTGATAGCCGCCTGGCGCGCCTTATTGTAGCTCAGGGTCAGGTCACGCACCAGATCCTTGGCATTGCGGGTGGCGTTACGCATGGCCACCATTTGCGCCGAGTAGAAACTGGCGATCGACTCGAGGATAGCCTGATAGATCTGCGTTTCGACGTAGCGGGGCAGCAGTTCATCGAGCACTTCGGCCTGGTCCGGCTCATAGGTAAAATCAACCTGGCGGCCGCCGCTATCTTCGGGGGCCTCGACGGGCACCAGTTTTTTGAGCGTCGGGCGTTGCACCAGCGTATTGATAAACTCGCTGTAAATCAGATACACTTCGCTGTACTCGCCCGCCTGGGCCCGACTGAGAGCAGCCGTGGCCACGCCGAGGATCTGCTCCAGTTTCGGCGCGTCGCCGAGTTTGATGGCTTCGGCCTGGAGATTCTGGCCGCTGCGAGCCAGAAAGTCGCGCCCCTTTTTGCCGTAGGCGTAGGTGTCAACCGTGCGACCCTGCTGGTTTTGCTCGAGGATGAAGCGGCCCACCCGGCGCAGAACGTTGGAAGTCAGACTGCCGGCGAGGCCCCGGTCAGGGGTGACGACGATCAGCGCGACCCGCCCGGTATCCGGGCGCACCTCAAGGAAGGTGCCGCGGCGAGCCTGACCGACCACGCGAGCGTTCAGGTCGCCGATCAGGTCGCGCATACGGTCGGCATAGGGCCGTGTCGCCAGCACGTTGCGTTGGGCGCGGCGCATCTTCGAGGCCGCGACCATCTCCATGGCCCGGGTGATCTGGGCCACATTCTTGACCGAGCGGATACGTCGTTTAATTTCGCGGCTGGAAGCCATAATCGCTCCGCTGAAGGCACAGAGACGGGGAGATTCCGGGAGGGCGTCGCCCTCCCGGAGCCGTTACCCTACTGGTAGGAACTGGTCGCCTTGAACTCCTTGATCGCCGCCTCCAGGGCTTTCTTCACCTCATCGGAGGGGAACTTGCGGTCGAGGCGGTTATCGTAGATCAGCTTACGCACCTCGGGGTGGGCCGAGCGCAGGAAGGCCAGGAAATCATCGCGCCAGGCCGTAACGGCGGCGACGGGCACATCGTCGAGGTAATTGTTATTGGCGGCATAGAGAATCGCCACCTGATCCTCGACGGCCAGGGGGTGGTACTGCGGCTGCTTGAGCAGTTCCTGGAGGCGCTGGCCACGGTCAATCTGGGCCTTGGTCGTCGCATCGAGGTCCGAGGCGAACTGGGCGAAGGCGGCCAGGTCGCGGAACTGGGCCAGCTCGCCCTTGAGCTTGCCGGCCACCGAGCGCATAGCGCGGGTCTGCGCCGAAGAGCCGACGCGGCTGACCGAGATACCCACGTTGAGCGCGGGGCGCTGCCCGGCGTTGAACAGGTCCGACTCCAGGTAGATCTGACCATCGGTGATCGAAATCACGTTGGTCGGAATATACGCCGAGACATCGTTGGCCTGAGTCTCGATCACCGGGAGGGCGGTGAGCGAGCCGCCGCCATAGTCTTCGTTCAGACGCGCGGCGCGTTCGAGCAGGCGCGAGTGCAGGTAGAACACATCGCCGGGGTAGGCCTCGCGACCGGGGGGGCGGCGGAGGAGCAGCGACACCTGGCGATAGGCCACGGCGTGCTTCGAGAGGTCGTCGTAAACGATCAGGGCGTCCTTGACCAGTTTTCCATCAACCATCACGCCATGTTCCATCACCTCTTCGCCCATAGCACAGCCAGCGTAGGGGGCGATGTACTGAAGCGCGGCGCTTTCGGAAGCGGTGGCCGAGACGACGATCGTATAGTCAAGGGCGCCGTACTTCTCGAGGGTGCCCACCACCTGGGCCACCTGGGCGCGACGCTGACCAATGGCCACATAGATACAGACCATCCCCTGGCCCTTCTGGTTGAGGATGGTATCCACGGCGACGGCGGTCTTGCCGGTCTGGCGGTCGCCGATAATCAACTCGCGCTGACCGCGGCCAATGGGGATCAGGGCGTCAATGGCGACGATACCCGTCTGCACGGGTGTATCCACCGACTTGCGGGTAATCACACCGGGAGCGATGCGTTCAACCTCGCGGTAGTTCGTCACCGTGATGGGGCCCTTCCCATCGAGCGGCTGGCCGAGCGGATTCACCACACGGCCAAGCAACCCCTGGCCAACCGGCACCGAAATCACGCGGCCGGTGGAGGTCACCATATCGCCTTCCTCGATCGACTCATAATCGCCGAGGATAATGGCGCCGACGGTGTCTTCTTCGAGGTTCAGGGCATAGCCAAAGATCGACTCGGGGCGACCGGCCTTGGGCGGGAACTCGATCAACTCCGAGGCGCGCACCCGGTCGAGGCCGGAGATACGAGCCACACCGTCGCCCACGGCGACAACGGTGCCAACATTTACCTGGCGCGGCTTCAGATCAACCCCGGCGGTGATACTCTGCCTGAGCCGGGAAAGCAACTCATTGGTCGTGGTCATGGCGCGGCTCCACACACAGGAATGGGGGCGCTGGCGCCGGGGTCCCTGTCCACCGGCCCATACCGCGCCCCGTCAACTATTAAGCATACTCCGCTGAATGGCGCTCAAGCGTGTGCGCAGACTATTATCGAGCACCTGGTCGCCCACGCGAATGATCAGGCCACCGATCAGGGAGGGATCGACATCGAACCTGACCATCACATCCGCGCCGTAGCGCTGCTGCAGATCGGTGGTAATGCGTTTCCGTTGCGCATCACCCAGTTCGACGGCGCTGGTAACCGCAGCCTCAAGTTTGGCGGAAGGCGGGCCAGCGAGGTAGGTTGCGAACACCTCGGTAACATCGGCGACACGATCGAGCAAGCCTTCGCGGGCGAGGCCCAGGAGGAAGTTACGCACCTGGGGCAGCGCATTTTTTGGCAGGGCGGCATCAATGCGCTGGGCCGCATCGGCGGCGGTGACACCGGCGAGCCTGGGCGCGGCGGCCCGCAACTGTTCAAGGGCCGTTTCCAGCAGCGATTCGTAAAGAGTGCCAGCGATCGCCCTGGCGTCAACTGTTGTTGCCATCGTGGTTCTCGATAAGCGGCCACCGGGGCCTGGCGCTGCACGCTGCGCGGAGCGGCCCGCCGGCAACCGGTGACCGGTCAGTTCTGGCGACCTAGCGCAGCGAGTGACTCTTCTATTAGTTTATCATGTCCGGTGGCTTTAAGCTCGGCATTCAGCACACGGGTTGCGGTGAGCGTCACCAGTTCGACGATCTCATCCTTGGCCTCGCGCAACATCTGGCTGCGCTCCAGTTCAGCCTGTGCGCGGGCCTCCTCGCGGATGCGGTCGGCCTCGCTACGGGCCTGTTTGAGGATCTCCGCCTCCTGCGCCCTGGCCCGTTCCTGGGCCTGGGCGACAATCTCGGCGGCCTCTTTGCGGGCCCGGGCAATTTCGGCCTCGTAGTCGCGCCTGGCCGAGGCGAGTTGCTGCCGGACCTGATCGGCCTCGCGCAGGCTGGCCTCGATGCGACTCGTGCGCTCGTTGAGGATCTTCTGGACGGGCTTGTACAGCAGCACCCAGAGCAACCCCACGATGACGCCGAAGTTGATCAACTGGGCGAGGAACAGGTTCAGGTTGATCCCTAATGCTTCCACGCTTCAACCTCCATCGCGGGGCGCGGTCACTGGATAACGCCAAAGGCGATCATAAACGAGATCACGAGACCGAAGATCGCGAGGGCCTCGGTAAAGGCGATCCCGATGAACATGTAGGTAATGAGCGTATTTTCCATCTCGGGATTGCGGCCCATCGCCTGCAGGGCGCCTGCCACGATGATACCGATGCCGATGCCAGGGCCGATGGCTGCGAGGCCGATGGCGAGCGCGGTGGCGATGAGATTCAAGCCTTCCATTGTCTCCGATCCTCCTGCAATCTACTGCGAACGCATCTCCATCAGAACGATGTATGGTGATCAGGTCGCCTCAATGGGCCTTAGACGCGTCGGCGCCGTGCCCCGACTCGCTGCCGTGATGCTCATCGCCGTGGCCGGTGGTGGCGATGCTCAGGAAGGCCATCGTGAGCAAGGCGAAGACCAGGGCCTGGATGAAGCCCACGAAGAGTTCAAAGCCATAGATCGGCATCGGCAGCACCAGTGGCACCAGGAACGTCAACACCGCGATCAGCACCTCGCCGGCAAAGATGTTGCCAAAAAGACGAAGGGCCAGGGCGATGGGCTTGATCAGTTCGGAGATGAACTCGATCAGACCCACGAAGGACATAATGCCGTTCAAATTGAAGAACTTCGAGAGGTAGCCCCCGAACCCGAGGGTGCGGAAGCCCCAGTAGGTGAAGAAGACAAATGAGAGGATGCCCAGGCCAAAGGTAAAGTTGAGATCGGTGCTCGGCGGACGCAGCCAGGGTACCAGAGTCGTACCTTCAGGGCAGGTGGTGTAGGGGTTGTGTTTCTCGGCGGCGGCGGGGATGAGGGCGATCGAGCCAGCTTTGGGCCCTTCCTCGACCAGGGCCAGGCGCGCGGTCTCTTTGTGCTCTTTGGCCATGCACGGTCCGAAGGAGGTGCTGCCAGGCACCAGGCCGAGCCAGTTGGCGGTGAGCACGAAGAGGAAGATCGTCGCTACCAGGGGCCAGGCGCGGTCAATGAACCGGGGGCTGATATTCTTGAGCAGATTGTAGAGCGCCTCAAGAATAATCTCCATCACGTTCTGCAGGCCGCGGGGCACCAGTTGCATGTTCCGCGTGGCCAGCCAGGCCAGCACCACCAGGATGATGTCAACCACCAGTGCCGTAAACAGCGCATTGGTGACCTTGAAGCCGCCGATGCTGAAGAGTTTCTCCGCTGCCACTTCGACGTGAGGGTCGCCGCTGAAGAGGAAAAAGCGGCTGGCAATCGCCACGCCGAGCAGCACGACGGTAATCACAAGGAAGCGCATTCGTCCAGACAAGGCTCAACCTCCCTCTCGGGGCAGCATTGCGGGCAGGCCCACAATGCGCGGCAACCGAATCTCTGTGGTGCGTGCGTACCCTGGTGCAACCGTGGAACCGTGACGTCGCTACTGGCGCGACCTGGCTTCGTTCCATTCTTCACAAACAGCATAACACAGAATGGCTGACCGCACAAGTCACCGCTGCGCGCCGTTATCTATTTCTCAAGCTGGTACTTTTCCGCGCGCGAGTATACCATAGGCTATCATTGAAGGCAAACCCTACGTATCGCAAACAAATGGGAAGTGTGTACGTGTTCACATTTGGGGTAAGGCATCACCCCGGTGCGCGGGCGTCCCGCCCGCAAGGGTCTGGATGCGGGCAAGATGCCCGCGCACCCGGGAGAAGTGTGAACCGGTACCCCGGGAGAATCTCTTTTCGTTCCCGGGTTGGGGTATGAGGAAACCTGGTTTCCTCATACCCTCCGCAAGGGGGCCTGAGGTGAAAATACCCCGCCCGCGGAAGGGTTTGGGAGGGCGCAACCCTCCCAGGAAACAACCCGCCCGCGGGAGGGTTTGGGAGGGCGCAGCCCTCCCGGGAAACAACCCGCCAGCGGGGAGGGTTTGGGAGGGCGCAGCCCTCCCAAGAACAATACTATTTTCATTCTGGCGTTGTG
>CAKZKA010000157.1 GCA_937120965.1 uncultured Chloroflexota bacterium
TGGGCAGCACAACGCCTGAAATCGCTTCAGGCAATGCGGCATCATCAACGGTAATTGGTATAAGGCGTCACCCCGGGAGCGCGGGCGTCCCGCCCGCAAGGGCCTGGATGCGGGCAAGCTGCCCGCGCGCCCGGGAGAAGGGCGAACGCGTACATGGCGGGGGTTGCCCTATCACAGCGCAGCGTGGAGGATCGCCGTCAGTTCTTCGTCGCTCAGGGTAATGGGGTTGCCCTGCATACTGCTAGCGCGGCTGGCGCGGGCCACGATTGCGGGGAAGTCGCTGGTAGTGATGCCATACGCCGCCAGGCGCGGAATACCCAGCTCGTCGGCGAGGGCCGTGGCCCACACCGCGCCCTGCTCCGGAGTTGCCCCCGGCTCGCCGGTGAGCAGATGCGCCGCTTCGGCGTAGCGCGCCAGGGCCGGCGAGTGGGGCGCGCGCTCGCGCAAGGCCCCAATGTTGGCAGCCATCACCGGGCCAAGCAGCCGCGCGCAGATCGCCCCGTGCGGGACCGCGTACATACCGCCAAGCGGCGCGGCGAACCCGTGGACCGCGCCGAGCCGGGCGTTGGCCAGGGCCAGGCCGCCGCAGAGACTGGCGAGAGCCATGTCCTCGCGCGCCTCCCGGTCGCTACCATCGTGGCAGGCCCGCCGCAGACTGCGCCCCGCCCGCCTCAACCCCTCGCGGCAGGGCCCATCGGTGAGCGGCGTAGCCGCCGGGCTAACAAAGGGCTCCAGGCATTGCGTCAGAGCGTCCATGCCTGTGCTGGCAGTGACCGCCGCGGGCAGGTCATAGGTCAACTCGGGGTCAACCAGGGCCACTCGCGGCAGCATCAGCGGGCTACGCAGGCTCACCTTAACCCTCTCTGCGGGCACGCCGAGCACCGCGTTGCGGGTCACCTCCGAACCGGTGCCGGCGGTCGTCGGAATGGCAATACAGGGCAGGGGCGCAGCCACCAGGGGTTGCCCGCGCCCCACCACCTCCAGGTAGTCAAGCGGATCGCCCGGGTTAGTTGTCAGCGCAGCGATGGCCTTGCCAGCGTCGAGGGCGCTGCCGCCGCCCAGCGCCACGACCAGATCGCAGCCCTCGGCGCGGGCCAGGGCCGCCCCCGCCGTGGCAGCCTCCACCGTCGGCTCGCCGGCCACCGCAAAGGTAACCACTGCGACCCCGGCGGCGCGCAGGGTCTCGAGCAGCGGCGCCAGGCGCTCAGGGTTGCGCCCCCTCACGACCAGCGCCCGGCGGCCAAGGGCGGCGGCGAGCGCGCCGGCCTCGCGCAGCGCCCCCGTGCCGAAGATGATCCGGCCCGCAGTGGCAAACTCGAACCTCATCGCGGCAACTCCCATCCGGCGGGTTCAGGGAACACCGCGCGGTAGCGCACGCTGCTGCGCGGCTCCGCCATCATCCCGGCTACCTGGTCGCGCCAGAGGGCGTAGTGGGCGGTGGCCTTATGCGCTGCCGGGGCCTCGTCGTCGCGGTAGATCTCGACCAGGATGAAGCGCGTCGGATCGTCCTCTTGCTGGATGACGTCAAAACGCACCACTCCCGGCTCCTGCACACTGTTACGGGCGTTCTCCAGCGTTGCCGCGCGAAAAGCCTCGACGAACTCAGGCTTTACGTGGACATGCACATGCACGATCTGCATCGCCCCACCTCCGTCGCCTTCACGGTGTATCCGGCAAGGAGCGCTTGCAGGAGGGCAAAACCCTCCCGGACCCCCTTGAAGAACTCGCCGGATGCGCCTCGTAGTACCGTGACCCGATTGTACGATACAGGTTGCCGGGGTGGCAAGCCCTCTGTGCCGGGAGGAGCGCCCCGCGTCGCCCCGGGGCGCCCCCGCTCCCCCCTCTCCCGCAAGGGAGCGAGGGGCCGGGGGGTGAGGACAAGCAGCCCATCCGGACGCCATGGCTGCCGCGAGTCCTCACCCCCTAGCCCCCTCTCCACCGACGGTGGAGAGGGGGGATGGGGGGTGAGGACCTGCCCACCCCTGAGCGCCAGCAATCCTACGGACCCGTGGAGCGGTTGAGGGCAACTCAGGCGGCTTCGTCCGCCCCCCGCCCCCCCTCCCAACTTATGCATAGCCCGCTCAGGGAGAGGAAACGTTCCAATGCGGTACACGCCACGCTGGCGCGGATGGTCTGTCCGCCCTTAAAGCGGGGGGAGGCAGGATACGGCCAGAACCTGCCGAAACGCCGTCGCGACGCTCAGCGCCCTACAGCCTCACCACCCCGATCGTCGCCTCACCGTCGCCGAACTCCACTGTCTCGGCATGGGCCTCGGGCGGTGGCGGCGCGACGATCAACTGCGTTGCCAGGGTTTCGTTGCGCACGTACTCGCCCCAGGCGGCAAGGGTCTGCTCCAGCAGGGCGGCCTCGCTCTTGGTGCTCACGTAGAGCGCAATGCGGTCGGCAATAGCCAGACCGGCGCTCTTGCGCGCGTCCTGCACGTTGCGCACCAGGTCGCGCGCGGCGCCTTCGAGGCGCAGTTCAGGCGTCACGGTGGTGTTGAGGGCCACGATCAGCCCATCGCCCTCGGCCACGGCGTAGCCGGCAGGGGCGCTGCTCTCCACCAGCACCTCCTCGGGCAACAACTCAAGCTCCTCTCCATCAACCATCAGGCGCACCGGCTGGCCTTGCTCAACCGCGTGGGCAGCAGCGCGGGCCGGGTCGCCTGTCAGCGCCTTGAGCGCCTCGGTGAGGGCCGGCACCAGCCGGCCATACTTCTTGCCCACCAGGCGCAGGTTGGGCCGGAAGCGGTACTCCACGATGGCCGACGAGGCTTCAAGGTAGCGCACCGCCTTGACATTCAACTCATCGCGCAGGTCGGCCTCGAAGCGTCGCACGCCCTCGGTCACGGCAGGATTGCTGGCGCGCAGCCACAGCTCGCTGAGGGGCTGGCGCACCTTGAGGCCGGCGTTTTTCCGCGCGGCGCGCCCCAGTGAGACGGCGGCCAGCAGAGCCTCGGTGTCGGCCACCAGGCGTTCATCGAGGAAATCGGCGTTCACCGTGGGCCAGCGCGCCAGGTGCACACTTTCGGGAACGTCGCTCACGGTCGCGCCGCTGGCCTGGCCGGTAAGGTTGCGGTACAACTCCTCGGCCACGAAGGGCGTAAAGGGCGCGATCAGCCTGGTCAGGGTCAGCAGGCTGGCGTAGAGTGTAAAGTAGGCCGCCTGTTTGTCGGCATCAGCCTCGCTCTTCCAGAAGCGCCGCCGGTTGCGCCGCACGTACCAGTTGGATAGCTCGTCTACGAATTGCTCGATGGCGCGGGCGGCAGGGTACACCTCGTAGTCCTCGAAGTTCCGGGTGACATCGCGCACCAGAGCGTTCAGAGCCGCCAGCGCCCAGCGGTCGGTAGGGGCGAGCGCCGCGCGCAACTCGGGCGTCGGAGCGCTGACCGCCCCGGTGGCTGCGGCGCGCAGCACCTCGGGGGCAGGCTGCCAGCCATCGAGCGTGGCGTAGGTCACGAAGAAGCTGTAGGTGTTCCAGAGAGTGAGCAGGAACTTGCGCAGGCTCTCGTTGACCAGGCCCAGACTGAAACGGCGCGCATTGCCGGGCGGCGCGGCGGCGAAGAGGTACCAGCGCAGCGCATCGACGCCATAGGCATCGATCACCTCCTCGGGCTGGATCACGTTGCCCTTGCTCTTGCTCATCTTGATGCCGTGCTCGTCGAGGATATGGCCCAGGCAGATCACATTATTGAAGGCCGGGCGGTCGAAGAGCAGCGTGCTGATAGCATGGAGCGTGTAGAACCAGCCGCGGGTCTGGTCCACCGCCTCGCAGATGTAATCGGCGGGATGGGCCGACTCGAACAGTTCCTGGTTCTCGAACGGGTAGTGCCACTGGGCCACGGGCATGGATCCGCTGTCGTACCAGCAGTCGGCCACGTCAGGGATGCGGCGCATCAGGCCGTGCTGCGGGTCCTCCCAAGTGACCTCATCTACGTAGGGGCGGTGCAGGTCGAGGTCGCGCAACGAACGGCCCACTCTGGTCTCGAGTTCGGCCAGGCTGCCGATGCACTCCATGTAGCTCCCGTCGGCGTTGCTCCAGATCGGCAGCGGCGTGCCCCAGTAGCGTTCGCGGCTGATGGCCCAGTCAATATTGTTTTCCAGCCAGTTGCCGAAGCGCCCATCGCGGATATGCTCGGGCACCCAGTGGATCTGCTGGTTGTTGGCCACCAGGTCATCTTTGAACGCGGTCGTCTTGATGTACCAGGAACGCTTGGCGTAGTAGAGCAGGGGCGTGCCGCAGCGCCAGCAGAAGGGGTAGTAGTGGCGCACGCGCCCGCTCTTGAGCAACAGGCCCCGCTGCTTCAGGTTGCGGGTGATGTCGGGATCGGCCTCTTTGAAGAACTTGCCGACAAAGGGCAGATCGCCGAGTTCGGGCATCACCATGCCGTTGAGATCCACCGAGAACAGGGTGGGCAGGCCGTGTTTGCGCCCCACCTCCAGGTCGCCGTAGGCCGGCGCGATGTGTACGATCCCGGTGCCATCGTCGAGGGTAACGATCTCATCGGCCACGACGCGATAGGCGCTTTCGAGATCGGGCGCATTGCCGGGCGCCGGCACGCCGTTGAAGAGCGGCTCGTAGCGCAGACCCACCAGGTCGTTGCCCTTGAAACGCCGGACGATACTGGCCTCCTCGCCCAGCACCGGCGCCACGAGGGCCTCGGCCAGCACGTAGCGCTCCCCGGCGGCGTGGGCCTCCACATACGTCGCGCCGTGTTGCACCGCCAGAGCCACGTTGGCCGGCAACGTCCAGGGCGTGGTCGTCCAGGCCAGCAGGAACGCGCCCTTCAGGTCGCCCGCCAGAGGCGAGGCGCAGCCCCGGGCAGTCTCGCCGGTAACACGAAACTTGACATAGACACTGGGATCATCCACATCATCGCGAGCGCCCAGCGAGACCTCGTGGTCGCTGAGGCTGGTGCCGCAGCGGGGGCAGTGCATGGTCACCTTGTAGTCGCGGAAGAGCAACCCGCGGTCCCAGAGCTGGCGAAAGATCCACCACAGCGACTCGATATACTTGTTATCGTAGGTGTAGTAGCCATTCTCATCAACCCAGTAGGCAATCCGGCGGGTAAAGGTCTTCCACTCCTGGATATACTCCCAGACGCTCTCGCGGCAGAGGCGATTGAACTCGGCAATACCGAATTTTTCGATATCGGGCTTGCCGTTGAAGCCCAGTTTCTTTTCGATCTCGATCTCAACCGGCAGGCCGTGGGTATCCCAGCCTTCGCGGCGACCGATGATGCGGTAGCCCTGCATGGCCCGATAGCGCAGAATGACATCCTTAAAGGTGCGGCTGATCACGTGGTGCAGACCCGGGCGGCCATTAGCCGTCGGCGGGCCTTCATAGAAGACAAAGGGCCGCTCGCCACTGGCGAGGGAGCGTTCGACGATCTGATTCGCCTGCCACCAGGCCAGGATCTCCTCCTCAAGCCGGGGAAAGGCGACGTCGGTCGCGACGGGCTTGAACATCAGGACCTCCTTGGATGTATGCGGCTTTGCCGCCCGGGGCCGAACAAGACGCCCTCGCGGCTGCGCCGCACAGTGCTCGCATACACGTACTTGTTCCCGAGAGGGCTGCGCCCTCCCAAACTCTGCTGATGGAGAGGGCTTGTTGCCCCCACAGGCAAGGGGTATGGGGAAACCGGGTTTCCCCACAGGTTGTGTTCCTGGGGAGGCACGAACCGTAACGCCAAACAAAACACCCCGCCCCCCTCAGGGGACGAGGCGCAGATGCTACCCCGCGGTACCACCCCAATTCAATGCCGATGTAGAACTCCAGGGAGCGCCGGCCATCAGGCCGGGCGTACGCGAGAAGCCTACATACCCATTGCACTCAGCGAGCGTCAGCCAACGCTCTGTCCCGATAACGGAGGACAACTCCGGGCGGGGCTAGCGGGCCACCGGGCCGTTCACCTGCCGGCTCAGGGGTGATCTTCGTCGCGCGTTCGACCGCCTGGCTCTCACCGCCCCAGGCTCGCTGGGCGCGAAGCTGCGCGAGTACTCGTCCCCGTCACTGCCATTGGCGGCAGTATACCAGCGGCCCGGAAGCGCGTCAAGGCAGGCAAAGCGGGTACGGTTCACCTCCCGGCCAACCCACCGCCCTGAAAGCGAGGGCGGTACGTGTTCACATTTCTCCCGGGAGCGCGGGCATCTTGCCCGCATCCAGGCCCTTGCGGGCGGAACGCCCGCGCGCCCGGGGTAATGCCTTGCCCCACACGTGAACACGTACGCGAGGGCGTCCTGCCCGCGTCAGCATTCGAGGGCAAGCCGCCGGGCGCAGGATGCACAGGGGCCAGGACAAAAAAAGGGCAAAGGGTCCCGGCGCGAACCCTTTGCCTCTTCCCCGGTACCTTCCAGATCAGTAGCGGCCGTAGCCACCACCGCGGTTGCCGCCGCGACCGCGATTGCGATCCTCGGACTCATTCACGCGAATGGGGCGGCCATTCAGATCCTGGCCATCGGTGGCGCGGATCACGTTGGCGACATTCTCGACTTCGATCTCTACAAAGCCGAAGCCGCGCGAGCGGCCCGTGTCGCGATCGGTGATCACGCGGGCGCTCTGCACATCGCCGTGGTCCGCGAAGAAGCGCGCCAGCTCATCATCGCCAATGCTCCAGGACAGGTTTCCGACAAACAGCTTCACCAGCATCAGAGTTCTCCTCGGCGCCATTGCGCCGTGTGGCAGGACGGGCGGCGCCACGACCGCCGCCTGACAGACATTCCCGACAATCCCACAGGCCGACACCCGGGTCAGAACCCGACTGCCTCGCTCGGCCACCACAACGTACATTTCTTCGAGCGAAGAAGTTCTGACGAGCCACCAGGGGACGGACGAGGTCTCTGATGCCAGTCTCGCAGCATGTGACGTTGGCAAGCGATTTCGATTATAGCACGTTTTGAGCGGGATGCAAAGCGTGTAAGCCGCAGTGCGTGTGCACATGTGGAGTAAGGCGTCACCCCGGGCGCGCGGGCGTCCCGCCTGCAAGGGCCTGGATGCGGGCAAGATGCCCGCGCTCCCAGGAGAAGTGTGAACACGTGCTAAGCCGCCAGCGGAGCGCCGGGAGGGCAACAACGACCGGAATCGGCTTGCATCCCGCCAGTCTTCGCGGTAGCATGGCCCTAGCAGCCGGCAAGGGATGCCGGCTTCCAGCAGGAGCAGCCACGTGAACGATCCAAGCCGCATGATCCGCGTGATCGCCTTCCGAACGCCTTTTGTGGCCTTCGAGAGCCGTTCCTGGCACCCGCCGCTGAACGTCTACGAAACCGATGATGGGCTGGTCATCGTTGCCGATCTGGCCGGGGTGAGTGTGACCGATCTACAGGTGCATGTGAAACCAAGGCTGATCGTCGTCCAGGGTCAACGCCAGTTAGCGCCACCCCCTGGCCTGCGCCGCATCCACCGTATGGAGATCGGCGCCGGGCGCTTCGAGCTGGAGGTGCCGCTGACCGCGCCCATCGATCCGGAGCGCTCCGAAGGGCACTATCGCAACGGCTTGCTGGAGATCATTCTGCCCTACGCCAGCGATCCTCCCCAGCACGTCGTGGTCATCCACATCGAGGGAGGCCTGTGATGAGCAACCCCGCGGCCACTCCGAGGGACCCGGCAGCCCCCGGCGGTGGGGAGATCCCCTCCAGTATGCCCATCCTGGCGCTGCCCAACGGTGTGCTCTTCCCCGGCGCCGTGCTGCCCCTGGCCGTCGGCGGCGATCCCTGGGTGCGCCTGGTGGACGATGCCGCCCTGGGTTCACGCTTCATCGGGCTGTTTCTGCGCACCACGCCCGGCGAAACGTTCGATCCGGCCACGCTCGCCGCCACCGGCTGCGCGGCGCAGATCGTGCGCCTGCTCCGGCAGCCCGACGGTAGCGTGCAGATGCTGCTGGAGGGCCAGGCGCGCATCGCCATCGAGCAGATTGTCACCACCGCGACCTATCCCGTCGCGCGGGTGCGCGTGCTGACCGAACTGCCGCCCGACGCCGAGACCGAGCAACTGGCGCGCACCGCGCGCGTGGCCTTCGAAGAGGTGGTGCGTCTCAGCCCCTCGCTCCCCGACCAGCTTGCGATCATCGCCGCGAACATCCCCAACCCCGGCACTCTCGCCGATATGATCGCCGCGAACCTGGGGCTGCGCCCGCCGGAACAGCAGCAGGTGCTCGATACCCTGGACATCTCGGCCCGGCTGCGTCTGGTGATCGGCTTCCTCGAGCGCGAACGGCAACTTCTGGACATTGCCAACCGCACCCGTGAGGATATGGCCCGCAGCCAGCGCGAGTATGTGCTGCGCCAGCAACTGGAAACGATCAAAAAGGAACTGGGTGAGACGGATGAGCGCGGCGCCGAGATTGCCGACCTGCGCAAGCGCCTCGAAGAGGCGGGGATGCCGGAGGCGGCGCGCCGCGAGGCCGAGCGCGAGCTGGCGCGCCTGGAGCGCATGCCCCCCGGCGCCGCCGAGTACACCGTCAGCCGCACCTACCTGGACTGGTTGATCGGCCTGCCCTGGAACAAGGGCACTCGCGACAACCTGGATCTGGAGCGGGCGCAACGCATTCTCGATGAGGACCACTACGATCTGGAGCAGATCAAGGAGCGGATCGTCGAGTTCCTGGCCGTGCGCTGGCTACAGTTCGAACAGGGCGACACCGAGGCCCGCAGCCCCATTCTCTGCTTCGTTGGCCCGCCCGGCGTGGGAAAGACCAGTCTGGGGCAGAGTATTGCCCGCGCCCTGGAGCGCAAGTTTGTGCGCGTCGCCCTCGGCGGCATCCGCGACGAGGCTGACATCCGCGGCTTTCGCCGCACTTACATCGGCGCCATTCCCGGGCGGATCATCCAGGGAATCAACAGCGCCGGCAGCAACAACCCCGTGCTCATGCTCGATGAGGTGGACAAGATCAGCGCCGGTATTCAGGGCGACCCCGCCGCAGCCCTGCTCGAACTGCTCGACCCGGCGCAGAACAGCACCTTTGTCGATCGCTACCTGGACGTGCCCTTCGATATGAGCCGGGTGCTCTTTATCTGCACCGCCAATCAACTCGATACCATCCCTGGTCCGCTCCTCGACCGCATGGAGGTGCTGACCCTGGCCGGCTATACCGAGCAGGAAAAGCTCCACATTGCGCGGCGCTACCTCATCCCCCGGCAGGTGCAGGCCAACGGCCTGGCCCCCCGCCGCGCCGCGCCGGCTCCGGCCGCCCCCGGCGCAACACCTCCGAGCAACCTGCCCGACCAGGACACGGTGGAGCGCGGTCGCGCCCCCGAGTTGACCGATGCGGCCCTGCGGCGCCTGGTGCGCGAGTACACCCTCGAGGCCGGCGTGCGCGACCTGGAACGGCGTATCGGCACGATCTACCGCAAAATGGCCACCCGCCGCGCCACCGGTAAGCCCCTCCCCGAACGCATTGACGGCCCCGACCTCGAGGACCTGCTCGGCCCGCCCCGGCGCCACGGGGCCATGATCCTCGGCGATGACGAGGTTGGCGTGGTTACCGGTCTGGCCTGGACGCCGGCGGGCGGGGATGCCTTGCTGGTAGAGGCCAGTGTTATGCCCGGCAGCGGCCAGTTGATCCTCACTGGCCAGCTTGGCGACGTGATGCGCGAGTCGGCCCGCGCTGCCCTGACCTACGCCCGCTCGCGCGCCGCAGCGCTCGGCATTGATCCCGAAGCCTTCCAGAAACACGACATCCACGTGCATGTGCCGGCCGGTGCCGTACCCAAAGACGGCCCCTCGGCGGGGATCACCATTGCCAGCGCCTTGATCTCGGCCCTCAGTGGGCGCAAGGCCCACAAGCGCGTGGCTATGACCGGTGAGATTACTCTGCGCGGCAAGGTGCTGCCGATCGGCGGCCTCAAGGAGAAGCTCCTGGCCGCCCAGCGCGTCGGGGTCACGACCGTGCTCATCCCCCGCGACAATGAACCTGATCTGCGCGATGTACCCGAGGAGACGCGCGCCGCCCTGGAGATTATCCCGGTGGAGCACATGGACCAGGTTATTCCCCACGTGCTCTACCCGGCTGAGGCGCCCGTGGCCGCACCGGTGTGAGACTGGCGATCAGCCGCGCGTTCCGTATCGTGTCGAGGGAGGGTCCGGGGGCTTCGCCCTCCTCCGGAGAACGCCCGCCGAGGGTTCGAGCAGGCTACGCTTCCCACCCCCTCTCGACTTTAAGGGCAGACAGAACATCCGAGCCAGCGTGGCGTGCACCGCATTGGAACGCCCCCACGCGCGGCTCTGGTCTCCCCGCTTCGACAGGCTCAGCGCAGGCTCTCCAGCGAAGCTGGAGCGGGGCCGGGGGTGAGGACCAACCAGCGCATCCCGTTGATGATGCCGCATTGCTTGAAGCAGTTTTAGGGGTTGTGCTGCCCAGCGTGGCAATCCAAAATCTAAAATCTAAGGTTCGCCAGCAGGAGCCTGGAGGCGCTTCAGGGCAGGCGCAGCCCTTGCAAAACGCCTATTTGCACGGAAGACAGCGATGGCATGCTACATTGTTCGACCCCGCAATGCGCTCGCCGTGCGCGCCGCGAACCTGATCGGCACGGGCTTTACTGAGCAGGCCCGCGAGGCGCAGATCGCCGCGGTGCAGGAACTGCAACAGGAGGATCCCATCCAGCAGGAGTTGCAGCGCTGGTTCAAGGAGGAGCCAGACCGGCTGCGCTTCCACGGACCTGTCACCGGTAATCGGATCGTGGACCTGGAACCGGAAGAGGTCGAACGTCTGCGTCAGGAGATCCCGGGCGCCATGGTCTTTGCCGACCAGCCGATCAGCGTCATTCACCCACGCCAGACGGCGGGGCGCAAAGCCACCCTGGATCACGGCGACTACTGGCACCTGCACGTCATCGGTCTCGAAGCGGCGCGCACCAATGGCTTTCGCGGCACCGGGCGCGATGTGCGCGTGCTGGTGCTTGACACCGGCATTGATGCGACCCATCCCGAATTGCAGGGGAACATTGAACAGGCGTGGCTGTTCGACCTGCAGACGTTACAGGCAACGCCGATTACGAGTTATGATAGTGATGGTCATGGAACCCACGTGACGGGTCTGATCTGCGGCAACACGGTTGGGGTTGCACCGGAAGCGCGGATCTGGAACGGTTTGATGCTGCCCCAGCGACGGGGTAGCATTGCGGGTTTTGTGACGGCGCTCGAATGGGCGGCGCAGCATCCGCAAATCCAGATCGTTAATATCTCTGCCGGGATCCACGGCTATGTTGACGATCTGCACGACTCGATTGCCACGCTTTTGAGCGTGGGTGTGCTGGTGGTATGCGCAACGGGCAATGAAGGGGTGAACCAGACACGTAGCCCCGGTAATTACGTTGAGGTACTCTCAGTGGGGGCCACAACCCGCCAGGGGCGCGTGGCCAGTTTTAGCAGCAGCGGCACACTGGTGGTCAACAATCACCAGTACAGCGTTCCCGATGTGGTTGCGCCGGGCGCCGGCGTGTTTTCGAGCGTTATGGGTGGAGGATACGAAGCTTGGGACGGAACTTCAATGGCAACGGGAATCGTCTCCGGTCTCGCCGCGCTCATCCTCGAACGCTATCCAGCCATTCGCGTACCCGATCTGCTCGACATAATTATGAACACCAGTCAAGAACTCCAGCAGGTCGCCGTGCGGCAAGGGTACGGTCTCGTGCAGGTAGTAGCAGCATTATGAAACTTACAGGGATCGATACGAGCAAGGTTGATGTCCAGTTGAAAAAGGCCCTTCGCAGCGCCCGACCCGATGATGTCTTCCGTGTGGTGATGACCTTACAGCCGGAGTCATCACTCGACATTGGCGTATCGGAGTTTGCGCTCGACCCCGCGCAGTTCGAGTCGCGCGAGGAGTATCGCCGGGAGCTCATCGCAGCACGGGAGCGGCGCGTGTCGGCGGCGCTCCACGACACCCGCGAGGAACTCGAGCGTCTCCTGCCGGCGGTGCATGGCGGGAAGCTGAGCCACACGGTGGTCGTCGAAGGCTCCGCCGAACAGCTTGTCTCGGCGCTTCAGCTCTCCGGCGTGAGCCACGCCTGGCTCGATCAGCCGTTGCAACTGGTCGAACCACGGCAGTCTTCACCCGAGCACACGTGAAGCGCTGTTGGGAACGGCTGGCGCCCCCCACAGGCAGGGGGTTGGGGAAACCTGGTTTCCCCATATCCCAACCGCTGGTGGGAGCGGCTGGCGCCCCCGGGCAGGGGGATGGGGAAAGCCGGTTTCTCCAGGTCCCAACCGCGGTTGGGAGCGGCTGGCGCCCCCACAGGCAGGGGGATGGGGAAACCCGGTTTCCCCGTATGTTCACCTCAGCGCCCCGGCGCGTGTTCAGCGATCAGGATAACTTCGCGTACGCTCTACCAGCGCAATCGTCCGCGGGCCGCCCGCGTTGAACACGCACGTCCCGGCTTGCGGACCGCAGTGAGCGCATGCCCCGCCACAGGCTCCCCCGACGCCGGACCGTAAGCGTCCTTTGCGCACCCAGAAGGCGATCATCCCCTCCAGCGCGCCGGGCTCGATCTTCAGTTGCCGGCTCAACTCGTCGAGTGATACCGGGCCGGTGGCCGTCTCCAGCGCCTCCAGGACTTGATGGAGCATGGGTTTCTCACTCTCATATTTGGTCTGCGCTCACCCGCACTCTCCCCGCCGGGTTAACGTATGGGCGCCGACGAGCGTTACGAGGGGCGCCGCCTGCTTGCCGGCCCCTCATCCCCCCAGCAGGCGCCCGCCCTGGAACACCAGCAGCGCCACCAGCCAGGCCACAACGAACTGCCCGACAATGCTCACCCACATCCAGCGGCTGCCAAACTCGTGTCGCGCCGCGGCCACAGCGGTCATACACGGGGTATAGAGCAGCACAAAGACCAGGAAGGCCAGGGCGGCCAGGGCTCCGTGGCCGCCACTGCTCGCCTCGAAGCCGGCCTGCACCGCTGCCGCCAGCCCCTCCGGGGCCGTCTCCTCCTCAGGCGCCTCCAGGGTGATCCCGACCACCCCCGGCAGCGCGCGCAGCGCCTCGCCCGTGGCGCTGACCAACCCCCCGGCAATACCCAGCAGGTCCTCGCCGAAGGTCGTCGGGGTAACGGCCTCCTCCTCCGCAGCCGCGACGGCATACGTTTGCCCCAGGGTGCTGACCACCACCTCTTTGGCCACGAAGCCGGTCAGCAGCGCGCCGCTCGTCTCCCAGGCGCCAAAGCCCAGCGGCGCAAAGATCGGCGCCGCCGCCCCGGCGACAGCCGCGAAGGCGCTCTGCTCCACGGGCGTATCGGCGAAGCGGCCCTCGCCCCGCACCGGCACGGCCAGTAACAACCAGACCACGATGCTCGTGGCCAGGATGATCGTCGTAGCCTTGCGCACAAAGGCCGCCGTGCGCTCCCACATCTGCCGCCAGACGCCCCGCAGCGTCGGCAGGCGGTAGGGTGGCAACTCCAGCACAAACGGCGCGGGGGGCTGCTTGCGGAACAGGGTGCGCCGGAGGAGCATACCTATCACAATCGCCACTGCGATCCCGGTGAGGTAGAGGGCGAAGATCACCAGTCCGGCATGGGCGGGGAAGAAGATCGCCGCGATCAGCACGTAGACCGGCAGGCGCGCGCTGCAACTCATAAAGGGTACCAGCAAGCCGGTGAGGATGCGGTCGCGGCGGCTATCGAGGGTACGGGTAGCATAAATTGCCGGCACCGAGCAGCCAAAGCCAACAATCATCGGCAGGAAACTCTTGCCGTGCAACCCCAGGGCGTGCATCAGCCGGTCCATCACAAAGGCAGCGCGGGCCATGTACCCCGAGTCCTCCAGCAACGCCAGCGCGAAGTAGAGCGCCAGCAGCACCGGCACAAAGACCAGCACCCCGCCAACCCCGGCGATCACCCCATCCACGAGCAGCGCCTCGACCCAACTGCCCCCCAGGCCGGCCGCGCTCAGCAAGGCGGCGACCCAGCCACTCACCGGCCCGCTCAGGGTCGCATCGATCCAGTCAACAAAGGGTGCCGTGACATCGGTGGTGATTTTGAACACGACCCACATCAGCGCCAGGAAAATGGGAATACCCAGCCAGCGGTGGGTCACCACCTGGTCAATGCGGTCGGAGAGGGTCAGTGGCGGCGCGGCGGGACGGGTGAGGGCCTGGCCGGCCAGAGCGTGGACGAAGCGGTAGCGTTGATCAACCAGGGCCACATCGAGGTCCTCTCCGTAATGGGGCGCCAGGCGCTCGCGACTGGCGGCAAGCGCCGCCGTTACTGCCGGCCCGCCCAGGCTCTCGGCCTCGGCCAGAAGTTGCTCATCGCCCTCGAGGAGCTGAACGGCGAGCCAGCGGAGGGGGTAGCGTTCCGCGAGGGCGGGAACGGCGCCCAGGGTCGCGGCGAGATGGTCCAGTTCGGCCTCGATCGGCGGCGCATAGCGCAAGGCTGCGCCGGGAGCGGCCAGCGTGACAGCAGTCATCGCGCCACCTCCTTGAGCGTAGCGGCTGCCGCCCGGCGACCCGAAGCAGCGACCAGGTCACGCAGAGCGGCCTTCAACTCGGCGAGGCCCTGCCCCTTACTGGCGGTCATCACCACCACCGGCGCGCCCAGGGCCGCGGCCAGGGCTTCGGGGTTGAGGCGCAGACCGCGCGCGGCAGCCACATCGGCCATATTCAGGGCCAGCACCAGCCGCGCTTCGGCCTCGAGCAACTGGGCGGTCAGGTACAGGTTGCGTTCGAGATTGGCGGCGTCGAGCACGTTCACCACCGCGTCGGGGCGTTCGCGCACGATAAAATCACGGGCGATCTGCTCCTCGAGCGAGCGGGCGGCCAGACTGTAGGTGCCCGGCAGATCAACCACCGTGATCTGATGGGCGCCGAGGATCAGGCGACCCTCCTTGCGCTCCACCGTCTTGCCAGGCCAGTTCCCCACGTGCTGGTGCAAACCGGTCAGCGCATTGAAGACGGTGCTCTTCCCGACGTTGGGGTTACCGGCCAGGGCGATGGTCAACTCACGCATCCCGTAGCTCCTCTCCAGTCACCAGAACCATCTGCGCCAGCCCGTAGCTCAGGGCCAGGCGCGTATCGCCCACTGCAACCAGCAGGGCGCCGCCATTGTCGCGCAATACGGTCACCGTCACACCGGGGGTCAGGCCAAGCTCGGCCAGGCGATGGGCGGTGCGCTGACCGCCCTGGATGGCAACCAGGCGCACCGTGGCGCCTTCGCCGGCGAGGGCCAGAGGCAATGCGGGGGTGGACATCAGACGGGCTCCACGATAACCAGCCGGGCCTCCTCCTTACGGAGTGAGAGCCGGTAGCCTTTAACAGTCAACTCAAGCGGATCACCCAGGGGCGCGACCGCGGTCAGTGTAACCTGCTCGCCGGGCACCAGCCCCATCGCCAGCAATCGGCGCCGAAACTCGCGATCGCCGCCGATTCGGCGCACCACCGCGTTCTGGTTACGGGCAAGCCGGTCAAGGGTTACTTCAGAAACACTCATAGCGCTGTGTCGGCCTCCCTGGATACGCGGCAAGTTGCCCATGGGCCTGATAACTCGACCTTTGTTTCCACAGCTTTACCGGCCGGTTGTGTGGAGATGTAGAGGTGTGGAGGTGCAGACCAGATGATTATTCGCGTTTGCAGCATACCTGACCGTGGAGCTGCCCCGTTGCTCCCCGTCTGCTCGCCAGCTATGGCTCAATCTTTGGGTAAACCTTAACAGCAGGTATACCAGAGCCGATCCCCGGCCAACAAGTAAGGCCGGGACAACTCCGGGTAGAGAAATGAAAACCCATCAAGGCGCGGAAAGGCCCTTGACAGGTCGAGAGGGGCGGCGTATGCTGGCTGCGGGGCAAAAGTTAGGGTAAGCCTGAAACTACAGCGTAGCTTTCCAGCCTTCGGATGCCTGTGCGGCTGCGCCGCCCAACGACGGGGGGGCGCGAAGAGAGGGTTCCCTGAGCGGGCGCGGCCTTCCCCAACCTCCTGCGCGAGGAGGAGGGCCGGGACAACCCGGCTGCCCCATCTCCCGCGCGCTCCCTGCCGGCAGGGAGCGCTACCTGCTTCAGAACCTATGAGCGAAAGCGTAGAGATGTACCTGGTCATGACGGCGCTCTCGCGTCGGGCGCCGGACCAGCCGGTGGCGGTCTCGCACCTGGCGGGCCGGCTGGGGGTGACGCAGGTCTCGGCGATCGAGATGTGCCACAAGCTCAGCGAGCGTGGCCTGATGAGCTACCAGCCCTACAAGGGGGTAACTCTAACCGAGGCCGGCGAGGCGCAGGCGCAGGCGATCCTCTCACGGCGCCGCCTGTGGGTAATCTTTCTGGTGGAGAACCTGGGTATCGCCCCCGAGGAGGCCGACGACCTGGCCTGCCAGCTCGAACACATCACTTCGGAGCGACTGGTGACGGCGTTAAAGGCTTTCCTGGAGCGCGCGCCGGCGCCCCGCGGGGGGTGGGAACGTGCGCGCGACGCCGAGACGCGCCCGCTCGATGCTTGCGCAGCGGGAACACGTGGCCGCATCGCCGCCCTGGGCGTACCGTCGGTCGCCGAGACGTTTCTGCGCGGGCAGGGGCTGGCGCCGGGGGTCGAGGTCGAGGTGCAGGCCATCGGGGCCGACGGCGCGGTGCTTGTGGCGGTGGAGGGGCGCCCGCTCGCGCTCGCGCCGGGGCTGGCCGCTGGCATCACGCTCGACAGCGCGCCCGCGCCCCACGCCGCCCGACAGGAGGCCTGGGCCCGTTGCAGCACCTTCTGGGCGTGCCTGCGGGGCGAGGCCTGCGCCGCTTTCACCCCCGGCGCGCCCGAAGGTTAGCCCCGCGGCGCCCGGCGCCGCCGCCCCGCGCCCCGGGGCGGGGTTAGAGACGGCCCGGCGGGCCGTCTCTACGCCGGGCGGCGCCCCCACCCGGGCGATGGCGCGCCCCCCATCGTCACCCCGCCCCTTCGGCCTTACCCCCACCCGGGCGATGGTGCGCCCCCCATACCTCCCCGCCAGGCAGGGGCGTGGGGAAACCCGGTTTCCCCATCTTCATCCACCTGGCCGGCACGATGAACCCCCTCCAGTAAGCCTGGAGGGGGTTCACCTGGGGGAGGGGAGATATCGTCGGCGAATTGTCTGAAGGAGGCTGGTGCCAAGGGCCGGATTTGAACCGGCGACCCTCGCATTTTCAGTGCGATGCTCTACCAGCTGAGCTACCTTGGCGCACCGACGGCGAGTGCTTGCAGATGGTAGCGATGGTGGGCGATGACGGGATCGAACCGCCGACACCCTCGGTGTAAGCGAGGTGCTCTACCGCTGAGCTAATCGCCCGACCGCCCGTGGTGCCCAGGAAGGGATTTGAACCCTTACGACCGTGGTTAGGTCACTAGGCCCTCAACCTAGCGCGTCTGCCAATTCCGCCACCTGGGCGTGATCCTCAATCGATTATACGCCGCCGGGCGCGGCTTGTCAAACGGCCAGTTCAGCCCGCAGGGCCTCCAGTTCAGCGGCGAGGGAGCGACGCAGGGCGGCCCGGCTTTCCGGCGGCAGGAAGCTGGCGCTGGCAGCCGTAAGGACTGCTGTGCACAGGTCATCGGCGTTGAAGCCGAAGTGGATGACAGCGCGGCGGTATTCCTCGGTCAGGGTGGTGTGGAAGAAGGTCGGGTCATCCGAGTTGATCGTCAGCGGCACGCCGGCAGCGCGGATATGCGGCAGGGGGTGGGCCTCCCAGGAAGGCACCGCCCCGGTGAGCAGGTTGCTGGTGGGGCAGATGTCGAGCACCACGCCGCGCTCGCGGAGGGCCACGACGAGATCCGGATCGTCCATACAGCGGATGCCGTGGCCCAGGCGGGTGATCCCCAGGGCATTGATCGCCCCCCACACGCTTGTCGGGCCGACCACTTCGCCCGCGTGGGCCATAAGCCCGAGACCGGCGGCACGCGCGGCGGCGAAGAGGGGCGCAAAGGGTTCCGGGGGATGGCCGATCTCGTTCCCGCCGATGGACCAGCCCACCACGCCGCGCGGCTGCATAGCGCGGGCCACTTCGAGCACGCCCCAGGCCGGCTCGGTGCCGTAGCCGCGCCCGTAGTCGAGCACCAGCCGCACCCGAGCCCCACCCACACGCTCCGCCCGCGCGAAGCCGGTCATCGCGCCCTCGATCGCCTCGCGCAGATCCACCCCCCGGCTGAGATGCTGCATCGGCGAGATCATCACCTCGGCGTAGCGCACCTGCTGCTCACCCAGATCGAGACCCAGTTCGTAGGCCAGCCGCTCGAAATCTTCACCATACACAATCGCGCGGGCCAGGTCCATGAACACGGTCAGGAACTCGCCAAAATCGCGATAGTGGAACAGCGCGGCCACCTCAGCCTCGTTGCGAGCGCCGAGATCCAGCCCGTTGCGCCGGGCAAGCGCGAGAAGCGTCCGGGGCGTAACGGCGCCTTCGAGGTGCAGGTGAAGCTCCACCTTCGGCATGCGCCGGATGAACTGCTCGAGCTGTGGAGATAGCACACTCAGTATCCTGCTCAGGGCGGCAATGGGACGTTCGCGGCCCCGGCACGGCGCTGTGAATGGCGCAGACCAGGGAGGGTGATGGCCTCCACGGTCCTTTCTTCCCGGGTGAAGCCGGGTTTTCCTGGGAGGGCGTAGAGGCGCCGCGCCGCCGCCCCTCTACGTCCAGACCCTCCCCACAGGCAGGGGGGCGGTTCGACAGGCTCACCGCAGGTGGGGAAACCCGGTTTCCCATATGTTCGCGTCAGGCAATCCCTGAGGCCTTGAGCCGCTCCGCATTGTCATGAACGATCAAGGCGTCAATGATCTTCGCCAGATCGCCATCGAGGATGGCGGGCAGATTGGAGAAGTTCTGGCCGATGCGGTGGTCGGTGACGCGATCCTGGGGGAAGTTGTAGGTGCGGATCTTCTCGGCGCGCTCGCCGGTGCCCACCTGGGCCAGGCGCGAGGTGCCCAGTTCGCGCTCCTTTTTCTCCTGCTCACGGGCGTAGAGCCGCGCCCGCAGCACAGTCATGGCCTTCTCTTTGTTCTTGATCTGCGAACGCCCGTCCTGGCAGGTGACGACGATTTCATCGGGCGTGCCGGGGCGGTACACCAGGCGCACCGCCGAGTCGGTGGTATTGACGCCCTGGCCGCCATGCCCGCCGGAGCGAAACACGTCCACCCGCAGATCCTCGGGCCGGATCTCGACGGTGGTCTCTTCGACCTCGGGCAGCACGGCGACCGTGGCGGTCGAGGTGTGGATCCGTCCGCGGGCCTCGGTGGCGGGCACGCGCTGCACCCGATGCACGCCGCCCTCGTACTTGAGCAGACTGTAGGCGCCCTCGCCGCGGATCTCGAAGATGATCTCCTTGAAGCCGCCGGGGCCGTTCTCGGTAGCGCTGTCCACCTCGACCTTCCAGCCGCGTTCTTCGGCAAAGCGCGAGTACATGCGGAAAAGGTCGGCGGCGAAGAGCGCAGCCTCATCGCCCCCCTCGCCCTGGCGGATCTCCATGATCACATCGCGGGCGTCATTGGGGTCACGCGGGAGCAGCAACACGCGCAGTTCCTGCTCGAGCCTTTCGAGGCGCGCGCGCTGCTGTTCGAGTTCTTCCTGGGCGAGCGCGCGGAGTTCAGGGTCGTCGCTCTCGTGGAGCACGGCGCTGGCCTCATCGGCGGCGCGACGGGCCTGTTTGTAGGTGCGATAGGCGCCAACCACAGCCTCGAGATCGCGCTGTTCCCGCGCATACTGCTGCAACAGGGCCCGATTGCTCACCACCTCGGGGCGGGCGAGCAACTCGCCGAGTTCCTCGTAGCGCGCTTCAACCAGAGCAAGTTTATCAAACACGTTTGGTCCTCTGTTTCTTTGAATGCTACCGGTGAGTTACGCGGATGCCGCAGGTTCGCCACCGCTTCGACCTGCGCCGGTGCGCTTGCCGGGCATCCACGCTCCGCCATCTCCAATCGCCCGTGGCCGCTGCGGGGCAAACCCTCCACACGCCAGACCTGCCGGGGACTCACGATCACCAGGCGCCGGCACGGCATAATAAGAGCACGGGACGACGAGCGAAGGCCCGTCAGACCCGTGCCAGAATAACCGCCGCGCGGCTAATATCCTTTCGCCATTTTCTTGCGCCGGTTGCGTTCAGCGCGGCGCCGCTTCTCCTTGCGCTGCTCGCTCTTCGAGATGAAGTGCATCTTCTCGCGGTAGGTCTTCGTGATGCGCTCGGAGATCACGCCTTTGTTGAACCGGCGGATCAGTTGTTCCACTGTCTCGCCTTCGCGACGTTCTACTCGCATAGCTCTGTCGTTTGACGGGCGCGGCCACCGGAGTGGTCCGGGCGCTGTTGCGGGCGCGGGGTATCGCCCCGTCCCGGAATACGCGCGTTCGTCAATCGCCTGCTCACCCCCTTTGCCACAGATTTGGTGGACCCCGTACAGCCAACAGAGCTGTTGACATTTGCACCGCTGATAGTATAGACGAATGAGCGCATTTGTGCAAGAGCGGTTTGCGGGGCGGCGCGGTGGCCCGGGGCTGCGCCGCACAACGCCAGAATGAAAATATTTGTTCTTGGGAGGGCTTGCTGCCCCCACAGGCAGGGGGATGGGGAAACCTGGTTTCCCCATATTTTCACCTCAGCCGTCCGCCTGAAATGGTCTCACAATGCGCCTTATCCTGCCTCCAGATCCACCGCTGCCAGTTCCAGCCACTGGCGCTCCGGCACATCGAGGAGGCCCCAGCGCACCCGACCCTGAGGTGTGACAACCAGATACTGGTTGTCAACCCAACTCACGAAGCAAAGCGGCCCGCGTGGCGAGGGCGCCTCATCGAGCACCACCCGTCCATCAACGAGGAAGCGGCTCACCCGTGGCCCCCATTCGATGACGTACTCGTGCCAGCGCTCCATCGGAGCATGCACCAGGGTTTCGGCCACGCTCACGGCGCGCTGGATGAGGGGGTAGAGACCCCGGTAGAGGGTCGGCGCGTGCAGCAGGGGCACGACCAGGGGAGCGAGGGGCAGGAGTGCCAGGGCCTGCGGTCGCCCTGTGTCAATCACCGCGGCTTTCCAGCCGTGACCCGGCACCCCCTGCGCGAGGGGCAGATCGGCAGGAGGAGAGGCGTAGAAAAACCAGATCGCCCGGGGCGGACGCAGCGGCGCGGCGATGGGGTAGTTCCAGAAGCCGAAACCCGCCGTGCCGCGGATTCCTCCGGCGGGGTGCGAGAAGCGCGCCTGCACGCGCAGGCGCAGCGGTGGGCGGCGGATGAAGCGAGGCCGCCGCCCGGGCTGGTAGTCGTCAATCTGCGCGTCGGCGTAAGCCAGGGCGCGCGCCCTGGCGCTGGCGACTTCCAGGCGCAGCGCGCCCTCCTTCCACTCACAGCGCCCCTGCCGGATCATCAGGTGGCGCCAGGGCGGCGCGCCTGTCGCCATACGCTCAATCTCAGCTACCACGTCACGCTCATCATCGAACAGTTCAGGCCCGAACCAATGCCCAGCAGACCGACATGGTCGCCGGGTTGGAGGCGACCAGCCTCGGCTGCCTGGGCCAGGCTGATTGGCAGGGCTGCCGGCCCGATGTTGCCCAGCACAGGGAAGTTCAGGTAGAGCTTAGCGGGAGTGATGCCGATGGCCTCGGAAACGGCGGCCATGTGCCGCGCCCCCACCTGGTGCGGAGCGTAGAGCGCAATCTGGTCGTCGCTCCAGTTCGGCAGGCGCTCCTGGGCCAGTTGCCAGGTCTCGGCGGCCAGCTTGACCCCGGCGACCAGCAGGGCGCTGGCGTCGGTCTTCATATAATCGGGCATGCCCACGCACAGTTCATTGTGCTCCGTTGCGGCCAGTGAAACCACGCCGTTGAGCTTGTGTCCGTGTCGGGAAACCCGCATATGGGCCAGCACCATCGCCGCGGCGCCTGAGCCCAGGGTGAGCGTGGCGAAATTATCGCGGAACTCTTGCAGCGTGGTTTCGGGGCGCTGGAGCCGGCGGATGGTGCTCATCACCGCGTCCTGCGAGCCTTCGCCGTTGACGATCAGGGCGTAGTCAATCTCGCCCGACTCGATCATTAGGGCCGCGATGTACATCCCGTTCAGGAAGCCCAGGCAGGCATTGCGCACATCGTAGTTGATCGCCCTGGGCGTGAGGCCGAGGTTCCGGTGAACGAAACAGGCCGTCGAGGGTTCGAGGTAATCCTGGCACACCGAGGTGTTGATCACAATCCCGATCTGCGCCGGGTCAATCTCGGCAGCCGCAAGCGCCTTGCGCGCCGCCAGCGTTGCCACGGCGCTGGGCAACGTTCCCTCATCCCAGAAACGCCGCTCGCGGATCCCCGAGAGTTGCTCCAGTCTCCCCCGGGGGATGCCGAGACGCTCCATCGTCTCGCTAATCTGATCCTCCAACCAGTCCGAGCTAATGCGATGCGGCGCCAGTTCGTATCCCAGGGCCTCGATCGCGACGTTCTGAAAGAGCACGCCAGACCTCCCGCTCAGTATACAGCACGGTTCCAGACAGCAAACAGGGTTCACCTCCTCCCGGTACGTCGCTGGGTGGTGTAACAACGCCAGGCTGTGCAGGTGAGTATGCTGCTAGCCGGGGGTACATGCGTTGGTGGAAGAACCCTTGCTATTACTGTACCACAATGTCACTCCCCTGTTGGCACGTCGCGCTCCGCGACGAAGGGCTGATGCGAACCGCTGGGGAACCCGGGTTTCCCCACGCCCCTGCCGGTGAGGAGGGTGCGGGAGGGCGCAGCCCTCCCAGGAACAATGATGTTCATTCTGGCGTTGTGCGGCGCGGCCGCATGGACGGCTAAGGTAAACCACTGGGGAAACCGGGCTTCCCCGCGCCCCTCCCGATGGGGAGGGTGTGGGAGGGCGTAGCCCTCCCGGGAACAACCCGCTGGCGGGGAGGGTTTGGGAGGGCGCAGCCCTCCCAGGAACCGCGTCGAAGGGCTGATGCGAACCGCTGGGGAAACCGGGTTTCCCCGCGCCCCTCCCGGTGGGGAGGGTGTGGGAGGGCGTAGCCCTCCCGGAAACCATGCTCTCCCATTCGGGCGTTGCGTTGGCCCGGCTGGCGCCGGGGCGGTGGGCCTCCCGGCGGCGCGGGTGTGGTAGAATAGCCTGCGGTTACTCACCGCTCGGGCCACTGCTCCACGCACGGTGCAGTCTGCCGACCCCCGCCGGCGCGGCGCCTGGCCCGTCTGTCACCCGGGAGCACCGTGGACTTCTTCGCGACGATCTTCCGCCTGGCCCTCGGCGGGCTCCTGCTCGACGCCCGCGTCTACCGCGCCCAGCGCGAGTCGCCAACCGGTGTACAGCGGGCGCTGCTCGTTGTCGTCCTGGTGGGGTTTCTCGTTGGCCTTGCCGCCTGGATCGGCGACATCGGCGAATTCCTCACCCAGCCCGACCCCCAGGCCGTGCGCGATACGCTCTACACCGGCCTGACCGCCATGCCCTGGTACGCGCAGGTCGCGAGTGCGAATCCTGAGTTTGTCGCAGCCTTTGAGCAACTCTTCGCCGATCCGTCCACCTTCACGCTAACGGCCAACCTTCTGGTCGGGGCGCTGGGGATCGTACTGACGCCGCTGCTCGGGCTTATCGGCTGGTTCGTCGGCGGTTCAATCGCCCATATTGCGGCAAGGGCCTTTGGCGGCGCGGCGCGCTATCCGCAGACCCTGGCCTGCACCGGCCTGGCTGCGGGCGTCAATCTGCTGGGGCTGGTGCAGATCGTGCCCTACGCCGAAGTGTTTCCGGGGGGCCTGTGGCTCTCCACCACCTTGCTGGGCTTGCTGGCGACCTACGTCGCTGTGCGCGAGGCGCACGGGCTGGCGCCGTGGCGCGCGTTCTGGGCGGTGTTGATCGGCCCACTGCTGCTGGTGGTGCTCCTGGTTGCCCTGTACTGCTGTGTCGTGTTCGTCTTTGCGGGGGCGGTAGGAACCCTCGCCGGAGGGGCCGGGCGATGATCGAGCTGTTTAACGGGGCGTTAACCCTCAACCAGCGGTTGATGCTGGGGCTGCGCGAGTCGCCCGAGGTGGTGCGGCGCGGACTGACTCTGGTGCTCTTCGTTGGCCTGCTGGTCGGCGCGGTCAGTGGAGCCAGCACGTTGCTTAACACGGCCACGCCCGAACGCACCGTCGCCACGGTGCGCGAATTCGTCGAAGCGCAAAAGCGGCAAATTGCCCTTGGCCCGAACGCCGATCAACTCCAACCGTTGTTGCGCTTTGTCAATGAAAACGAAGAGGCGTTCTACACCCTGCTCCAGGATCTGCTTGAACTGCCCACACCCCTGCCGCGCCCGTTCCAGCAGGCCTTTCAGTGGCTGGCGACGACCGTCAGTACGCCGTTGAGCTACCTGGGCGGTCTGCTGCTGACGGTGGTGTTCACCCACATTGCGGCCCGCCAACTGGGCGGCCAGGGCAACATTCAACAGATGCTGGGCCTGGGCGCGCTCTCGGTGGCGCCGCACGCCCTGGACGCGCTGGCGTTTATTCCCGGTCTGGGGTCAATCCTGGGGCTTATCGCCTGGGCCTGGGGCCTGGTCATTCTTGTCATCGCCACATCGGTGGCCCATCGTCTGGAGAGCACGCGGGCTATTCTGGCGGTGCTACTCTACCCGGTGTTGCTGGGTTTGCTGGGGTTCCTGCTCTTCTGCGGGCTGCTGTTCCTGGTGGTGGCTGCTGCCGGGTAGGGGTAGCGGGGTGATAGGCGAGCGTGGGAGGTCGAAGCCTTCCCGCGCTCGCCGCGGTGACCGGGCGGCTTATACCAATTACCGTTGATGATGCCGCATTTCCTGAAGCGGTTTCAGGCGTTGTGCTGCCTGGCGTGGCAATCCACAATCCGAATTGGAACGCCCCCGCGCACTGCGCTGGTCTCCCCGCTTCGACAGGCTCAGCGCAGGCTCTCCGGCGAAGCTGGGAGGGGGTGAGGACCAACCAGCGCATCCCAATGCCATAACGCCTTGAGAGGAGGGGACAGAACGCCACCCGCCAACAACCCTCCACCTGAGAGGGTGGGGCAACCCGGTTGCCCTGCCGTCAGTTACTCTTGCTCAGCGTGGTGAGGAACTCAGCGTTCGTCTTCGTCTTGGCCATGCGGGTGAGCATCAACTCGGTGCCCTCATTTTCGCCGAGCATACTCACCATGCGCCGCAACGTCCAGACCTGGCGCAGGGTTTCCGCGGGCAGCAGCAACTCTTCGCGGCGCGTGCTCGAGCGCTGGATATCCACGGCGGGGAAGATGCGCTTCTCGGCCAGCTTACGGTCGAGGTGCAGCTCCATATTGCCGGTGCCCTTAAACTCCTCGTAGATCACATCGTCCATTCGCGAACCGGTATCCACCAGGCAGGTAGCGATAATCGTCAGCGAGCCGCCGCCCTCGATATTGCGCGCGGCGCCGAAGAAGCGTTTGGGCGGATAGAGGGCCACCGGGTCAATCCCACCGGAGAGGGTGCGGCCACTGGGAGGCATATCGAGGTTATAGGCCCGGGCAAGGCGGGTGATCGAGTCCATCAGGATCACCACATCCTGACCGCCCTCCACCAGGCGCTTGGCCCGCTCCAGGGTCATCTCCGAGACCTTAGTATGGTCCTCCACCGGCTCATCGAAGGTCGAGGCAATCACATCCCCCTTCACCGAGCGGCGCATATCGGTGACCTCTTCGGGGCGCTCACCGATAAGCAGGACCATCAACTGGATTTCGGGGTGATTGGTGGAGATGCCATTCGCAATCGCCTTGAGCAGCATCGTCTTGCCGGCCTTGGGCGGCGAAACGATCAACCCGCGCTGCCCACGCCCGATCGGGGCGATCAGATCGACCAGGCGCGTATGGAGCAGGTTGGGTTCGGTCTCCAGCTTGATCTGCTGGTTTGGGAAGATCGGCGTCAACTGGTCGAACGACGGGCGCTTACGGGCCGTTTCGGGATCGAGGCCATTGATCAACTCAACCCGCAGGAGCGAATGGAAGCGCTCACTCTCCTTCGGCGGGCGGATCTGCCCCCACACCCGGTCGCCGGTACGCAGACCGAAACGGCGGATCTGCGACTGCGACACATAGACATCCTCAGGGCCGGGCAACATCCGTTCACCGCGGAGAAACCCGAACCCATCGGCGACGATATCGAGAATCCCATCGCTGAAGACATTGCCCTGTTCTTCGGATTGCACCTGCAGCAGTTTAAAGATGAGGTCCTGCTTTTTCAGCCCGCTATAGCCAGAGATATCAAGTTTGCGAGCCATCTCGCGCAGGTCGCTAAGAGTCTTCGACTCTAATTCGGCGACGTTCACCGCAGTGCTCCTTAAGAATTGGTCAGATGCAAGATACGAGTGAGCTACGAGGTAACTTGCGCGAACGCCAGGGCAGGCCAGGGCGCAACGAAATCACCTGCCGTGGTGAGCGTATCACGCTGCTGAATGCGCGCAATGGCGCGTGCGCTATTCCGATGCGCTACACCGGGGCCACACGGACCCGCAATGCGACGAGGAAGTTACACCGGCGAAGGTCCCTAGTCGGTCACGTATCCACAGCGCGCGCAATGGCGATGTGTCTTCGGCGGAGACCGGACTATGGAAAAACCATGCGGGGAGCGACGGACGATCGACCAGACTGTGTCGCCGGCGCATCCTGGAGAGGATATTCGTGTTTACGATCCGAAAATCTGACGCCAGTATAGCATAAATGTCAAGCTATGGCAATAATGCTGCCACCTGTATGTAAAGGTGCGGAAGGGCCTCCCGGACTCACCAGCGGGGAGGCGAGAACGCCGGGTCTCCCCGTGACCCCAGCCGCTGGTAGGGGCGCCAGGCGCCCCGATGGGCAGGAGGGTGGGGGGAAACTCGGTTTCCCCATATCCCAACCGCTGGTGGGCACGGCTGGCGCCCCTACAGGCAGGGGCCTGGGGAACCCCGGGTTCCCCGTATGTTCACCTCAGCCGTCCATGCGGCTGCGCCGCACAACGCCAGAATGAAAATATTATTGTTCTTGGGAGGGCGTAGCCCTCCCAAACCCTCCCGGTGGGGAGGGCTTGCCGCCCCCCACGGGCAGGGGTGCGGTTCGACAGGCTCACCGCAGGTGGGGAAACCCGGTTTCCCCATATTCACCTCAGCCGTCCATGCGGCTGCGCCGCACAACGCCGGAATGAAAATATTAATGAAAATATTATTGTTCTTGAGAGGGCGTAGCCCTCCCAAACCCTCCCGGTGGGGAGGGCTTGCCGCCCCCCACGGGCAGGGGGATGGGGAAACCGGGTTTCTCCATATTCACATCAGAACTGAATAAGCGAAAACACCGGATAGGGGGCCAGCTTCTCGCGCCCGCCGAGGAAGGTCAGTTCAATCACAAAGGCCAGTTCGGTTACGCTCCCACCGGCGCGTTCGACGAGCTGAGTGGCGGCGCGGATGGTGCCGCCAGTGGCGAGCAAATCATCAATCAGCAGCACGCGCATCCCTGGCTCCAGGGCGTCACGGTGGATCTCCAGCTTACTGGTGCCGTACTCGAGTTCGTATTCGATCTGATACGTCTCGGCGGGCAGCTTGCCCGGCTTGCGGATCGGCACCAGCCCCACGCCGAGTTGCAGGGCGATCGGCGCGCTGAAGATGAAGCCGCGTGACTCCACCCCGGCCACGGCATCAATGCCCGCGTTCTGGTACCGCTCGACCATAGCGCCGATCACCTGCTGAAAAGCCGGGCCGTTGCCGATCAACGTCGTGATGTCTTTGAATTGAATGCCCGGCTGCGGAAAATCGGGGATGTTGCGGATCAGGCTGGACAGGTCAGTGATGGTCATGGCTCCTCCGGAGGTGCACAGGGGTTCAAGGGTTCCCTGGACCAGCTAGCGAAGGCTCGAAGATACGAGGCCACTGCTATTATACAATCTCCAGGGCCGATCGCCGTAACAGGCGCGGGCCAAATTGCCGCGCCTGAACGGTTCCCTCGCCGATGCGCCCTCCGTACCGGGGGATGGGCGTTACTCCTTATCATCCTCAATCAGCACCAGGCCATACACCTTACCGGCATACACCGTGCTGCTCACCAGGGGGTGCGGGCGCTCGCCGGGCTGCACGCGACGGTAGATGTAGCGCGGCCCGCCTGTGTGCTCGACGCAGAGGTACTCTCCGTGGACCTGGAAGGTGGCCGCCTCGGTGCTGTCGGCCAGGTCATCGTCGAAGGTGTTGCTCATGGGCTTTATCCTTCCCTGAGGTGAACATACGGGGAAACCGGGTTTCCCCACCTGCGGTGAGCCTGTCGAACCGCACCCCTGCCTGAGGGGGCGCCAGCCGCTCCCACCAGCGGTTGGGGGACAGGGAACCCGGGTTTCCCCATTCCCCCTCCCTGAGGGGAGAGTTTGGGAGGGCGCAGCCCTCCCAAGAAAAACCCATGGTTGGGGGACGGGGAACCCGGGGTTCCCCGCGTCCCTGCTCGTGCCTGAAGCGGGCACAGGCGCACCGTCACACCACGACCTTGCCGTTGCGGAGGGGGATCGGCACCTGACTGGGGCCTTCCACCCCGCGTTCGAGCAGCGTGTTGCTGACGATGGCGCTGGCCCGGCGCTCGAAGACCTGGTTGGTGATCTCGTCCACCAGCGCGATGCTGCCGTTGTAGCCGACAATGGCGCGGCGGTGGTAGCCAAAGCGATCCTCGACCGGGAAGCCCACCCGCACCAGCGGGATGTTCTCCGCATCGGCGATGAACTTGCCCTTCGAGTGGCCGATGAGCAGATCCACCGGGTGGGCCTTGATCCGCTTGTGGAGTTCGTGCAGGTCGCCTTTGAGGATGATCTCGCTCTCCACCCCCAGCTCGCCGGTCAATTCAAGCATGCGCTCGGCCCAGGGCGCGGTGTCGGCGGCGGTCAGGATGTAGGCGGGCGTCATACCCATCTCGGCCACCAGGCCGACCAGGCCCTCCAGCAGATCCGGGTCGCCGTAGAGGGCTACCCGCAGGCCGGTGGTGTACATATGCGTATCCACCAGGGCGTCGAGGAGCCGGGCGCGCTCCACCTGCAAGGCTTCGGGAATGGTGTGGTCGGTGATCTCCACCAGCGTGTCAATGAAGGCGTCGGTGTTGACCAGGCCGATGGGCATGGTCAGCACGTGGGCTGGAACGTTGTAGCGGCGCTCGTAGATGCGGGCCGCCTCGCCGCCAACGTAGCGTTGCAGCGCGATGGTCGCCAGGGATTTGGAAGAGCTGCGCAGCTCCTCGATCGTGGTGCCGCCGCGGGGGAATGGTGGACGCGGCTCGTAGTAGCCCCCGTCGAGGGTTTCGGAGTAGTCGGTGAGCCAGAGGCCGTGCAGCCCCATCTCGCGCAGCATGTGCTTCAGTTCGCGGATGTCGCCCGGGTTGACCCAGCCAGGGATCATGTTGATCTTGCCGTTGGTCTCACCCTTCTTCTTGCGCCGGTCGGGCAGATTGGCGGCGATCTCTTTGAGGAAGTTGTCGAAGCCAGTGGTGTGGTTGCCGATGTACGAGGGCGTTTTCACCGAGAGAATGGGCACGGTCACCTCGGGATGACGCTCGACGAACTCGTCAATAATCCCCGGCACGTCGTCACCGATGGTTTCGGAGAGGCAGGTCGAGCACACGACAATCATCGTCGGATGGAAACGCTCCCAGACGTTCTTGAGCGCCGCCAGCAGGTTGCTCTTGCCGCCGTAGACGGTCGTCTTTTCGGTGAGCGAGGTGGTGGCCACCTCGACCGGCTCGCGGAAATGGCGCGACATCTGGTGGCGCGGGTAGGTGGCGCAGCCCTGCGACCCGTGGTTGATGGTGATGGCCCCATGGACGCCGTAGTTGGCAAGCATGGTCCCGATGGGGGCGCAGGAGCGGGTCGGGTTAATGGCGACTGCGCGGTCCTGAACAGTTATGCAGCTCATACAACCTCCTCGAAGCCATGCGGCGAGTGGTGCTCAGGGGGCGCGGGGCGGGCGCGCTGGCGCAGGGTTTGCCAGATCGGGGCGTGCAGGGCCTTGTCAATGTCGCGGGCGAAGTTGACCATGCCAACGAAGCCGGCATACGGCCCGGTGTCGTAGGTGTGCCCGTTGACGAAGGGTACGCCCAGTTTGTAGGCCAGGTAGCGCTCCTTGTTGCCGGAGATGAACAGGTCGGGCCGACGCTCGTGGAGGATCTCCTCGATCTCTGGCACGTTGGGGTTGTCCACCACCAGGGCGCCTTCCTTGAGCTGGCGGAAGATCTTCTGGTAGTCGTCGTCGTGGCCGAAGGTGGTGGCCGCGGTCATCGTTTCCATACCCAGCTCGCGCAGCAGTTCGATCCAGTGCCAGGCGCGCGGCCCGCCCTGGTAGATGAACACCGTCTTGCCACTCAGGCGCTGACGGTAGTACTCGATCCTGGGCTGAATGGCAGCCACCTCGCGGGCAATCACCTCCTCGGCCTCGGCTTCCAGCCCGAAGAAGGCCGCCGTATCGCGCAGCGCCTGTGACATGTGCTTGATGCCCCACAGGGTGACATCAATGTATGGCGTGCCGTACTTGTCGCGCATCATTTCGGCGATGTAGGTCGCCGAGCGTTGACAGTGGACGACGTTGAGCGCGGCTTTGTGCATGATCTTCAGGTCTTCCACCGAGACGTTGCCGGTGAAGCGGGTGAGGATCTTGATGCCAAGGGCCTCGAAGAGGTACTCGAAGGTGCGCAGGTCGTTCTTGATGTTGTAGTCGCCGATGATATTGATTGACCGGCTGAAGTCGCCCTCCGGCTCGACTGAGCCAACGAGATGGCGAAAGATCGTCTCGTTGCCGACGTGGTGGCCCATAGACTGGCTGACGCCGCGGAAGCCCTCGCACTCGAAGAAGACCACAGGCTTACCGATCAGTTCCTCGGCCTGCTTGGCCACGTCGCGCCCGTCATCGCCGATCAGCGCCGTCGAGCAGGTGTTGTAGATGAAGACCCCCCTGGCCTCGGGGAACTCCCGGTTGGCCTCGATGATGCACTGGAGCAGCTTCTTTTCCCCGCCGAAGACGATGTTCGTCTCATTCATATCCGAGACGAAGGTGTACTTCATGTGGAAGTCACTGTCGGCCAGGTGCGGCCGGTAGCCCCACGAGAAGAAGGCGCAGCCGATCGGCCCGTGAGTGAGCTGAATGACGTCCTTCACCGGGCCGCCGACCACACCGCGGCAGCCGGCGTAGGTGCAGCCGCGCTCAGTCATATCGCCGGGTGTCGTGGCCGTGTTGCTGGCGACAAAACACCCCGAGCCGTCACCGCGCTGGCACCCGCCGTCCGGCCCTTTCAGGGCGATATGGATGGCGCGTTCGGGAAGGGTCTCATTGCACTTGAACTTCATACGGCGTCTCCTTTGTGAGCCAGGAACCTGGGAATGCAGACGCGTTCGCCCGTGCCGCAGCCCTCCTCGCCCGGAACGCCAATGGCGTCGGCCCGACAGCGGGTACAGTTGCGGAACTGATCGATGATCGGCGCACAGGCGTTACGGATCTGGTTGACCTGCTCGAGGGTTGGTTCGGGCAGATGGGCGAATTTCGCCAGGGGAAGCATAGGGATGATGTTCATGATGTAGGCGCCGTTGTCTTTGACTGCCCGGGCAATGGCGGGCATGTGCTGGTCATTGACCCCCGGGATCAGTACCGAGTTGACCTTCACCACCATGCCCCGCCATGCCGCCTCGCGCAGCCCGGCCATCTGCTGCTGGTGCAGCACCTCGAAGGCCGCGCGGCCACGGTAGGTTTTGCCCTTGTAACGCACATACTCGTAGATCTGCTCCCCGATCGCCGGATCAACGGCATTGATGGTGATAGTCAGGGTCGTGATCCCGGCGCGCTCGATGGCGTCGATGCGATCGGGCAGCAGCAGGCCGTTGGTCGAGAGGCAGCGAATGAGCTGCGGAAACTCGTCGCGGGCGCGCTCGAAGGTGGTGAGCGTGGCGTCATTGGCCAGGGCGTCGCCGGGGCCGGCCACGCCGAGCACCTTCAGGCGCGCGTCCCTGGCGATCGCTGCGCGCACGGTCGCCAGGGCTTCATCGGGCGAAACCACGCGCATGGTGACGCCAGGACGATTTTCGTTCGGACAGGCGTACTTGCGGATGCAGTAGTTGCACTTGATGTTGCAACGCGGCGCCACCGGCACGTGGATGCGCCCGAAGCGAAAGTGGGCCGCGCGACTGTAGCAGGGGTGCGTGCTGAGATCGACTCGAGGGATGCAACTGCCGGCGCAGCCTGTGGTGGGCTGAGCATCCATAAGACCTCACTTGGATTTTAGATTTTGGATTTTAGATTTTAGATTGCAGATCCCGGGTTGATTGTGATCTGCAATCGACAACCTGCAATCTAAAATCTAAAATCTGCAATCTACCATCAATCTACGATGCCGTACTCGCGCATCAGGTCCTCGAGTTCGTCCTGGGTGATGGGGGTGGGGATGGTGAACTCGGTGTTGGCGTCGATCTTGCGGGCCAGTTCGCGGTACTCCTCGGCCTGGGGCAGGCCGGGGTCGTAGTCAATGACGGTCTTCTTGTTGATCTCGGCCCGCTGCACGTCTTTGCTGCGCGGCACGAAGTGGATCATCCGCGAGTTGAGCCGCCGGGCAAACTCCTCGACCAGGGCGCGCTCGTTTTCGACCAGGCGCGAGTTGCAGATCAGGCCGCCCAGCCGGGCGTAGCCGCGCTCGGCGAACTTCTTGATGCCCTTGCAGATGTTGTTGGCCGCGAAGAGCGCCATGTACTCGCCTGAACAGACGATATAGATCTCCTCGGCATAGCCTTCACGGATCGGCATGGCGAAACCGCCGCATACCACGTCACCCAGAACGTCGTAAAATACGTAGTCGAGATCGTCATTGTAGGCCCCCAGGCTCTCGAGGGTCTGGATGGCCGTGATCACCCCGCGCCCGCCGCACCCGACTCCCGGCTCCGGTCCGCCCGATTCGACACACTTGACGGTTGCGTACCCGGGCACCATCACCCGGTCGAGGTTGACCTTCTCGGCCCCGAAGTCGCGCAGCGTATCGAGCACCGATGGTTGACGAACGCCGCCCAGTAGCAGTCGCGTACAATCGGCCTTGGGGTCACATCCGACGACCATCACCTTCTTGCCCATCGAGGCCAGGGCGGCTGCAATGTTCTGCTGGGTGGTAGACTTGCCGATCCCGCCTTTGCCGTAAAATGCTACCTGACGCATACCGACGCTCCTTACGAAGGTCCTGACTGTAGACTGGTTTGAACATCGGGGAACCCGCGGCTCCCCGTGCCCCGGTCCGCCAGGGTGTCAGGCTCCCCAACACCGGTTGGTGGCGAGAACCCGGGGTGTCCTGCGCCCCTGCCGGGGCAGGCGCGGCGCCAGCCGAAACTGTATGCGCCGCCTGTGAACCTTGCCGGTGCCAGCGGCTGAGGTTCGCGTGCTGATACTCTGGCCGATGCGTGAGGCGGAAGATATGTGGTATGATGTCGCCGCATCGGCGCTCACGCCGCCGTTGCCTCGGGTCCCCCGCCGGTGCCAGCGGCGCGGGGACCACCTTTGAGTTGGGCCTGGAGCTGCGTTGCCTGCCGGGTGGCCATCGCGAGTGCGACGAACGCTTGCGCGCAGGCGTCGCGCGGGCGCCATCCGGGCACGGCATGGCCTGCCAGGAGCATGCTGCTCTGCGGGGAAGGGCAACGCTGATCTTGTACGCCCTTGTTGCGCCGATCACTCGGGGCGGAGGTGGTGGAGAACTGCGTTATTCTCTACCGTCGTTCGCGCGGGGGTGGGGGGTCGTTCCGTGACAGCCGGTCCATTCCATTCGTGATCGTTTGTGATCCTTCCTGGGTGGATTTGCAGCGAATATACCATTTCTCCCTGGCGATCACAACCGATCAGTTGGGTTTTTCGGGTTGCATTTTCTTAACTGTCGTTTGACGCATGGCGTTGCCGCATAATTGCAACGTAAAGGCTAATAATCCCGGGATTATAGTGCGTTCTTGTGGTGATTTGTGTATTTGGTACAAATGATAGACGTCGTTTGTCGTCTTTTCTATCCATGAGGAGCGCATGCGGTTCCCACGTTCGAGCGGCATTCTGCTGCATCCCACCTCGCTGCCCGGTCCCTGGGGGATCGGCGACCTCGGCCCCTCGGCCTATGCGTTCGTTGATTTTCTGGCCGCCGCTGGCCAGAGTCTCTGGCAGATCCTGCCCCTGGGTCCCACCGGTTACGGCGACTCGCCCTACCAGTGCTTCTCGGCCTTCGCCGGCAATCCGTTGTTGGTCAGCCTCGATGCGCTCATCCAGCGCGGGTTGCTGAGCTACGACGAGGCGGCCTCCGCCGCTGCCGAGCGCCACCTCTCCCCCGATGTGGTGTACTACGGCGAAGTGCTGAACCTCAAGCTCCCACTGCTGCGCCGGGCCTTCGAGCGGGTGCTGGCCGGCGCCGCCCCCGATCTGGCCGGGGATTTTCGCGCCTTCCAGGCCGCCCAGGCCGGCTGGCTTGCCGATTATGCCCTCTTTATGGCCCTCAAGGACGCTCACGCCGGTCAGCCCTGGAACGCCTGGGAACCCCCGCTGCGCGACCGCCAGCCTGAGGCGCTGGCGCGCGCCCGCCAGGAGCACGCCGCGACGATCGCTTTCCAGGAGTTCCTCCAGTTCCTCTTCTTCCACCAGTGGAGCCACCTGAAAGCCTACGCCAATCAGCAGGGTATCGCCATCATCGGCGACGCGCCGATCTTCGTCGCCTATGATAGCGCCGATGTCTGGGCTAACCGCGACCTGTTCTTCCTCGATGCCAGCGGCAATCCCACCGTGGTCGCCGGTGTGCCGCCCGACTACTTCAGCGCCACTGGCCAGCGCTGGGGTAATCCGCTCTACTGCTGGCGCGAGATGGCTCAGGACGGCTATCGCTGGTGGGTCGAGCGCATGCGGGCTGTCTTTGCCCAGGTGGATGTGCTGCGCCTGGATCACTTTCGCGGCTTTGCCGCCTACTGGGAGGTTCCTGCCGAGGAGGAGACGGCGATTAAGGGCCGCTGGGTCAGGGGTCCCGGCGCCGATCTCTTCACCCGGCTCGAGGCGGCGCTGGGGAGCCTGCCTATCATTGCCGAGGATCTCGGCCTGATCACCCCCGATGTGCATGCTCTGCGCGACCAGTTCGATTTCCCCGGGATGAAGGTGCTCCAGTTCGCCTTCGATACGCCTGAGAACCCCTACCTGCCCCACAACCACGTGCCCAACTGCGTGGTCTATACCGGCACCCACGATAACAATACCAGCGTGGGCTGGTTCCAGGGCCTCACGGAGGAAGAGCGCGAACGGGTGCGGGCCTACCTGGGCCGCGATGGCGCCGATATTGCCTGGGATCTCCTGCGCCTGGCGTTGATGTCGGTGGCCGATCTGGTGGTCATCCCCTTTCAGGATGTGCTGCGCCTCGGCGCCGAGGCGCGCATGAATACGCCCGGCCTCCTCGGCCAGAACTGGGCCTGGCGCTTCCGCGCCGAGGCCCTCAACGACGGTCTCGCCGGCGGGCTGCGCTTCCTGACTGCCGTCTACGACCGCCTGCCCCCGGCGCTCAAACCGGCGAAGGAGCAGGAGGGGGAGTTGGAGTATCAGCCGGTGGACGTGTAGAGGGGTGGAGGGCCTGAGGGGGCAGGATAGATGCCTGCCCAAACCCTCCCCTCGGGAAGCGGTTGGAGGCGCCCGCTCCTCACCCTGGATAGACCCGCCCATCTTCGACGCGCAGGCGGGTGATCGCGGCCAGGAAGGCGGGGTTGAAGTCGCTCAGGTCGGTGGCCGAGAGCAGGGTCTGCTGTTCTGGCTGGCGAATGGCTTCAAGCAGGTGAGCGCGGCGCATGGCGTCGAGTTCGCTCAGCACGTCGTCGAGAAGGAGCACCGGCGCCTCGCCGCTGCGCTGCCGCATAAGGCGCGCCTCGCCGAGTTTGAGCGTCAGTGTGACGCTGCGCTGCTGGCCCCGCGAGCCGTAGCGTCCCAGGTTCACCGACCCGACGGTAAAGGCCAGGTCGTCGCGGTGCGGGCCGAGCAGGGTCTGTCCACGGGCCAGTTCCTCGGGGCGCGCCGCGCGGAGGGCCTCTCCGAGGCGGGTCGCCAGGGTGCCGCTGTCGTGGGCCGCCTCCAGGTCAAACCCCGGCAGGTAGGCGATGGTCAGCGGCGCGTCACCGCCGCTGATCGCCTGGAACAACGGCCCGACAATACCATTGAGGTCGCGTACCGCCCGTAGCCGTTCGGCCAGCAGGTAGCCGCCCGCGGCGGCCAGTTCCTGGTCCCAGTAGGCCAGTTCTTCATCAACGGCGCGCGGCGGGCGGCGCCGCTCGCGCCAGGCGCGTAGCAGGCTGTTGCGTTGCTGAACGAGTTTCTGGTAATGGGCGAGGGTGCGAACGTAGTGGGGGTCGAGCTGCGAGAGGGTGATGTCGAGGTAGCGTCGCCGCTCGGATGGCGGCCCATCGGCCAGGGTCAGGTCGGCGGGGGTAAAGAGCACCACCCGTAGTTGCCCCACCAGGTCAATGGCGCGCACCACGCGCCGGTCAATGCGCACAATTTTGGTGGAGGCGGCGCTGAGCTGCCCTGCCTCGTCGGCGCGGCGCTGCACGATCACTTCCAGGCGCACCCGGCCCGCCCGGCGCTGCACCTCGGCTGCCACCCGGGCAAAGGGTGTCACCCCCGCTTCACCCACCGCGTCCCAGCGCACCAGGTCGCGGTCGGCGCTGACGCGCGGCGAGCGGGTGGTGGCGAGGAAGTAGAGCGCCTCGAGCAGACTGGTTTTGCCGGCGGCGTTGGGCCCGTAGAGCAGGGTAATCCCCGGGTCGAGGTGCAGATCGAGGCGCTGGTAGTTGCGAAAGTCACGCAGGCTGAGCTGGGAAACGTACATGCGTTGACCGGGTGATAGCACGTCCGCTGCGCCGCGGACAACGTTGCTCAACCGGCGTGGGGGCGCCGGCCACCCCGGCAGGCGCCATTCGCGGGGCGCACAAGCTCATTGTTCCTGGGAGGGCGCAACCCTCCCAAACCCTCCCGCGCGCGGGCTATTGGCACCCTGGTGCGCCGGAGCGCCTCCGCGCCCATTCACCCGATCAACGCCAGCTTGCGCAGGGCGGCCAGGTTGGGGCAGCCGGAGCAGAACATCGCGACGCGCAATTCGCGGATGAAGGCCGTGAGGCCCTCGACCACGGCCTCGGCGCCCCGCTCGTCAATGGCGCTGGCGAGGGCCGGTCTGGCCGTGCCGGCAAGATCGGCGCCCAGGGCGATAGCCTTGGCCACATCAACCCCGCTACGCACACCTCCCGAGCCAATGATTGTCACATCGGGGAGCGCGGCGCGCACGGCGCGAATGCACTCGGTGGTCGGGATGCCCCAGTCGGCGAAGGCGCCGGCGACGCGGCGGCCCTGGTCATCGGGTTGGCGGAAGCGTTCCACCTCGCTCCAACTGGTGCCGCCCGCGCCGGCCACATCAATGATCCGCACACCACAGGCGTAGAGCCGCTGCGCGTCGCGGGCGCCGATGCCGTTGCCGACCTCTTTCACCACCACCGGCACCTCCAGAGTGCGGCACAGGTGCTCGATTTTGTGCAGCAGCCCCTTGAAATTTGTGTTACCCTCAGGTTGCACGGCCTCTTGCAGCGGGTTGAGGTGCAGGATGAGGGCGTCGGCTTCGATCATCTCCACCGCGCGGCGACACTGATCCACCCCGAACCCGTAGTTCAACTGCACCGCGCCCAGGTTTGCCAGCAGCGGGATGCGGGGCGCCACCCGGCGCACCTGGTAGGTCGGCGCCAGGCGCGCGTCAACCACCGCGGCGCGCTGCGATCCGACCCCCATCGGCAACCCCAGGTGTTCGGCGGCCTCGGCCAGCGCCAGGTTGATACGCTCGGCCACATTGGCGCCCCCGGTCATGGAGCTGATCAGCAGGGGCGCGCTGATCGGCTTGCCCAGAAAGGTCGTGCGGGTGTCAATCTCGGCCAGATCAAGTTCGGGAAGGGCGGCGTGGGGGAGACGGTAGGCGCCAAAGCCGGTGCTCACTCCCTTGGCGGCCACATCCTCACCCAGGACGATGCGAATATGGTCAATCTTGCGTCCCTCCGTCTGTCCTGAGTCGGGCATGGTACGCTCCTTGCTCAAGCGGCTTTCTGACGCCTTGTATGCGGATCATACCAGTAACCGAAAGGGCCGTCAAACCGTGGCCGCTGTAGTACGTGTTCACTCTCGGGCTAATACCATTTTGGATTTTAGATTTTGGATTGCGGATTGCCACGCTGGGCAGCACAACGCCTGAAATCGCTTCAGGCAATGCGGCATCATCAACGGTAATTGGTATAAGGCGTCACCCCGGGAGCGCGGGCGTCCCGCCCGCAAGGGCCTGGATGCGGGCAAGATGCCCGCGCTCCCAGGAGAAGTTTGAACACGTACGCCGCGGTAAGGTACCTGTTCACACGTGAACAGCTATGAAAGGAAGACCCACGATGATCCTCGAAATCCTGCGCGTTGAGCGGATGCGCACCCGCCGCGACCGGTGGGCGCTTGCGGCTGCGGTGGAGGCGGTGCCGGGCGTGCGCCGGGTGTACGCCAACCAGGCCGACCGTACCCTGCGCGTCGAACGGGAAGACGATTCGAGCCTGGCGGCGATCATTCAGGCGATCAACGATGCGGGCTACGAGGTGGCGGTGCTGGCGTAGGGAGAGGGCGCCGGGGTACCAGCAGATGCGCTGCGCAAAAAACTCTATCCCTGAAAGTCGCCGCTCCTACAGGTACTCGCGCTGGCTAACCCGGCGGCGCCACTCTTCTTTAACTTCCACATTCGCGCCATCGGTGGTTAGAAAGTCGAGCAGCAGACGCGAGAAGGTGTTTGACTGCTCCAGAAAGGGGAAGTGGCTCGCCCGGGGCAAAGTCAGCCGTTTGATCGGGCGCCCCTCGCGTTCGAGGCTCTCGAGCATCTCACTGTGCTCGACGGTCACGATCCGATCCTGACCGCCATACACGGCCAGGAGCGGCACCGGCAGCGCGGCCAGGGCCGAGCGCAGGTCCGTGTCGAGGAGCGAGTCCTGTACGCTGGTAAGCACCCGTTCGTCCAGGCTCTCGGTGTCTTCGATCAGCTCCTGGTGCACTTCAGGATCAGCAATCGGAACACTCTTCAGCAATTTGAGCCAGACGTTGGTTGTGGCATTCAGGCCGAGCAGGCGTGAAAAAGCGCCAGACTTCAGGTGGCCGGCCAGCGCCTCGCCATACAGCGGGGTTGCCACCGTCATCACCCGTGGAAAGTGCTCCGGGCGCTCGCGGGCGGCGCGGATCGCCACCATGCCGCCCATGCCATGGCCCACCAGGGTGGCCCGGGTGATGCCCATCTTTTCAACGAAGCGGAAGAGCATATCCACGTAGCTCGAGATGTTGAAATCAGAACCGCGGCGGTCGCTCTCGCCGAAGCCCCAGAAATCGAGGGCATAGGCACGATAGCGCTCGGCCACCACGTCCATCGTGGAGACCCAGTAGCGCCAGGAGCCGAGCCAGCTATGCAGGAACACGATCGGCTGGCCCCGGCCAAAGACCTCATAGTGTACCAGCCGGTTGTCGAGATGGATTGCGCTCACTCGGGGTCCTCGTGCGCTTCATGCGCGCCCGCCTGGCTGAGCGGGATCATGAAGCTAAAGATACTACCTTTGCCCTGCTCGCTCTGCACCCACATTTCGCCGCCGTGCTGTTCGACGAACTGTTTGGCAATCGCCAGACCCAGGCCGGTGCCGCCGGCCACGTCGCGGAGGGGGTTGTCGGCACGGTAGAAGGGACGGAACAGCTTCTTCAGTTGCTCGCGGGTCATTCCTACCCCATTATCTTCAACGTCAATTTGCAGCATATTGGCGCGATTAAGAAACGCGCGCACCTGAATGCGTCCCCCCTCGTAGGTGTACTTCACCGCGTTGGAGAACAGGTTCTGGAACACCTGGGTGATCCGCTTCTGGTCCGCTACGACAGGAGGAAGGTCGGGCGCGACCTCGATGGTGACCTGCATAGCCTTGCGCTCATACTCCAGGCGCAGCGATTGCACCACTTCGTTGATCACGGCAGCGATCTCAACGGCGGTGAAGCTCAGTTTTTGCTTGGAATCCGGGCGGGCGAAGTCGAGGATGTCCTCGATCAACGCATGCAGGCGGTTGGTATTGGCCTTGATGATCTGCAAGTGACTGATCTGGTCCTCGCTGAGCGAGTGCGTACTGGTGAGCAGCAGCATATCCACGTAGCCTTTCACCGCGGTGAGCGGGGTACGCAGCTCGTGACTCACGTCGGAGATGAACTGCCGTTTGGCGTGATCGGCTTCAATCTCGCGGGTAATGTCACGCAGCACCGCCACGCTGCCGTAGCACTGGCCGTCGCGGTTATTGCTCATCACCAGCGCCAGGTTTACCGCGATGACCTGGGTGGGGTCGCTCAGGTCGAGATAGGTCGAGTAGGGGCGCGAGCCTTCACGCACCTGCCGCAGGCCATTGGTGAGGCCGCTGTAAATGGTCGCGGCGCGCTTGCGCTCGATCTCATCGGCGCCGTAGGTCTCCAGGATGCGCAGGGGTTGGTGCAGCATCACCTCGGCGGGGATCTCCAGCACCTTTGCCGCTGCCGGGTTGTAGAGGATCACGCGCTGCTCGATATCGAGGACGATCACGCCCTCGGTGAGCGACTGGAAGACCGCATTGCTCTTGGAGGTCTCTTCGCGTTGTTCGGCGAGCAGCCGGCCATTGGAGTCTGCCAGGTCGTTAATATAGCTGTACAATTGCGCGTTGGAGAGCGCTGCGGCTACCACGCTGGCAATGGTGCCGAGCAGGTTCATCTGCGAGTCGGTGAAGTAGCCCACCTCGGGGCTGGTGAGCACAAGCACCCCCAGGCGCGTATCGCCGGTGTTGAGCGGCACGGCGGCCACCGAGCGCACATCATCGGCGCGACCGCTCTCCTGGAGCCAGCGCGGATCGAGATGTACGTCGGGGATGTTGACCGACTCCTGGCGCTGCATGACCCATTTTGCCAGGCTCTCACCGCTCGAAAAGCGCAGCGGAAAGGCTGCCGAGCGCACCTCGCCGCGATCGTCGAGCACCGCCCGGCAGATCAGATCGGAGGTGGAGGGGTCGGAGAGGATAATCGAGCCACGGCTCACCCCCAGGTTGAGCGAGATCAGTTCCAGGGCGCGTCGGATAATCGCATCCAGATCAAGCTGGGTCGTCAGTTCCAGGGTAATGGTATGGACCGCCTCGAGCCGTTCTTTCTCTTCGGCCAGTTGCCGGGCATTCCGTTCGGCCTCGGCGGTGCGTTCGCTGACCCGCCGTTCCAGGTCGGCGGCCAGGTTGGAGATCTGGTCGAACAGACGCGCGTTCTGAATGGCCTGGCTGGCCTGGTTAGCCAGGGCGAAGGTGACACCCACGGCCTCGTCATCGTAGACGTGCGGTGTGGCGGCGCCGACGGCAAGGATGCCGACCAGTTCATTGTCAACCAGCAGCGGGGCGCCGATCCAGCTTCGGGCCTGCCAGCCCAGATGCGCCAGCGGGGTGAAGCGCGCATCGCGGGCGGTGTCCTCGATGAGCACAGGGCGGCGTTCCGCGCTCATCAAGGCCAGCAGCTCGTTCTGCTCAGCAGCAAAGCTCGCGGTTAGCAGCCCGGTCGCCTCCAACCCGCGCGCCTCGGTGATGTGCAGATGCCCGTAGCCCTCGTCGCGGAGCAGCACGGCAGCGGTGTCGTAGACCACCACACGACTCAACTGGTCGAGGATGAGCGTCTGGATCTCCTTGAGCGCCAGGGTAGACGTGAACGACTGGGCCACATCGCGCAGCGTATCGGCCAGGCGCCGCCGTTGCTGCTCGAGCTGGAACAGGTGCGCGCTCTGGAGGGTCTGGCCAGCCTGATTGGCCAGGATCGAGCAGAGCGAGATCTGGTGGCTGCTCCATTCGTGCGGATACCAGTTGCCGACCCACAGGACCCCCAGCCGTTCATCGGGTGGCCCGAGCGCAATGCCCAGGGCGCTGCGAATACCGAGGCTCACGGCATCAGGATTCGAGTCGGCATGCGCGTGAAGATCACTGACCGCCAGGGGTTGGCTGCTTGCCAGCAATCGGGCTGTCATCCCATCGAGGCGGAAGTTGATGTGCAGATCATCACGGCGGCGGTGCCGCTCGACCAGCACCTGCTGCGCCACGCGCCCCTGACGGTCGAGCCGCAGCACCGCACACAGTTCGGCCCTCAGCAGGTTCAGCGCCGCATCGGCTACCAGGTGCATCGCCTCGTCGGGATCAAGGGTGCCCGAGAGGCTCTGGGTGACCTCAAACAGGGTGGTCATTTCATAGGCGTGCTGGCGCGCCTCACTGAACAGACGCGCGTTGTTCAGGGCCACGGCGGCCTGATTGGCAACCGTGGCAAGGAAGCGCCGGGCGTTCTCGTCGAAGGCGCGCGGCGTCTGGCTCTGAACGTTGATCACCCCGAGCACATCGTTCCTGAAGAGGATCGGGGTGACCAGGAAGGACTGCGCGTCCGGGCCGGCGCAGATCCGGTCATCGGCCAGATCCAGCCCCAGTTGGGCCGCCTCGCCGGGCGTATGGATGAGCAGCGACTGACGGTTGTGGATGGCCCAGCCACTGGCGCCCTGCGGATGCGCCCGCGCAGGCGCCGACACCGGCCGACCGCGATCAAAGGCCAGCGGAAAGTGCAGCGTATCCCGCTGAGCCTCGTAGATGCCGATCAGCGAAGTGCTCACATCAATCACCTCGCCGATCCCGGCGTGCAACCGCTCCAACAGAGTCTGGAGTTCCAGCGAGGCGTTGACGGCGGCGCTGATCTTGTTGATCGTGGTGAGTTCGTTGATGCGCTGCTCACGCTCTTCGAACAGGCGCGCATTCTCCAGGGCGGTGGCTGCCTGGTTGGCAAGGCCCGCCAGCAGCGCCTGCTCATCGGCAGTGAAGCGCCGCGGGGCATTGGTCATCACGCTGAGCACGCCGACGATCCGCTCACGGTAGATCACCGGCACGCCCAGGTAGGAGATCAGGTTATTGGCGCGCTGGAAGTCGGGGAAAAGTGAGCCGCCTGCCAGGTTCACGTCGTCGATCACCAGCGGTTTGCCGGTTTCGGCCACGCGACCGGTGAACCCCTGACCTACAGGCACGCGCATATGGCGCGCCTGCTCAAGGGCGATGCCATTCAGGGCCGCGGGTACCAGCACCCGCTCGTCGTTGATCGTCCAGAGGGCAACGGTGCTCACGTTCAGACGCCGACTCACCAGCTCCATCAACTTATCCAGCACCTCCTGCGGGCGCAGGAGTGAGGAGAGGATGCGCGCCGCATCGAGCAACGTCGTCTGCTCGGCGACTTTCTGCTCCAACGCCGCGGCGTTGCGCTGAGCGGCGGCAAAGGCCTGGGCGCGGGCAATCGCCGTGCTGGTCTGGTTGGCGATGGTCTGGCACAGGGTCAGCGTCTGCGGTTGGAAGGCGCCCCGGCGACCCACGAAGTCGAGGCCCACGGCGCCGATCACCTGACCATCAATGATGATTGGCACGGTGGCGATCGAGCGAATATCGAGTTGAGCAAAGGTGGCGTGCGACGGGGCGAACAGCGGGTCGTGCTGTGCGTCAAGCGATACCAGGGGCGTCTTGTGCTCATCGAGCCAGGCCACGGCGGGATTATTGGCAATCGGCACCTCGATCTGGTCGAGAATGCCCGAGGGGACGTGTTCGGCGACTGCCGGGGCAACACCCCGTTCGCGATCGTAGATCACCAGGCGCGCCTGGTCCACCCCCGTAGCGTTGGCCATGGCATCAACGATCACCTGGTAGATTCGCTGCACATCAGTTTCGGCAGCGGCCACAACCGATACGCGGTTGAGCAGTTCGAGCCGGTGGACCTGTTCGCGGGCCTGGGCAAGCAGCCGGGCATTGTGGACGCCGAGAGCCAGTTGGTTGGCCACGGTGGTCATAAATGCCAGCTCGCGCTCGCCGTAGATCCCCGGCTCGTAGCTCATCACCGCGATCACCCCGACCACACTCCCATCGCCCACCAGCAACGGCACGCCCAGCCAGGCTGCGGAGGGCTTCTCACTGCTGAACGGCGCCAGCGAGAACCCCAGCTCGCGATACTCGCGACCGAGATCGTCGAAGCGCAAATGACGCCGGGTACGGATGATCGCCTCAACCAGACTCCCCGGAGTCGGGGTGCGCGGCTGGCGGTCCAGTTCCTCGACCCCTTCGTCAACTTCGAGCGAGAGCGAAATAAGGTTCTCATCTTCGTGGTACACGAAGATGAAGAACGAATCGAGCGGTAAAAAGGCCGCCAGTTGCAGGTAGGTCTGGCGGATCATCTGCTCCAGGTCGAGCGTGGAGCTGGTGATCTGGCCGATGCGGTTGATGATGTTCAGTTCCGCCAGGCGCCGCTCGCGCTCCTTGAACAGGGTAGCGCGCTCCATGGCAATGGCGAGCTGGTTGGCCAGGGCGGTGAGGAATTGCCGATCGCGTTCGGTGAACACGTTTGGCGCAACGTCCTGCACATTCAGCACGCCAATGACGCGGCCCTGGCTGATCAGCGGCACGCCGAGCCACGAACGGGTCGGCGGATCGCCCTCGGCATAGTTTATGGTTTGGGCCAGGTAGTGCGGTTCGTTCTGAAGGTCGCCGATCAGCAGCGCTTCGCCGCTCTCGATAATCAGGGCAGTCAATCCGGCCTTTGGCGCGGTCAACTGGTGTGCCGTGGCAAGCACCGCACCCCGGCGCATGAACAGCTCGAAGCGGATCTGCTCAGTTTCAGGCCGGTAGCTAGCGATGTAGAAGTAGCTCGGCGTGCCGAGGTAGGCCACAATCTCTTCGTAGACCCGCTGCAGGAGAGTGTTGAGGTTGGTGGTAGAGGTAGCAGCGGCGCCAACCTTAAAGAGCGCAGCCATCTCCTCGGCACGAGCGTGGGCATCGTCAAGCAGCAGGTGGTTCTCGATCGCGATCGCGGCCTGATCGGCGAAAATCGCCAGCGGTTCCACCCCCCGCGGCGTGGGCCGGCGGCGGTCCTGCGGGTCACCGGCGAACATCAGGCCCAGCAGGGACCCTTCGGTGGAGTAGAGCGGCACGCACAGACGATCCTCTGGCTGCCATTCGTGGGGGCCACGTGCGTCGTTGAACGGCAGATAGCTAAAGATATCGGTGGCGAACCCGGCCTCGAGCGTGCGGGTCTCTTCAGCCGGCACGAAGTAACAGCGTCCCACGCGGAAGCGCGGGTCCAGGTAACGGACGGCCAGTTCCACTGGTAGCGGCGTGCGGGCCATGCGTTCCTGCTCGCTCAGCGGAATGCCTGCGGCGGCAACGGCGCGAAGCTGGTCGGGCCGTTCCCGGTCTCTGACGCAGAAGATCACGGTGCGGAAGTTGACCGACTCGACCGCGCTGTAGCCGATCTGCTCGAGCAGGCTGGCCAGGTTGCGGTCGGCGCGCAGGGCCTGCCCGATTTCGAGCACATTGTTGAGGATCTGGGCGCGGCCTTTCTGAATGCGGTAGAGGTGTTCGAGTTCGGCGTAGCGCTGGGCGTTACCAATGCCCACTGCGGTCTGGTGTGAGAGAGCGCGGAGGAACTCGACGGCGTCGTGGTCGAAGGCGCGCGGGCGTGGCGCCAGCAGCAGCATCACGCCGTAGACACCGGCCTGGTAGAAAATCGGCGCAGCGAGGGCCGAACGCGCTGCAGGCGCGCGCGCCACCACCAGTTCGGCGGGGTCAAGCTCGTGGCAGATTTCCGGCTCGCGGCGGGCGAGGGCGTTGTAGGCCGTGAGCAGCCCTCTGGGGAGCGGGTTGCCGATCAGGCTGGTGCGATGCGACTCGCCGAAGCCGACAGCCTCCACCACCACGTACAGTTCATCCTCAGCGGCGCCCGCATCGTCGAGCGAGCGCTGGTAGATCTCCGGAGCATACGGCCCACCGAGAGCATCGAGGGCCACCTGGCGGTCGGTGGCGCCCTCGGCGGCGCGCAGGGCGATCAACGCCTGGGTGGCGCCGGTGACGCGCAGGGCCTGCTCCAGCACATACTCGAGGATCTCGGAGCGATCCAGGGTAATCGCAAGCTGGCTCGAGACGCGTTGCAGGGCGCGCAGTTGCTCGATACGCGCGCGGAGACTGGCGTCGGTCTGCTCGTAGTGGGTGGCATTGGCAATCGCCTGGGCCGATTGCCCGGCGATAATCGTCAGCAGGCGCGTGTCACTGTCACTGAAGGCCGAGGGCCGGACCGAGAACAGCTCCAGCAGGCCCAGGGTCTCATCGCCGAGGCGCAGCGGTACGCCCAGGTAGGCCCGCACCGGCAACCCATCGTCGAAACGCAGCTCGCTCAGGTGGCCGACCTGCTGCATCTCAGGCCCGAGCTGCTGCAGATCATCCACTCGCAGCGACGCCCGGCCAGGCGGAAACCGCTCATCGGGGCCGATAGTTTGCCACTCTGAACCCGACAGGCCCCAGCGCACGCCGGGGCGCAGCAGGCGCGTGCGCCGGTCGTAGAGGCTGATCTGGGCGCCGCTAAAGCGTACCAGGGACTGGACCCCTTCTAGAATCGCCGCCAGCGTCTGGTCCAGATCAAGGCCGGCATTCAGGCGCTGGCTCATCTGCTGGAGCAGTTCGAGTTCACTGGCCCGCTGCCGCTCGGCCAGGTAGAGCCGGCGATTGAAAATGGCCGTGGCTACCTGGGTGGCGAGCACCTGGGCCAGGTTGCGTTCAGCCGAGGGCAGAGGCCGACGCGGGCGGGCGAAGCCAATGACCATCAGGCCGATCAGATCGGCCTTGCCGCGCAGAGGCAGCAACAGGGCGCTGCGGCAGCCGTCGTCGGCCAGGTAGCGCGCCAGGGCATGGTGTTCGGCGATCGCGGCCGTATCCTCGATGACCACGTGATCGCTCAATCCCACGTGGGCCAGCACGTCTGCGCCGCCGATCAGTCTGGCCTGCATACCTTTGCCGGCGTGATGCTCCGGGCCGCTCTCATTGAACAAGCCGGCAACATACAGGGTGTCGGCGGTGTGGTCGTCGCGCAGCAGCACCAGACAATAATCGGCCCCGAGGGCGGCGGCGATGTTCTCGGTGGCCCGGTTGAGCACGCTCTCAATTTGCGTATCGGTATGGATCGCCTGGCTGATCTCGTACAACACAAACAGCTCGCGCGCCCGTTGCTGTTCCCGGCTGAAGAGCCGGGCATTTCGCACAATGAGCGCGGCCTGGGCGGCAAACAGGCTGGCGAGGCGACGCAGGCGACGCGGGGCACCCGCGCCGGTGAGCAGGAGCGCCAGCACACCGATCAGACTATCTTGCACGAGGAGCGGCACGGCGAACGCCGCCCGCTCCCCATAGGAGGAGACGCCGCGGCGACGCCCCGCGGGGTGAACGCTGCCGACTTCAGGGGCGCGCGTGGTCGCCACACGGGTCAGGAGGCTGGAGCCGCTCAGAGGGAGGGCGCTGGGGAACTGGAACGCACCGTCGCTGGCGGCCAGCAGCAGCAACTGGCCATCGGCCTCCTCAACGGTGTAAATGGCGCCGCTCTCCACCCCGATCAACGGCGCCGCCCGGGTCAGCAAGGCTTGCAGAAGGGTGCGGCTCTCGAGGCTTCCCACCCGCTCCAGACTGACGGACACCAGGGCGCGGATCTGCTCGGTGAGGGTCGCCTCTTCATCCCGGCGCCTGGTCTGCAATAGCAGGGCAAGCTGGGCTGCAAGGGCCTGGGCAAAGGCCGGGTCCAGGCGCGCGGCGCCTCCGCCGAGGTGCAACCGCCCGAGCAGTTCCCCCTCCACCTGCAGGAGCAGGGGCGTCGGATCTTCGGGCGCCGCATCGCCCCAGCGCGCCTCGGCAACGATCAGCCCGTCCTCGATCAGTTCGAGGCGTCCGCTCGGGGCGGGCAGGAAGCGCGCCACCAGATTGCCAAGGCGGCGTGCGTAGCCCTCGGCGTCAACGGCGGTCGCCCCGTTCTGGGCCCACGTGGCAAGTTGAGCGAGCAACTCCCAGCCGGTCGAGGCGATAGTCATATCCATAAAGCGTACCGGGACGATCCGACCTGCCGGGGAGCGCTCCGGCAGAGGATGTCTGGAACGTAAGGCGCGGGATGGGCGGGCGTCCCTTAATCGCAAATCTGCAATCTGCAATTCCGCTAGCGCCGTCCGTAGGCAACGGCACTCTTGCGACCCTGCTCGCGGGCCTGTTGCACAGCCCGCTGGCGGACCTCCTCGGCCAGCTCGCTCAATTCGCGAATATCCGAGAACGGCCCATCCTCGCTGGTAATCACCCCGATGGAGAGCGACATAAGCGGCACCTGGCGCAGACTGCCGGTTTCGTCGGCCACTTCAATGTACCCCTGTTTGCGGTGCTTGAAGTTGTAGTGCAACCCGATCTCGTCATCGAAGCGCCCGATCAGCCGCTCGCAGATCGACCGGATATGCTCCGGGGTCGAGGTCACGACAAAATCCGGCCCGACGACCATCTGGCCCACGAACTCTTCATTGCTGCCTAGTTCGTTAATTGCCTCATTCAGCAGCAGAGCGGTAAACTTCAGCACATCCTCGCCAACAACCGGGCCGTAGCTCTGGGTGAAGGTTTCGAAGCCATTAATGTGGATCAGGGCCATCGCCCAGCCCTCAGTTGAGCGCAGCGAGCGCAACTGATCGGTGATCAGATCCGCCGTGGGCAAATTGGTGACCGGGTGCAACTGGTTCTTGCGCCGGGCCTCCTCGAGCTGGTTCTTGACAATCGTGTGCACTTCTTCGATATCGAAGGGCTTGACGATGTAATACTGCGCCTGCACCTCCCCCAGGCCGCGCAGGCGGTCGGCGCGCTCGCCGCGGGCGGTCAGGAAGATGATCGGAATATGGCGCGTGCGCGGGCTGGCCCGCAGAGCCTTGCCGATCTCATAGCCCTCCATATCGGGGAGCATCACATCCAGCAGCGCGAGATTGGGCGGCGTCTTGCTACAGATCTCGAGCGCTGCCGCACCGCGCATAGCCGTATACACCTCATAGCCCTGGGACGTAAAATAGATCTTCAGCAGGCTGGAAATATCAGCCTGATCCTCAACCACCAGAATACGCTCTTTACTCACGGACGGTCCTCCTTGAGATAGCGATGACGTCGATAGGGACGCTGGTTGTACACGCCAGGGACGGCGACCTCGCCTGTCTCCTCGTGGTCCGTGCGGATGGCAGCGCCAGCGACCCGTCCATTGCTGGCGGGTGGCGTGGCAGGGCCTGCGGGCGGCTGAGGAGCGACATGACGCTCTGCCGGGTTGTCGTAGACATTGGGCCAGTGGTAGATAATCCGTCGTGGCTCTCCTGTAGCCTTGTCTACATCCTCCAGATCGTGACCGGCTACCGTCGTGCGTATCAGATTCTTGTCATTGTCGAAGATTATAACAGCATTCGATTCGATCATGCGACCGGGGTAGACAATGAAGCCGCTGCCAATCTTGACATTGTGCCCCACTGCCGAGCCGAGCACCGGGAGGTTGACCTCAACCAGCTTCCCCTGATGGACGATCTTGATCGGTTCGTTCTGGAGGTTAAAATCGGTAAAACAGTTATTGGCGCCAATAAAGGTATTGCGTCCGACCACGCAGAGTTGCAGGGTGGAGTTCTGGGCCACCATACTGTTCTCCATCAGCGTGGTCATAAACAGCCCGGCATTGAACGGCAGGAAGCACCGGTCGCTCACCACGCTCAACATAATCTGAGCGCCCTGCATAATATTGACACCGTTGCCGATAATACTATTGGCGATCACCACACCAGGGCCGATGTACACATCATCGCCGATGATAGTGGGGCCGTGAATAATTGCCGTAGGATCAATGGAACAACGTTTTCCGACTTTAACCAGGGCCCTGGAGGAAAGAAAATGATTGCGCCAGGGGGCTTCAAACGGATTGAGCCGTTGCCAGAGGGTTGCCGCCGAAAAGCTGAGCTTCTCGAAGAAGATCCGCCACTCGCCGGGTTGCCAGTGTTTGATGTTGGCGAGGCGGGCCTGGCTCATTTTTTTGTCCTGGGCCGCGGCCATGGAAAACACGCCCATAATCACGTTGGCCATCAGCACGTGGAGCCAGCTTTCGAGCGAGAGAAAGGCTCGAATGGGGATCTGATAGGTCAGTTCGCCCTTGTGGGCCATGTAACTGGGGATGCGGTAGTAGCCCATCTCGTGGCTTTCCGTTTCGATCACCAGCGGAACGGGCGTCTCCCGCCGCCCGGCGGGGAAGTAGTACAGCTCAGCCACGCGCACGCTGCCGCGCTGTTCCTGACCATTGTGGATGTAGGCTACCTCATCGCGCCGAACGATGCCGGAGCAGAGCTGCATCGCGTGCCGCTCGATGCTCCGGTCGGCCAGGGTGAAGGCGATCTGGCACGGGCGCCCCGTGGCCCGGGCGCGACTGATGAATTCGTCAATAAGCGCCGCGTTAAAATATAGATTGTCGCGATGAATGAGAAGTTCTTCACTATCGGCAACCACAGACTTATTAAGCTCATCAATGGAATTGATCTCAATGCTGCCCTTGCAATAATTTTTTAATAGATCGCGCTGCAGGAGCCACAGCGGCTTGTTCAGGATTCGTAGTTCGCGAGCGGGTTCAGAAAATGGTGGAATAAGTGTTCGATCGCGAATAGTGATCCGCTCCATGGGCGATCCCTTTCCTGGTTTCCGATAGCCGCTCGTACTCTGAAGCCTTCGTCCTCTGCCAGTCTACTATAGTCGGTAGGGGATATCTCTGGCAAGAACGAAAAATTACAGGATAATGACAGAAAAAAGAAAGATTGTGTGGTCCAGGATATTGTACACGACGATGATCACCCTCGTCAATGTTACTTTGGGGGGAGCACGAGCCTGCAACCAGAGCTTCGCGCTGGAGCGTGATGCCGCAGGGGGGAGCTGGGCGGAAGCGTATTGCGTCTAACGCCCGCCCCCCGCTCCACCAGGCGGAGCGGGGGGCGGCGAGGTTCGGAAGTTGTGACCCGGCCCCGGTGCTTGTGAGAGCCTCGGATCAACAGCGCATCGCTGCCGGCGAACCGGCTTCAGTTGCGCACCAGCACCACCGGCAGGAAGACCTGAGATTGAGATGATTGAGATGCGGGTCGCCAGTCCGCCTCCAGCCAGGCGCCGTCGCTGGTGACCGGTCCGGTAGCGCCGGTGGCCACCTCCAGCCACCAGATGTCGCTGCGGCCATCGAAGCGCTCCAGCGTGTACACCAGATACGCCCCATCCGGCGACCACCTCACCCTGCCGATGCTCCGTCCGTGATCGGCAAACAACAGCATACGTGGGTTGGCCAGATCCTGACGATTGTAGAGCATAATGGCAAACGTGCGTTCGCTGATACCTGCCGAGGGGCTGGTGGTGATCCGCACCACGGCAAAGCGCTGACCATCGGGCGCCCAGACTGGCTCCCGATCGGCGGGGTTGGGTAGCAGGCGCGTCTCCCGGGCCGGCTGGACACTGGTGTCGAGTTCCCACACACCGGCGGCCCGGCTGGCGCCAACCGTAAAGCCATCGAACAGTACCTGCCCGTTCCGGCTGACGCTCGGGTTACTGGCAGAGGAGGCCAGGGGCGACGTCGGTGAGAGTGAAAGCAGCAGGTCGGCCAATCCACCACTGATCTGCCCATTGCAGAAGGCGTTGAAGCCCACCCTGGTAAGGACTACCTGACGATTGTCCGGCATCCAGGCAACATTGGACACGCGCACAATCTGCGACGGTTCCTCACGTTGCCCCGGCCCCGGGACGAACGGGCAGCGCGAGCCTTTCCGACTCTGGGTCTGATAAATTGATTGTGGCTCGCTTCCATCAGCGTTGAGCACCGTCACGGCAGCCGCGCTCAGATTGTTCTGCGGATCGGGATCGGGGGTGGGCCAGGGCCAGGTGTTGTAGTCGGCTACGGCGAGACGCCGGCCATCCGGCGACCAGGCCGGGTAGCGAACGTTGTTCAGCAGGCCCCGATAGATCAGTTGTTGATTGCTTCCGTCGGGATCCATCCGGTAGAGCCAGCGGTTGCCGCCCGCCTCGGCGCGGATTGCCGCCAGGGGACGGCTGCCATCGCCGCGGAGCGCCGGGGGCAGCGGCGATGCAGTCGTGCGCCCATCGGTGGCGAGCACCTGCACCTCGTCGATCAGTAACACCGCATCGGGGTCTACTGCCGTGTTCCCCTGGATCACAATCGAGAACCGCACCCTCTGCCCGCGCACCCGCTCAAGCTGATCGCCCGTCAGCACGGTGCGGTAGAGCTGCCAGCCCGGCGGCTGGTCAGTGGCAAAGCTCCCGAGCTTCACCCCGCCCAGATCCGGATCGAACTGGTACAGGCCGCGAGCCAGAAACACGTCCACGCCAGTGCCTGCTTCGGCTCGGAACCAGAATGAGACGGTGACCGCCCCGGCGCTGGCGGGAATGCTCAGCTCCTGGCTCAGGAGTTGCCGGGGAGTCGTGTTGTCCGGCAGGCGCGGGCAATCGCTGCCGTCTGCGCCAGCGCCCATGAAGGCGGCGTAGCGCCCGGCATAGACAGCCACAGCCCCGGCAGACTGGGCATCCACCAGGCCTGCATTGCCGCAGCCCTCCCAGCCTGCGCCCTGTTGCTCAAAGCCACCATCCTGCACCAGGTTGGCGGCCTGTGCCGGCGTCGGGAGAGACGCGGCCCGGTCAGCGTTGGCGCGAGTATGCTCTTCCGCAGATAGCGTCACCGGCATAAACGGTCGAACCGGCGCAGCCGCGCTCGGCGCAATTCCGCCAATCAGCCCCAGGCAGCAGCCCAGGATACACGCAAGACGCAACATTGCTCTGGACATCCTTCTCCTCATTGTGGATTGATACCAATTACCGTTGATGATGCCGCATTGCTTAAAGCGGTTTCAGGCGTTGTGCTGCCCAGTGTGGCAATCCACAATCCAAAATCTAAAACCAAAAATTGTATGACTGGTCAGAGAGGCCCCACCCCTGGTTCATACCATTTCGGATTGCAGATTGCCGCAATGGCGTTCCGGTGCACGCCGGCTGGTGTGCGTACCGGATTGGAGCGCAGGTCCACACGACCGGAGGAAACCAGGTTGTCCCGGTCTCCCGGCCCTGACGAGGGGTCGGGTGGAGGAGGGTGGGGAACAGCGGGTTCTACGCACCTTTGACCGTCAGGCGGAAACCCGGGGATGTGGAGGAACTGCGCTTCCCGCCCTCAAGCAGAAGCCGTTCAGAACCGACCCGGCTTCTGCCAGAAGGCATGGTACAGAAAGTCGCTGACGGGGAGATGCGGGAAATGTTCCTGATCTGCGAGTGGAGAAACTCGGGTGCCCCGTGCTCCCTGACCGGTCCCGCGCCGGAAGGGGGAGGGGCAACCCGACGCTGTGCCCGAAAGCCCTCCCTGACTCTTCCCGCTTCAAGGGCGGACGGACCATCCGAGCCAGGGTGGCGTGTACTGCATTGGAACGCCCCCGCGCGCGGCTCTGGTCTCTCCCCGCTTCGACAGGCTCAGCGCAGGCTCTCCAGCGAAGCTGGAGCCTGTCGAAGGGGGCCGGGGGTGAGGATCACCCAGCGCATCCCAACGCCATACCGCTCGTCGGCGCCCATACGTTCTGTCCGCCCCTGAACCCGGCAGCATGTGATACCAATTACCGTTGATGATGCCGCATTGCCTGAAGCGATTTCAGGCGTTGTGCTGCCCAGCGTGGCAATCCACAATCCAAAATCTAAAATCCAAAATGGTATGAGGGGGCGATCTGGTTGCCCCATCACCCTCCCCACTCCGGCGCGCCGTCTGGCGACTCGCTCGCGTAGATCGGCGCCTCCTGCTGCCGGGTGGCGGCCCTGGGCGCGATCACGACGATGCTCTCCTTACGCAGCACCAGTCGCACCGGCGTGCCGGGGGGCAACGGCAGGGTGGTGTAGGACGATGCCGGGTGCGCTATCTCGACCAGGTGGCCGTCGCTGAGGGCGACCCGCAAGTGGTGGAGGTGCCGTCCCGGGCGTCGCTCGATCACCTGGCCCTCGATCAGGTTCTGGCCAAGCATGCGGTTCAACGGGCGGTCCGGGTAGACCAGGCGGATATCTTCGGGACGGATGTAGGCCGTGACCTCCGCGCCCGGCGGCAGATCCAGCGGTGGCGCGGTCAGCAGTCGCCCATCCCAGTCGAGCACTGTCTGCCCGCGCGTGACCTCGACCACCCGCGCGGCAATCGCATTGGGTATGCCCAGGATCTCGAGCACCCGCCGGTTCGCCGGACAGGTGAAAACATCGTCAAGTTGCCCGATCTGCTCGACGCGCCCGTCGCGCACCACCGCGAGCCGGTGGCCCACCGCAAAGGCATCATCGAGGTTATGGGTCACGTAGATGACGATCAACTGCTGCTCAGCCTGGAGGGCGCGCAGATCGGCGTGGAGGCGTTCGCGGATGCGCCGGTCCAGCGCGGCGAAGGCCTCGTCGAACAGCAGCACGCGCGGTTCGGCGGCCAGGGCGCGGGCAATGGCTACACGCTGTTGCTGGCCACCCGACAGCTCGTGGGGCATGCGCTGGGCCAGGTGCCCGAGGCGCATCCGCTCCAGCAGCGCCAGGGCGCGGTCGCGCGCGTCGCGCTGCCCGGCCAGCGGAAAGGCCACGTTCGCCAGCGCGGTCAGGTGGGGGAAGAGCGCGTACTGTTGAAAAACATAGCCGACCCGGCGCTTGCGCGCCGGGAGATGAACCGGTCGCAGCCCTGCTTCGCGCCGAAAGAAGAGCGTGTCGTCCAGGGCGATTCGTCCCCGATCCGGGCGCATCAACCCGGCGATGGCCTGGAGCGTCTGGGTCTTGCCGGCCCCTGATGGCCCGAAGAGCACCAGGATCTCCGCTGCGACGCTGAACTGCATCTGGAGCGTCAGCGGCCCGAGGCGTTTTTCGATGTCGACCTGGAGGTGTGGGCCCATGGCGTATCTCCTCGGAGGCCGTCGCGGCTTTGCCGCGCGCTACGGGGATGAAAACAGTTTCGTGTGCGTGTTCACACTTCTCCCGGGTGCGCAGGCATCTTGCCCGCATCCAGGCCATTGCAGACGGGACGCCTTACCCCACACGTGAATACGTACGGTTTCGTCCCTGGGCGGACAAAGCATATGGGCGCCGACGGGCGGTATGGCGTTGGGATGCGCTGGGTGGTCCTCACCCCTGGCAGAGCCACGCGCGGGGGCGTTCCAATGCGGTACACACCACGTTGGCTCGGATGGTCTGTCCGCCCGTAATACCATTTTGGATTTTAGATTTTGGATTGTGGATTGCCACACTGGGCAGCACAACGCCTGAAATCGCTTCAGGCAATGCGGCATCATCAACGGTAATTGGTATAAACCCGGTGAAAAGGGGTATTGACAGCGCCGCGCCGGGGCGCGGACCGGATTGCCCCTCACCCATCACTCGCCCCCTCTTCGGAGCGGCCCTCGGGACGATAGCGCTGCGGCGGTGGTTCGATCCAGCGCACCCAGAGCAGGCCGGCAAAAGCCAGGCCGGTCATCACCAGCACCATCAGGTGGGCGTCGGCGTAGCGCTGGGCCTGAACAGCATCGTAGATCGCCACCGGCAGGGTCTGGGTGCGCCCGGGGATGTTGCCGGTGACCATCAGGGTTGCGCCGAACTCGCCGAGCGCCCGCGCGCTGCCGAGTATCATCCCTGCCAGGATGCCGCGCCGGGCCAGTGGCAGGGTGATCTGCCAGAAGATCCGCCACTCGCTTGATCCGAGAGTGCGCGCCGCATTTTCCAGCACCGGATCAACATTTGCCAGCGCCGCCCGGCTGCTCTGGATCATCAACGGTAGCCCCACCACCGTCGCCGCGACCACAGCAGCCGGCCAGGTAAACAGGATGCGCACGTTGAACCATTCCACCAGGGGGCTTCCGCGGCCCAGTGCCAGCAACAGATAGTAGCCAATCACACTTGGCGGGAGCACCAGCGGCAGCAGGAGGATCGTTTCGATCACAAGCTGCCCCGGCAGTCGGACGCGGGTCAGCAGCAGGGCAAGGGCCAGGCCGATGACCGTGATGCAGATCGTCGCGATCGTCGTTACCTGGAGTGAGAGCCAGAACGCCGGCCAGTTCATTCGGGGATCTCACCGGGCAGCATAAAACCGTACTTCTTCATGATGGCATGACCGTCGGGGCCGTTGACAAAGGCGATGAACTGGCGAGCCGCAGTCTCGTGCGGCGTGCCCGTAATCGCTGCTGCCATCTGGATCAAGGGGTGATCGGGGTGCAGCTCCGCCGGAACGACCGTCCAGAAACCGTTGCTCTGGACGCTGAGGGACAGTGCCACGATGGCGACATCAACATTGCCCGTGTCGGCCAGAGTGAGCGCCTGGACAACATTTTCGCCGAAGACCAGCCGCGGTTCGACGGTTTCCCAGATGCCAGCGCGCTCCAGCGCCTCCTTCGCCGCCTGGCCGTAGGGCGCGTGCTCGGGGTTGGCAATCGCGATCCGTTCAAAGACCGGATCGGCCAGATCCTCGATGCGTTCTAGTTTGCGCGGGCTGTCGCGACGGTTCCAGAGTGCCAGGCGGCCCTGGGCGTATATCTCCATAGTATCGGCGATGACCAGCCCGTTGCGGTTGAGGTCCTCGATAAACGACTTATTCGCCGCAAAGAACAGATCGAACGGCGCGCCGCGCTCGATCTGCTGGGCAAGCTGGCCGGTTGAGCCGAAGTTGAAAATGACCCGGATGCCGGTTTGTTGCTCGAACAGGGCGCCCAGTTCCTGGAACGCTGGCGTCAGATCGGCCGCCGCCGCCACGGTGAGTTCGGAGGTTGTCTGTGCTACCAGGGCGCCATCGGGTCGCTCCGTGGGGCGAACGCTTGCCGGCGCGGCGCAGGCAGTGAGCAGGAGCAACGCGAGGGCCACCAGCAGCCTGACAGGTGCTGACTTCACAGAACCTCCGGTCCACGTTATGAGAGTTTGGGGAAAGCTACGCCCTCCCGGACCCGCCTCCCTTTCAGGTGTTCTGGCGGATGGCGTCCTTGTCCTCACCCCCCTGCCTCCCTTGTGTGAATGTAACGATGCCTGGATTACAATACCATACCTCTGTCTTTGTGGCTTTCACGGGTAGATTTTTTTGGCCACGGCCGCTTCACTCCACCCCCCGGACCCTCTCTCCTGCTCAGGGAAAGGGGGAGCGAATGAAAATATTATTGTTCTGGGAGGGCGTAGCCCTCCCAAACCCTCCCTGCTGGTGGGTTGTTTCCTGGGAGGGCTGCGCCCCCCAAACCCTCCCGGTGGGGAGGGCTTGCCGCCCCGTGGGCGGGGGTATGGGGAAACCCGGTTTCCCTATATGTTCACGTTAGACGCCCATGCGCGTGGCGCACAACGCCGCGATGACTATGGGGTATCTCTGGGAGGGCGTAGAGACGCAGCGCCGCTGCGTCTCTACGCCCAAACCCTCCTCAGGGAGGGGGATGGGGAAACCCGGTTTCCCCGTATTTTCACCTCAGTGTCGAGATGCGAGTCTAGCTGAGACACGGCATCACTGTCAAGGGGAACCTGGAACGACCCGCCAGACTCGTGTTGACGCCCGACTCGCGACTGACTATAATGCCTTTGTTAATATGCCCGCGGGCTACCCGGAAGGGTCCCGGAGGGTGCGATCCTCGCCAACCCTCCTGGATCGAGGCATGGTTCGACGAACGTAGCCCATGTGGGAGAACCAGGTTTCCCCGGGTTCACCCTGAAAACAGATGGTTTGTTGCGGGGAGAAAAATCGTTACTCTGTACTTTTTTGCCGCATCCAGCATTATCATCACGATGGATCACGTGCAGCGTATTGTACCGATCACGTAACAACGCGGAGAAACCGTAATGAGCAGCGTCTCGGGTCAGCGCGGGCGCAAAGTCACTGCGCGCAAGCAGAATCCTCTCCTCCCCTTCTACCTCGTGGTTGGCGCCGTTGTGCTGATAGGCATAGCCTTTCTCGCCACCTACCTGTTGCGGAGCCGCGCTACCCCGCCGATTGCTGCACCAACCGTGCCGGTGGGCCAGACTGCCGAAGGCTTCTGGTACAAGGGCAGCCCCGAGGCTCCGGTGACCGTGACCGAATACGCCGATTACCAGTGCCCCTCCTGCGCCTATTACGATCGGAACATGGCGCCGATCATCTTGCGCGATTACATCGAGACCGGCAAAGTCAGGTTCGTGTATCACGAGGTGCCCCTCGATAGCCACAAGCACGCCGTTGCTGCCGCCGCTGCCGGGCGCTGCGCGGGCGAGCAGGGCAAGTTCTGGCAGATGCACGATATGCTCTACCTGAACCAGCAGCAGTGGGCGACCCTAAACAATGTTCAGAATGTCTTCAGTGGCTACGCCGGGCAGTTGGGCCTCGATCGCGCCGCCTTCGACGCCTGTATGAGCAGCGGCGCCCAGGCTCAGGCCGTTACCGCGGCTGCCGAGGCGGCCTTCGCTGCCGGGGTGAATGCCACGCCGACCTTCAATGTGAATGGCCAGATCGTGGATATGCGCGGTCTTCCTGGCGCTATCGAGGCGGCCCTGCGGGCGGCCGGTCAGTAGTGCCGGTTGGAAGTGAACAGACTGTATACGCGCCATCGCCCGGGCATCGAAACGCTACCGCGGCGATCCGCCATTCGTCGTCTGCTGGCGGTATGACATGCCGGTTGACAGCCCCTGCGCGCGCCGCTATAATGCCGCGGTTCTTGCCACAGCATCGCAGAAATCAGGTGCCCTGTGCGTAACCGGGAAATCATCTCGCTCATTCTCATCGCGGTCGTGACGGCCCTGGCCCTGTGGATCAATCTGGTTCCAAGCCAGACCTTCCTCGGCCGCGATGTTAGCTTCCGCCTCGGTCTCGACCTCCAGGGCGGTATTCAGGTTCTGCTCCGCTCGACCGACCCCGAGACCACCCCCGACCAGATGGAAACCGCCCGCCGCGTGATCGAGCGGCGTGTCAATGCCCTCGGCGTTGGCGAAACGGTGGTGCAACTCGCCGGGAACGACCGGTTGATTGTCGAACTGCCCGGGGTGGAGAACCCGGAGCAGGCCATTGATACTCTGCGCGGAACCGGACGACTCGAGTTTATCGACTCGCAGGGCCAGTTCCTGTCCCCCGGCACGGTCGTTCGCACCAGCAACAGCCCCAACCCGCCCCAGTTGAGCGCCACCGAGGGCCTGACCGAAACCGTTGATCCCGCCACCCTCGGCCCGATCTTTCCGAGCATCACCGATGGCGCCGACCTCGATACCGCGTCGGTTCAGCCGACCATTTCTCAGACCGGCGTCACCAGCCGGCCCGCCGTGTCGTTTACCTTCCGCGGCGAGTCGGCTACGCGCCTGGCGCAATTTACTGCCACTAACATCGGCCAGCCGATGTGCATCGTGCTCGACAATCGGGTTGTCAGTTGCCCGGTCATCGAAGCCGCGCTGACCGATGGCTCGGGCGTGATCACCACCAACAGCGTGGAGGATCGCGACGCGATCCTCAATCAGTTGAAATATGGCGCGCTCCCTGTGCCCCTGGTGGTGGAGACCACGCGCTCAATTACTGCCACTCTGGGCCAGGAGTCGGTCCAGGCCAGTATTGTTGCCGGCACGATGGGTCTGGTCGTTGTAGCCCTGTTCATGATCCTGTTCTACCGCTTCCCCGGGATGCTGGCGACCCTGGCGCTGGTCATCTACACCTTGATCAGCTTTGCGATCTACCGCTTTGTGCCTATTACGCTGACCCTGCCGGGCATTGCCGGCTTTGTGCTCTCGATCGGCCTGGCAGTGGACGCGAATGTGCTCATCTTTGCCCGGCTCCGCGAGGAGTACCGGCGGGGCCGCGATATTCGCAGCGCGCTGGAACTGGGCTTCGAGGAGTCCTGGCCGGCCATTCGCGATTCAAGTGTTTCGACTCTGATCACCTGCGCAGTTCTCTTTGTCTTCGGCAGCAATTTTGGGGTGAGCATCATCCAGGGCTTCGCGCTGACCCTGGGCCTGGGTGTGCTGATCAGCCTCTTCACGGCGGTCGTGGTTACGCGCACCTTCTTGCGTCTGGCTGCGCCACTGTTCCGCGAGGAGCGCGCCTGGCTCTTCGGGATCGATCGCCGCGAGTCGCTGGCGGCGCCGCCTGCCGGCCCCAAGGTGGTGTAGGACGGTTATGGAAAAACTTGTCGCCCGGCGCTACTGGTGGTTTGGCCTCTCCCTGCTGATGATCCTGCCGGGGATGTACTTCATGCTCCTGCACCCCCTGGTCACCACGGGGAAGTTTGCCTTCGGTCTGCGCCCGAGCATTGATTTTAGCGGTGGCTCGCTGTGGGAGTTGCGGTTCGCCGATAAGGCCCCCGGTGAGATCAGCGACGAGGCCGTTGCCGCGGTGTTTGCCGCTCAGGGCTTCGAGAACGCTCAGGTGCGCATGAGCCAGGTCGAGCTGGAGGGCCGCCAGGTGGCCGATGCGATTGTGCGTACTCGCCCGCTGAGCGAAACCGGTCCGCGCGAAGAGACCGCCGCGGTTGAGGCGGCCCTGCAGGCCGAGTTTGGTACGGTAACGCGCGAACGTTTGGAGAGCGTCGGCCCGACAGTTAGTCAGGAGAGCACCCGCAGCGCGATCATTGCCGTGGTCGTTGCCACGCTGATCATCCTGCTCTACCTGACCTGGGCCTTCCGCAGGGCGCCCCATCCCGTGCGCTACGGCATCTGCGCCATCCTGGCGATGATCCACGATGTGCTCGTCGTCCTTGGCATCGCGGCGATCTTCAGCACCTTTAACCAGCGCTTTGAGGTGGATGCCCTGTTCCTGACCGCCCTGCTCACCATCCTGAGCTTTTCGGTGCACGATACCATCGTCGTCTTCGATCGCATCCGCGAAAACCTGATCAATCGCCATCCCGCCGAGACATTCGATGATATCGTCAACCATAGTATTGTGCAGACCCTGCCGCGCTCGATCAATACCCAGTTGACCACCTTCTTTACCCTCACGGCCTTGCTGCTCTTCGGTGGCGAGACGATCCAGAACTTCGTCTTGATCATGCTGATCGGGCTGGTCAGCGGCACCTACTCGTCAATCTTCAACGCCGCGCAGTTGCTGGTGGTCTGGGAGCATCGCGAGTGGCGTCGCTGGTTCGGACGTGGCGGCTCCAGCGCCGATGAGCGCACCACTGCCCCTGCGAACTAAATAATGATCATCACCTTTCTTACCGATTTCGGCTACGAAGATGCCTACGTCGGGGCAATGAAGGGCGTGGCCCTGGGGATCTGCCCCGGGGCCACGCTCATTGACATCACCCACGCCGTGCCGCCCCAGGATGTGCTGGCCGGCGCGCTGCTCCTTCCCGCCTATGTGCCCTTCTATCCGCCCGGCAGCATTCACGTGGTGGTGGTGGACCCCGGCGTGGGCAGTGAGCGGCGGGGGTTGGCGCTTGAAGTGCGCCTGGATGGCGCGCCGCAGGTGCTGGTCGGCCCCGACAACGGCGTCTTCTGGCCCCTGCTTACCGGCGCCGAGAGCTTTCGCGCCGTCAGCCTGACCGACAGTCGCTACTGGCGCCCGCAGGTCGCGCCCACCTTCCACGGTCGCGACGTGTTCACCCCCGTGGCCGCGCACCTCGCCGCGGGTCTGGCCTTCGAGGCCCTCGGTCCGCCGGTAAGCGACCTGGCGCGTCTGGACGTGCCGCCGGTGCGCCGGGAGGCGGGCGCGTTGCAGGGCGAGATTCTGGTGATCGATCACTTCGGGAACTGCGCGAGCAATATCCGCGCCACCGATCTGGCCGACCTGGGGGCGCTGCCACACCTGCGGGTCATGGCCGCCGGGCGCGATCTCGGCCCGCCGCGGCGCACCTTTGCCGATGCGGCGGTGGGAGAGGCGCTGGCGCTGATCAACAGCGCTGGCTACCTTGAGGTCGCCGTGCGCGACGGGAGGGCCGATGTGGCGCTGGGCCTGCGTCGCGGTGCGCCCATTCGGGTTGAAGGTTTCGCTGCGCGGCCCGCCTGAGCCGCCGGGGGAGGGGTGGATAGCGGAGTACAGGTTGAAAAACCATCAGCCGGTGCAGCCACGCGGGCAGGGGTGTGGAGAGACCAGGTGTTCACCATTCCTCAACCGGTGGTGGGGGGCGCCGGGCGCCCCCGCAGGGAGGGGCGTGGTTCGGCAAGCTCACCACAGGTGGGGAAACCCGGTTTCCCCATCCCCCAAGCGGTGGTGGGGGCGCTCCAGCGCTGCTGTTTCCCGGGAGGGCGTAGCCCTCGTGGTGGGGAGGGTTCTGAAACTGCCTTAATGCTCGACGTGAACGTGGGTCTCCACAGGCGCGGTGAGGCTCGACACCAGGGGCTTAACCGGCTCGTGCATCAGCCAGTGGTAGCAGGCCATCGCCACGGGGGTGAGCAGCCAGAAGTTGAACAGGCGGAAGATAATCGCCGCCGGCAGCGCCGCCGGGCCAATACCAAGCTGGGTCAGCACAGCGACCAGTGCGGCCTCTACCGTCCCGCCGCCGCCGGGCAGGACATTAAACGTAGAGGTGATCAGGGCGATGCCAAACGCCGCCAGCATCATCCCGAAGCTGGCGCTGACGCCCAGGCTGGTGAGCACCGCCAGCATTGCCAGGCTGTGGCCGCTCAGCGCCGTCAGTTGCACCAGCACCAGCAAGATCACATCGCGGCGGCGGCTGGCCAGCAGGCCTCGCGCGCGCGTCAGATCGGTAACGATCCGCGCGGCCCTGGCCCCCGTCCAGCGCTGACCAAAGATCCTGCCGATGCCCAGTTGCAGGCGGGTAGCCCAGCGCCGCAGCACCGCCTCGGGGCGGGTGAGGAGGTAGATCGCGCCCCCGATCACTGTCACTGCCACCAGGGCCGCCACCAGGCTGGCGATAGTGGCGTCCAGGCCGTGAAGGGCCAGGTAGATCAGGCTGAAGATAAAGACCAGGATCATGGCGATCGCATAGCTCAGCGTCTCGAGCGAGGCGATCAGCGCCGACTCGCCCGGCGAAATCCCGCGCCGGGTAAAATTGCTTAGCAGAAAGGCATAACTGCCAACGCCGCCGGCGGGCACCGACTGGCTGATCACAATCGCCACCAGCGCCGTGGCCCAGAGCCGCAGGATCCCTATGCGATAGCCCAGCGAGCGGAGCACAATATTGAAGACCTGTGCGCTGATGAGGTAACCAAGGCCAATCAGGATCACCGAAAGGGCGAGCCAGAGCGGGCGTGCCTCGCCGAGCAGGCTGAAGGCCTCGACGATCCAGGCCCGATTCAGGTAGGCCAGCACCAGAATGGCCAGGCTTATCAACGCGCTGGTGAAGAGCTTCCAGCGAAACGTGGGCATCAGCGGGTCCTTTCCTCGGGTAAGCATGCCAGATATGGACGCCGCTCAGGCACGGGCGCTACCAGGAAATATGAAATTCGCCTTCTTTTCCGGTAGCATTCTCCCATGTAACATCCACCTTCTCTACGACAGCGTAGTTTGGACCGCTGTAGCACCAGCTCACCATCTGCTGCACGGCGGCGCGGCTGCCCTCGAACACGGCCTCAACCCGGCCATCGGGGAGGTTGCGTACCCATCCCTCGACGCCGAGGCTACGGGCGCGGGTGCGCGTGTGCGCCCGGAAACCCACACCCTGGACCCTGCCCGAAATGACCACGCGCGCCCGTACACGGTCCATGGCCGTTGATCGCTCCTCAAAGGCTTAAACGCACGACGTTCGAGCCTTTGCGGCCCGAACCACAGGAAGTATACCGTAGCATTGGTAACTATGCAATCGGGAACCTCTCCCCGTGTATATTCACCCTTCCCCTGGGCGCGAGGATGGCCTGCCCTCGAACGCTGACGAGGGTGGGATACCCGTGTCACGTGGCTCCCGAGCTTGCGTGGCGACCCCAGCGCCGATGTGAACAGATGGGGAAACCGGGTTTCCCCAACCCCCTCCCTGAGGGGAGGAGCCCCGTTCCCTCCCCCAGCGGGGGAGGGTCAGGGAGGGGGTTAGCCCTCCCACGGTTGCATGCTGGCGTTGTGCGCCCCGC
>CAKZKA010000158.1 GCA_937120965.1 uncultured Chloroflexota bacterium
CCCGCTGGGGGAGGGAACCGGGCGCCTCCCCGCAGGGAGGGGTGCGGTTCGACAGGCTCACCGCAGGTGGGGAAACCCGGTTTCCCCGTATTTTCATCTCAGAAACGCACAGCCGTCTCGAACAACCCTCACGTTGCATTGCGCCGCGCAGGCGCACAGGCCGTCAGACGTAGACAAGGGTTTGTATGAAGCGACGGATACTCTTCGGGCGTCGCCAGATCCAGTTTGGACTGCTGATTCTCGTCTATGGGCTGACCACGCTGCCGCTGGTGTGGTCGCAGCCTCCTCAGGCGCTTCGTTTCAGCGATACGCGGCTCGCCCCGGCTCCTATCCCTCTCCCCGGCGCCCCGACTCCACAGCAGGCCTTTGCGGCCCTCCAGGCGCGCACCACCGCCCCGCTGGAAGCCAGTTTCGATGCGCTCACCGGAGTGGCGCGCTTTGTGCAACCGGCGCGCGCCGACGACCGCTTGCCCTATGTTCCTACGGCTGCCGAGGCCGGCAAGCCCGAGGCGATTGCGCGCGGTTTCCTTGACCAGAATCGCGCCCTCTTCGGCCTGCGGAGCGCTGCCGAGGAACTGCGGCTGCTGCGCTACGAACCCGATGCGCAGCTCGGCTTCGCGCATCTGCGCTTCGAGCAACGTTACCGGGGCCTGCCCGTCTTCGGGCGCCAACTGGTGGTTCACCTTGATCCCGACCAGCGTATCGTCGCTGTCAACGGGCAGTTCCACCCACAGATCGAAGTCGCGCCTGACCCCGCCGTCACCCCCGATGCGGCGCTGGCCGTCGCCCTGCTCGACCTGCGCGGCAAACAGCTCGACGCCGACGAACTGGCGCGCATCGCGATCACCCCGGTGCCCGCCAGGACCCGCCTGGTGATCTACGTGGACGAACGGGGCGGGGCCGCACTGGCCTGGCAACTCACCATCCTCACCACCACGCCCCTGGGCCAGTGGACCTACTTCGTCAACGCCCGGCGACCGCTGGTGATCCACGCCTTCGATTCAATCATGCACACCAAACGCCGTCGCACCTTCACCGCACAGAATACTACCCGCGTGCCGGGCCGGTTGATCATTGATGAAGGCGAGCGCTCGCGCGACCCGGTGGCGCAGGCGGCCCACGATGGCGCCGGCGTCGTGTACGACTACTTCTTCGCCACCTTCCAGCGCAACTCGATTGACGGTCGCGGCATGCCCCTGGTCTCCACCGTCAATTTCGGCAGCGACCCCCAGGACGCCGAGAACGCCGCCTGGATAGGCGAGTACAACCAGATGATCTACGGCGACGGGGGGCGCATCTTCAAACCGCTGCCGTTCGGGCTCGACGTCATCGGCCACGAGTTTACCCACGGCGTCACGCAGTATAGCGCCGATCTGATCTACGAGGGCCAATCGGGGGCGCTGAACGAGTCCTACTCCGATGTCTTCGCCGTAATGATTGACCGCAATGACTGGCTGATCGGCGAAGACGTGATCAAATCGCCGCCGTACCCCCGGCCGTATCTGCGGAGCATGCAGGACCCGAACGCTGATGGCGCCTACGACCCGCGCAATCCGCTCGAGGGGATCGGCCAGCCGGCAACCATGGCCGAGTACGCCAACCTCCCCAACACGCGCCGGGCCGACAACGGCGGCGTTCATGTTAACAGCGGCATCCCCAACCACGCCCACTACCTGCTGGCGCAGGCCATCGGCCGCGAGAAGACCGAACAGATCGCCTACCGCGCCCTGACCCAGTACCTGACGCCGAGCGCGAATTTCGTGGACGCGGCCAACGCCAGCGTCCGCGCCGCGGCCGATCTGTACGGCCAGGGCGCCGAGGTGGAGGCCGTGCGCCAGGCCTTCGCCCGGGTGGGCATTACCGACCAGGCGACGCCCGGCGGCCCGGTGATCTCCGACACCACCGGCGTGCCCTCGGGAGGCCCTGCGCCGGAACGGCCCGCCCCGGCCCTGCCCGCCGGTTGCAGCGACATCGTCATTGCCGGAGGCTTTGAGCAACGCGAGGCCTGGATCGAGGTCGCCCGCGGCGACGCGCCGATCATCGACACCCAACTGCCACGGAGCGGACGCTACAGCGCCTGGCTTGGCGGGCAGGATCAGGAGACGCTCCAGTACCTCTACCAGGACGTGCGCGTTCCCGCCAATGCCACCCGCGTGGAACTGCGCTACGCCCGCCTGATCCACGAAGAGACCACCGGACTCTTCGGCGCCTTCGCCCCCGACGCGCGCTTCAGCGCCCTGTTTGCGACCCTCCAGGGCGACCCGCTCCAGGTGGTGGAGGAGATCTCCTCGCGTGGCGGCGACGACACCTGGCGCGAACGGAGCTTCGACGTCTCGCGCCTGGCCGGGCGCAGTGTGCGCCTGGTCTTCGCCTCGGAGAATCCGCGCGGCAATGTTTCGAGCATGTTCGTTGACGACGTAGCCCTGATCGCCTGCACCACCGGCGAGGGGCCGGCAGCGCCGCCAACCAGCAACGCCGAGCTGGTTTACATCCAGGGGCAGATCACCGATGCCAGCACCCGCCGGGGTATCGAAGGGGTGCAGTTCCTGGTGATGCGCCCTGGTATCACCGCGAGCCGGGCCGCCGCCGATGACACCCTCTCGCCCGACGAAGTGCTGACCTTCGGCGTCACCGACCGGCAGGGCGTCTACCGGACCCAGCAGGCCGTGCCCCGCGGTCAGACCTACAGCGTTATCGTCTTCGGCTCGGGCTACCGGCCCATCATTGCCGACCAGGAGGTGTCCATTCCTGCTACTGCCAGCAATCCGTATCGGGTGGACGCAGAGTTGCGCCGGGGGAGGTAGGGGGTGTGGAGGTGTAGGAGTGGCCTGTGTAATCCTGCCGGGTACCATCACGACGCAGGGCTGGAACTGAACTATGTCCGAGAAAGATCCTGCCACGATTGAATGCTGCATCTGCCACGAGCGGCTTAGCCCGCCATACCAGACCCTGGGCGGGCGGGCCTACTGCGCGCGGCACTACGCGGCGGTGAACCGGCCCCGCACCGGTTTCTGGCGAGCAACTGCCCTGCAGATCGGCGGGATGGCCGTTCTGGCTGCCATTGTCGCCTACGCCGCCAACCAGATCGGCCCGCTGAGCGGCCCGGCCCTGCTGGTAGCCAGCGTGCTCCTGGCGGTGATCCCGTCACTCCTCTGGGTCGTGTTCTTCTACCAGCAAGATCGCCTTGAGCCGGAGCCAAAACAGCGCGTCGCCGCAGTCTTTCTGCTCGCGGCGCTGCTCACCGACGTGGTGGCCCGGCGCCTCATCTACGATTGGTTTCGGGTGAGCGAATGGGCGCCGCGCACCACGCTAAGCTCCCTGCTGGCCTCGATCCTGATCATCGGCGCCACCTACCAGGCCATCGTCTACGTCGCCGTGCGCGTGCTGGTTTACGACACGGCAGAGTTCGACGAGCGGATGGACGGGATCATCTACGGTACCATGGCCGGTCTGGGCATTGCCATGGTCAGCAACCTGTACTTCGTGCTGGCCAACGAGGGCGTGGCGCTCGGCCCCGGCGTGATCGCCACTGTCACCACGGCATTCGCTGCGGCGTCGTTTGGCGGGCTACAGGGCTGGTTCATGGCCGAAGCCAGATTCGAGCACAAACCCGTCTGGTGGTTGCCCCTGGGGTACGCGCTGTCAACGGTGCTCAACGGAGTGTTTAGCTGGCTGATCAGCGAGGTCAGCGCCGCGGGCTTGCAGGTGGCCCCCTGGCGCTCGCTGCTGATGGGTCTGAGCGTAGCCCTGGGCGCCTTCCTGACCCTGGCCGCGCTGATGCGCCGCAGCACCGCCGTGACCCTGCGGCGGGCCGGGCAGTGATTGGAGGCCCCGATGAGCGACCTGGCGCGCAACCAACCGATCTACACCCTGCGTATGCGGCCCAAGGACATCGGCGTGGCTCTGGTGGCCCTGCTCTTCCTCCTCGGCGGCTGGCTGGTGATGACCAGTGCCACTACCCGTACCCGCACCTTCCAGGACGAGGTAACGCCGCTGCGCTTCGACTATCCCGCCGACTGGATCGCCGTCGAGTCGCTCCAGGATGTCGTGCTGCGCGTGGTAGATCCGGCCACACCCTCGGCGGTCAAAACCTCTCTGGCAGTCGAGAGCCGCCCCCTCGACCCCGCCAACCCACCCACCTTACAGACTCTGCTTGACCGGCGGGTAGAGCAACGGCAGGCGCTCACCGGCTACCATTTCCTCAGCGAGACCGAAAGCGACGTTGGCGGGGCACGGGCGATCGTATCGGAGTACGCTTACGTGGTGCAGCCCATTGACGAGCCACGGCGCGCCTCGGTTCCAGTGGTGGTGCGAGCGCGCGAGTACATCATCGTCAGCGCCGACCAGTCATATTATGTCACCTTCACTGCGCCGGATCAGGTCTTCGACCGCGTGAGCCGGAGGTTCGAGCGGGTGATCGCAAGCATGGTGGTGCAATGAGCGACGCAACCGAGGATCCACAGGCGCCTGCAGAGGGTTTCAAGCTCGGCGGAGCGGGGGCGGAAGGCTACGACACGCGCCTGAGCGAGGCACAGCCACCCACAGGCCCCGCAGCCGACGACCGGCTGCGCCTGCCCCGCAATGGTCTGATCGCCTACCGCAAGAGCGGCGGCCTGCGCTTTACCTCGCGGGGAATCATCGTCTATCGCAACGGCTGGGTGATGCCGCTCGAAGGCGCCGAGGGGCGCCCGCGGCATCTCGGGCCGGCGGCGCTGGCGCGACTGGAGGGCCTGATCCGGCGGAGCGAACTGACGCGCGCGCCGCGAGGCGCGGGCAGCGCCACCCGTGACGGCTACGGCTACGAGATCGTGACGCGGATTGGCAGCAAGGAAGTTGCCGTCGAGCTGAGCGACCCGCTGCCGGCGGCTCAGAGGCGCCTGGTGGAGATGCTCAACGACCTGTTGGCGGGAACGGTGTAGCGAGCGGTTGCCCCTTCGAGGATAACCTCGCCGCCCGGAGGGGCGTGGGGAAACCCGGTTTCCCCACACCCCAACCGCTACCGGGGTCGCCTGGCGCCCCGATGGGCAGGGAATTGGGGAAACCCGGTCTCCCCATACGAGGAGGTTCAGCGGTCGTACCCCCTAATGGCGGGTGATCTCGCGGCTGATCACCAGGCGCTGGATCTCACTGGTACCCTCGTAGATCTCCGTAATCTTGGCATCGCGGAAGTAGCGCTCGACGGGGTACTCCTTCGAATAGCCGTTGGAGCCGTGGAGCTGGATCGCCTTGGTCGCCGTCCACATCGCCGTTTCGGAAGCGAAGAGCTTGGCCATCGAAGCATCCTTGACATAGTCAAGGCCCTGATCCTTGCGCCAGGCGGCCTCGTAGGTGAGCAGCCGGGCGGCCTTGATGCGGGTCGCCATATCGGCGAGGGTGAACCCGACGGCCTGGAACTCGTGGATGGGACGGCCGAACTGCTCACGGATGCGGGTATAGTTCAGCGCGGCTTCGTAGGCGCCCTGGGCGATACCCACGGCCTGGGCCGCGATCCCGATGCGCCCGGCGTTCAGAATGGTCATGGCAATCTTGAAGCCCTGGCCCTCTTCGCCGAGGCGGCGCCAGGCCGGCAGGCGGTAGTTGTCGTAGGCCATCTGGCAGCTATGGGCGCTGCGGATGCCGAGCTTGTTCTCCACCTTGACGATGCTGCAACCGGGGGCGTGGGTATCCACCAGAAACGCGGTGATGCCTTTGTGCCCCCTGGCCGGGTCGGTCATCGCCATCAAGATGATCGTATCGGCATGATCGCCGTTGGTGACCCAGTTCTTGACCCCGTTGATCACATACGAGTCGCCATCGCGCACGGCGGTTGTCTTCTGCGCAGCGGCATCGGAGCCAGCGCCAGGCTCGGAGAGCGAAAAGGCGCCGAGCATACGCCCTGAGGCCAGGGGCGCCAGTAGCTCACGCTTCTGCTCCTCGGTGCCGAACTTCTCCAGACCGTAGCACACCAGCGAGTTATTCACCGAGGCAATCACGCCAAGGGAAGCATCAACCCGGCTCAGTTCCTCAATCACAATCGCGTAGGAGACATAGTCAAGGCCAGCGCCACCGTATTCCTCTGAGACGGCGACGCCGAGCAGACCCAACTCACCCATCTTCTTCACCAGGTCGGTCGGCCAGATCGCCTCCTCATCGCGGTGCGCGACGGTGGGGGCGGCTTCCTTTTCGACGAACTGCCGCACCGTGTCGCGCAGCATCTGTTGGTTGTCACTGAGCTGGAAATGCATACTTCCCTCCTCTACCCCAGGGTGGGCCTCACACAACCTCACGGGCTTGTTTCATTCTACGCCGAAGGCCAGCGCTGAGCAAATCCGGGCGCGCGGGTATGTGTTCAGCGTTGGGGCGCCGTCTGCCATTTTAGATTTTAGATTGCAGATCCTGAGGTGAACATAGCCCGCCCGCGGGAGAGTTTGGGGGTAGGGGCGCGGCGCCGCCGCGCCCCTACCCCCTCCCGGGAACCAACCCGCCAGCGGGAGGGTGTGGGAGGGCGCAGCCCTGCAACAGGTTTCACCTGCTCTGGAATGGGCTTCCTGCGACGCAGAGGGAAAATGGGCCACCGAATGGGAAACGAATAAACGAATGCGCAAGGTGTGCCTGACTCTGAGGTGAACATAGCCCGCGCGCGGGAGGGTTTGGCAGGGCTGCGCCCTGCCAAGAACAATAATATTTTCATTCCGGCGCTGTGCGGCGCAGCCGCGTGGATGCCCGAGGTGAACATAGCCCGCCCCCGGGAGAGTTTGGGCGTAGGGGCGCGGCGCCGCCGCGCCCCTACCCCCTCCCGGGAACCAACCCGCCAGCGGGGAGGATTCGGGAGGGCTGCGCCCTCCCAAGAACTGGTTGGTCCTCTCACCCCTGACCCTGCTCCAGCTTCGCCGGAGAGCCTGCGCTGAGCCTGTCGAAGCGGGGAAACCAGAGCCAAGCGTGGGGGCGTTCCAATGCGGTACACGTCACGCTGACCCGGATGTTCTGTCCGCCCTTAAAGCCACACAGGACCGGGAGACCCGCGAGGTCCGCGCGCATCAAGTTTGTACAAAATATACAAATCAAAAGCCCTCAAGGTTGTTGATTTTGTACAAGACATCGGCTATACTAAAGCTGCACAGCGGCGCACGCGCCGCGCCCCGGTACCGGCAAGGGGGCCGTCAACGGGAGTCACAGAAGAAGCACCATACCTGGAGGAGGGATCACAATGCGCAACGGCAATCTCGAAAACATCACGGTTGAACAGGTCGTCCAGAAGCTCCCCGAGGCCCGCAGCTTCCTGCGCGAGGCGCGAATTGATAGGACCAGTATGCTGACGCTGCGCGAGGCGGCCGCGGCTGTCTCGATGGAGAGTGATGAGCTGCTGGCTCAGATCGAGGATCGCCTCCGCCGCGCGGCCCGCCGCGCCCCGGCGCGTGTCGAGGAGGCCGAGGGTGAGCTGGCGCTCTCCTGAGACGCGCACGCCCTGTGTGCGAATGAGCGCACATTGAAACCGTAAGTGAGCAGGGAGGGCCAACCCTCCCTGCTGCCACGTCTAGCCCCGGGCCGACGACCAGACGCTCCACACCCCTGCCGACACGGCAGGGGTGTTTGCGTTGGCGATGCTCGCATGCCAGAGGTTCTCCGCACGTGTTCACACTTCTCCTGGGTGCGCGGGCATCTTGCCCGCATCCAGACCATTGCGGGCGGGATGTCCGCGCACCCGGGGTGATGCCTTATACCATTTTAGATTTTGGATTTTAGATTTTGGATTGCTACGATGGGCAGCGCAACGCCTGAAACCGCTTCGAGCAATGCGGCATCATCAACGGTAATTGGTATTACCCCGAATGTGAGCACGTGCCACGCGGCGGACCCCTTGACAGGGCGCCCGGTGGTGTGCTATTTTAGGCAAGACTAAAATTAAAGTCGCTCCTGGAAGAATCTGGCGTGAGGGTGGTGTGTGGAACTGGGTTCAGGGATCGTTCCGGCTGAGCGGGGTGACGCTCCTTGTACTGGCGCTCTGCGCCTGTGCCGGCGCGCCGGTCGTGGCCCGGGAAGAAGGGCAGAAGCTGCGCGTCGTGGCCACCACCGGGCAGATCGGCGATGCCGTGCGCGCCATCGCCGGAGACGCCGTCACCCTGACCGTGCTCCTCGGTCCGGGCATTGACCCGCACACATACGTCGCCACCGAGAGCGACATTCGCACCTTCCAGCGGGCCGATGTGATCTTCTACAACGGTTTGCACCTGGAGGCGCAACTGGAGCGGGTCCTGGAGCAGCTTGGTCGGCGCGGCGCCGCCACCGTGGTAGCGGTGGCCGCAACGCTCCCCGCCGACAGGCTCCTGCGCTGGGAGCCTGAAGAGGGCAAGACCTACGATCCCCATGTCTGGCACGATGTGCAGCTCTGGCAGGAGGTGGTGGGGACCATCCGCGACACGTTGATCGCCGCTGACCCGACGCGCGCCGAACGCTACCGCAGCAACGCCAGCGCGTACCTGGCGCAACTCGATGAGCTGGATGGTTACATCCGGGAGCGGGCGGCGAGTCTACCCCCTGAGCGGCGCATCCTCGTTACCGCCCACGACGCCTTCGGCTACTTCGGGCGGGCCTACGGCTTCGAGGTCGAGGCGGTGCAGGGCATCAGCACCGCCACTGAGGCCGGCGCCGCCGACATTCAGGCCCTGACCAGCCTGATCCTGGAGCGCCGGGTGCCGGCGATCTTCGTGGAGAGCACAATCGCTCCCCGCACCATCGAAGCCGTGCGCGCCGCCGTGCGCGCCGCCGGCCAGGAGGTGACCCTGGGGGGCGAACTCTACTCTGACGCCCTCGGCGCTCCTGATGGACCCGCCGGCACCTATGCCGGCATGATGCGCCACAACATTGATACGATTGTAACCGCGTTGCAGTAACAGGGAGTTCCAGATGCTACCTGCGATCGCCATAACCGATCTGACCGTCGCCTATCGCGACCGACCTGTGCTCTGGGACGTGGACCTGCACGTTCCCGCCGGCGTGCTGATGGCAATCGTCGGCCCGAATGGCGCCGGCAAGACCACGCTGATCAAGGCGGCCCTGGGGCTGGTGCGCCCCGCCGCCGGGCAGACGTTGATCTTCGGGCGGCCCTATGCCGAGCAACGGCGTCTGGTGGCCTATGTGCCCCAGCGCGGGAGCGTGGATTGGGATTTTCCTACCACGGTGCTCGACGTGGTGATGATGGGCCGCTACGGGAGCCTGGGCTGGTTCCGCCGCCCCGGCGCCCGCGAGCGCGAGCAGGCTCTCGCCGCCCTCGACATGGTGCGCATGGCCGACTTCGCTCAGCGGCAGATCAGCCAGCTCTCCGGCGGTCAGCAGCAGCGCGTCTTCCTGGCCCGCGCCCTGGTGCAGGACGCGCAGATCTACATTATGGACGAGCCGTTCCAGGGTGTTGATGCCGTGACCGAGCGGGCCATCGTCGCTTTGCTGCGCGATCTGCGCGCCCGGGGGCGCACGGTAGTGGTGGTACATCACGATCTGCAAACCGTGCCGGAGTATTTTGATTGGGTGACGCTGATCAATGTGCGGCGCATCGCCAGCGGCCCGGTGCAGGAGGTCTTTACCGAGGCTAATCTGCGCGCCACCTACGGTGGGCGGATCGCCCTCCCTACACCGCCCGGCGTGGATCGGCTCTCCGAGGCCCGGAGCCAGCCTCTGTCTACGGCAATGGATTGAGGGAGGCCCTCACCCCCAGGCTCCTCCTCTCCCGGATCAGGTTTAAGGGCGGACAGAACATCCGGGCTAACGTGGCTTATACCGCATTGGAACGCCCCCGCGCATGGCTCTGGTCTCCCCGCTTCGACAGGCTCAGCGCAGGCTCTCCAGCTTCGCTGGAGAGGGGGAGGGGGCGGGAGCCAGGCAGCGCATCCCAACGCCATACCGCCCGTCGGCGCTCATACGTTCTGTCCGCCCCTGAACCGGATCAGGAGAGGGGAGGTCACATGGGGCGTTCCGCACAGGCGTCGGGTGGCGCGGGGCCTCACTCCCAGGACGTTGTCGCGCTATCAGCAGATTCGCCAACGTATGGGGCGAGTCGGCGGTTTCCTGCGGCGTGCAGACGGATGCAAGAGGGGGAAGATGCGCCAACGAATAGGAAACGAATAAACGAATGGGTAGCGCGAGGAAGTCCCGGAGCGACCGGAGAGCAAGGGCCTCTCGCCCGCGCAGGCATCCGATGGCGAGAGGCCCCGATCCCAGGACTTTTTCGCGCTACCACAAATCTACCCGTGAAAGGGGCGGAAGGCTCGGGGCAGCGGCCTCGCTCAGTACGAGACAGACGCACGGGACACAGCACTAAGGAACTACGGGCATACCTGTGGAAGTACTTCTGGCTCTCGGCACCGATTACACCCTGCGCACCGTGGCTCTCGGCGCGGCGCTGCTGGGCATGGTCAGCGGCGTTCTCGGCTGCTTTGCCGTGCTGCGGCGTCAGGCCCTCCTGGGTGATGCGATGTCGCACGCGGCCCTGCCGGGGATTGCCCTGGCCTTCTGGCTCACCGGCGAGCGCGACCCGCTGGTGCTGCTCATTGGCGCGACTGTTGCCGCCTGGCTGGCCGCGCTGCTGATCCTGGGCATCACCCGGGCCAGCCGGATCAAGGAAGACAGTGCCCTGGCGATGACGCTGGCGGTCTTTTTTGGCTTCGGGCTGGTGCTGCTCTCAGCGCTCCAGAAACGTCCCGATGCGGCCCAGGCCGGGCTGAAGACGTTTCTGTTCGGGCAGGCGGCTGCCCTGGTGGAACGTGATCTGGTGGTGATGGCCCTGCTGGGGGCGCCTGCGCTCCTGTGTGTGAGCCTGCTCTGGAAGCAGTTCAAGCTGCTCAGCTTCGACCCGGAGTACGCAGCCAGCCTGGGGATGCCCACCGGCGCCCTCGGCCTCCTGCTGACGACGCTAATCGTGATCGCCATCGCCATTGGCCTGCAAACCGTGGGGGTGGTGCTGATGAGCGCGATGCTGGTGGCCCCTGCGGCAGCAGCGCGCCAGTGGACCAACCGGCTCAGCACGATGGTGCTGCTCGCGGCGGCCTTTGGCGCGGGCGCTGGCGTGGCCGGGGCGTTGATCAGCGCCACGGCGCGCGGCGTTTCCACTGGCCCGGCGGTGGTCCTTTGCCTTACGGCGATTACCCTGGTCTCGCTGGTGTTCGCTCCAGAACGGGGTCTGCTGTGGTCGATGTGGCGTAGCCGGCGACTGATCGCGTCTGCGGAGTAAGGGCTGTCACGAGGGCGCGGGAAACCCGGTTTCCCCGTTCCCCAACCACGCCCGGGGGCGCCTGCCACCTCCGTGGGTGGGGGATCGGGGAAGCCCGGTTTCCCCATATGTTAGTAGCTATGTCCCCTGAACTCGAAGTGCAACTCATCGCCGTGATCGTCGCCGCGGCGTGTGCGCTGCCCGGCGTGTTTCTGGTGCTGCGGCGCATGGCCATGCTGAGCGACGCGATCAGCCATACGGTGCTGCTCGGCATCGTGCTGGCATACTTCGTCAGTGGCACCCTGGGCTCACCGCTACTATTTGTCGGCGCAGTGGCGATGGGCGTTATCACCGTGGCCCTGGTTGAACTGGTGGGTGGCACAGGGCTGGTGCGCGAAGATGCAGCGATCGGCATCGTCTTTCCGGCGCTGTTCAGTATCGCAGTGATCCTCATCTCGCGCTACGCCGGCAATGTCCACCTCGATGTGGACAGCGTGCTGCTGGGTGAACTGATCTTCGCCCCCTTCGACCGGGTGACGCTGCTGGGGCTTGATCTGCCGCGCGCGCTGCTGATCGGGGCAGTCACCCTGGCGATCAATCTGGCGCTGATCGGTTTGTTGGACAAGGAATTGAAACTGACCAGCTTCGACCCTGGCCTGGCAGCGGCCCTGGGCTTTGCGCCCGGGCTGCTCCACTACGGCCTGATGACCATGGTCTCGGTCACGGCGGTGGGAGCGTTCGACGCCGTGGGGTCGATCCTGGTAATCGCCTTGATGGTCGCCCCACCCGCGGCAGCCTATCTCCTGACCGACCGCCTGCCGGTGATGTTGCTGTTGAGCGTGCTCATCGGGGCGCTGAGCGCCATCGCGGGCTACTGGGCGGCCTACTGGCTCGATGTCTCGGTCGGGGGAGCGATGGCAACTATGACCGGCGTGGCGTTTGGTCTGGCCCTGCTGTTCGCGCCGGGCCGGGGGTTGGTGGCGGGCGCAGCGCGGCGCAAGCGGCAACGTTGGGAGTTCGCGCAGCAGATGCTGGCGTTGCACCTGCTGAACCACGAGGGCGCCAGCGAGGCCAGTGAAGAGTGTACTCCGCAGCACCTCCGCGCCCATCTGCGCTGGCGCGCCGATTTTGCCGATGAGGTCGTGCGGCGCGCCGAGCGTGGCGGCCTGGTGCGACGCGAGGGGGCCGTGCTCACCCTCACCGAGCACGGACGCCAGGTGGCCCGGGAGGCCAGTCTGAGGTGAAAATAGCCCGCCCGCGGGAGGGTTTGGGCGTAGGGGCGCGGCGGCGCCGCGCCCCTACCCCCTCCCAGGAAACAACCCGCCCGCGGGAGGGTTTGGGAGGGCATCGCCCTCCCAAGAATAAATTATTTTCATTCCGGCGTTGTGCGCCATGCGCATGGGGTCTCATGTGAAAACAGGCCGCGCGGAGAAGAGTGTGGGGCGTTCCGCCTCCCTCCCAGACTCCCCGCAGGGGCGGACAGAACGTATGGGCGCCGACAGACGTGATGGCGTGGGGATGCGCTGGTTGGTTCTCACCCCCCTGCGCTGAGCCTGTCGAAGCGGGGAGACCAGAGCCGTGCGCGGGAGCGTTTCAATGCACTGTAAGCCACGTTGGCGCGGAGGTTCTGTCCGCCCTTAAACCCCGGCGGGGGGAATACGCCAACGAATGGGAAACGAATGAACGAATGCTCAAGGCGCGCCTGACTACCCCCGGGTGTGCGGGCGTCCCGCCCGCACTGGCCTGGATGCGGGCAAGATGCCCACGCACCCGGGAGAAGTGTGAACAGGTTCTCATCGCCATTAATTGACGCCACGCTACGGGTAAGGTATACTCGCCAGTGGCGTCCCGGGTGAGGGCGCATGTTTGTTTGCCTTCATAATGGAGCATCACATGGCAGCACCGGAGACTGAACCGCGCTCCTTTTCGTCTCTGCGCCTTTTGCTTACCGGTTTCGCGATGGGTATCGCCGATCTGATTCCCGGCGTGTCGGGCGGCACAATGGCGTTCATCCTGGGCATCTACGAACACCTGCTGGCGGCGATCAAGGCGTTTAACCTGAACCTGCTCCGGCTGATAGGGCAACTGCGCTGGCGCGAGGCGCTGGCCCGGGTTCCCTGGGGCTTTCTCATCCCGCTGGGGTTGGGGATCGGTGTGGCGGTTATCTCGATGGCGCGGGTCATGCGGTACCTGCTCGAGAACCAGCCGGTCTTGCTCTTCTCGTTCTTCTTCGGCCTGATTCTGGCCTCGATCATCGCCGTGGGGGCAACGGTGCGCTGGGGGCCTTCGTCGGTGGCAGCGCTGCTGATCGGCTCGGTGGGGGCGTATTTCATCGTCGGCCTGGTGCCGCTGACCATGCCCCACGACCCGCTTACCCTCTTCTTCAGCGGTGCGCTGGCGATCATGGCCATGATCCTGCCGGGAATCTCCGGTTCGTTTATCCTGCTGATCCTCGGCCAGTACGCTTACGTGCTCGACGCGGTCTCCGATCTGAACCTGCTGGCGATCGTGCCGGTGGCCCTCGGCGCGGTCGCGGGTCTGCTGGGCTTCGTGCGGCTGTTGAGCTGGTTGCTCCGACACTACCATAATCTGACCGTCGCGGTTCTCATGGGCTTCATGGTTGGTTCGCTACGCAAGATCTGGCCGTGGAAGGAGGTGCTCGAGACCACCCTCGACCGCCACGGCGAGGTGATACCGCTGCGTGAGCGCAATGTGTTGCCCGATTTCGCCGCGACGGAGTTCTGGGTGGCGCTGGCGATCGCCGTAGCCGGTTTTGTGCTGTTGAGCGTGATTGACCACGTGCAGACGGGACGTAACCCGGTGCTGAGCTGGACGGGGTGGGGCCGGCGCGCGACGGGGCCGGCGCTGCGCGGCGAGGGCGCCGAGGCGGGAGAGGCTGGTTCATCCGCCGCCTCGCAGGCCCGGCCCGCAGCGGAGTAGGCGACGGGAGAGTTTGGGAGGGCTGCGCCTTCCCAGGAACAAGTATGTTCATTCTGAGGTGAAAATAACCCGCCCGCGGGAGGGTTTGGGCGTAGGGCGTAGAGGCGCGGCGGTGCCGCGCCTGCGCCCTCCCAGGAAATAACCCGCCCGCGGGGAGGGTTTGGGCGTAGAGGCGCGGCGGTGCCGCGCCTGCGCCCTCCCAAGAATAAATAATTAATATTTTCATTCTGGCGTTGTGCGCCCCGCGCATGGGGCCTGGCGTTGTGCGGCGCAGCCGCATAGACGGCTGATGCGCTCCGCAAAACACGCCACCCCTGAGACGTTTGAGGGTGGACAGAACGTATGGACGCCGACGGGCGTTACGGCGTTGGGATGCGCTGGTTGGTTCCCGCCCCAGGCCCCCTTCGACAGGCTCAGGCTTCGCCCTGAGGCTCAGCCCGAAGGGGCGGGCCGCTCCAGCTCCGCTGGAGAGCCTGCGATGAGCCTGTCGAAGCGGGGAGACCAGGGCCGCGCGCAGGGGTGTTCCAACGCGGTACAGGCCACGTCGGCTCGGATGTGCTGTCCGCCCTTATACCAATTACCGTTGATGATGCCGCATTGCCTGAAGCGATTTCAGGCGTTGTGCTGCCCAGCGTGGCAATCCACAATCCAAAATCTAAAATGGTATTAAACCCTGAGACGGGCTGGCCCTCCCCGTGGAACTCTCCACCCGGCGGTTCGAGCTGATGACGACGAGGTGTGCCGTATGCCCTCGGCGCACGAGAGCACCTGCCCCCAATGCGGCGCCGCGCTGCCGCCGGGCGGACCGCGCTTCTGCATCACCTGCGGCGCGCCGCTGCTCCCCCATGCCCCCGATCCTGATCCCCCGACCCCGCTCCTCCCCGCCACGGGCGCCACGGTGAAGCTGGCAAACGCCCGCGTGCCACAGGAGGTCATCGGCGGCACGGTGCGTCTGCCCGACTCGGGCGCGACTCCGCCGGGTCTGTGGCAGGGCGACGAGCCGCCCGGTCCTACCGATGTGGTGGCGATCTACCCGCCGTTGCGGGCCGTGCGCGGCGGCTGGAGCGGACTGGTCGGGCGAGGCTGGCAACCCACGGGTCACAGCGGGCAGGGCAGCGATATCATCTATCACTTCCGCGCACTGGTGCGCTGGTTTCCCGCCCCCGGCTGCGGCGCCGGCCTCACCCTGGAGGTGGAGGTCATCGCCAACTCGCGTGCCGTGGAAGGCCGTGAGCGGCGCGGTTTTCGCTTCGGGCTGCGCCGCGACGGGCCAATGCGCGTGGCGCGGGCCACCTGGTTCGATGCGCGCGCACGCCCCCTGCCCGGGCAACCATTGCCGCAGATCCAGATCATGGCCCCGCCGCGAATACCCCGCGTGTCCGACCTCGACGAAGCGCCCCTGGCGCTCGATGCGCGCTCGGCAGCCGAGTGGGCTATGGGGTCACAGGCGCAGGGCGCCTACCGGCTCTACCGCGACACGCTGATGCAGGAGCACACCCCCGTCGGGCGGGGGATCACCCTGGTGCCCCTGCGCGAAGGACGCGAAGGCGGGCGGCCCTGGTGGCACCGCTTGCTGCCCGGCGTCATTCCGCAACGCTTCCGTGTGCGGCTGGAGCAACCCTTCACCTGCGATCTGGAGGAGTGGCCCCAGCGCCTCGAAACCATCCGCGCCGAGGCGCGCAGCCTGGGTCTGGACCTCGACCCGGCGCAGGCCGCCGAATGGTGGCTGGACCGCTACGGGTACGACGGGGTGGTATTTACCGGCGCCCGGAAACGCTACGCTGCGGCCCGGGTGGTGATCGTCTTTCGCCGCAGCCAGTTGGCGCGTATCGTGGATTAGGCGCAATTTCCCATTGATGATGCCGCATTGCTTAAAGCGGTTTCAGGCGTTGTGCTGCCTGGCGTGGCAATCCGCAATCCAAAATCTAAAACCCGAAATGGTATAATTACAGATATGAAGCTACCGATCCTCGCCTTCCTTGCTGTGACCCTGGTGGCCTGTAGCCAGCAACCGGCTGCCGGCACGCCAGTCAACGCGCCGGAGGGCAGCGCGGTGATCGCCACCGAGAGTCGGCTGATTGACCAGGGCCATGGCGCGCCGGTGAGTGGCGACCCGGCGCCCGATTTCAGCTACACGCTTCCCGACGGGGCCACGGTGCGGCTGAGCGATCTGCGTGGCACGCCGGTTGTGCTCAACTTCTGGGCCACCTGGTGTTTGCCCTGCGTCGAGGAAATGCCCGTTCTGCAAGAGGCTTACGAGGCTGGCGGGGGGAAGCTGGCGGTACTTGCGGTGAACCGCAATGAACTGCCGGCGGCGATTGCCCGCTTTAGCCAGAGCGTGCCCGTCACCTTTCCCCTCATCGCAAATATCAGCGGAGACATCGGTGACCGCTACGCAGTCACCAGCCTGCCTGTCACGTATTTTATTCGCCGCGACGGCACGATCAGCGCCCGGCACATCGGGGCGCTGAACGAGCGCGCGCTCGCGGAACAGCTTGAGGCCCTCGAATGAACCATCCTTCCCCCGATGAAGTGATCCGGATCGCCCAGCAGCGTATCGGCGAGCGCCAGGCTGTCGGGGCGCGCGTGGAGGTACGCAGCGAGCGTCCCTGGCGCTGGTTCTTCGTCGCGCTCGTCGCCGTGCTGCTGGCGGCCCTGTTCTTCTGGCCCGGCGCGCCCCTGGAGTGGAAAATGTACGCCGTGGTCCATGGCGTCTGCGCCCAGCAGCACAACATTTTTCTCGGTAACTTGCAGTTCCCCCTTTGCGCCCGCAACAGCGGCATCTACCTGAGTTTTATGCTCACGATGCTCTTCATCTACGCCATTGGCCGCGGGCGCGCCGGGGGTCTGCCGCCCTGGTCCATCGTGGCCACGCTGCTGCTTTTCGTGGCCCTTATGGCCGTGGATGGCTTCAATTCGCTGTTTGTAGACCTGGGGCGACCACATCTGTACACGCCGGACAATTTTCTGCGCACGCTCACCGGCATGGGGATGGGCATGTTCATCGCCGTGCTGCTGCATATTATTCTGGTGAAGACCCTGCGCAGGGATGTGGACGACGGGCAGGCGGTGCTGAGGAACTGGTGGGAGCTGATGGGGATCATTGCCGTCAATCTGCTGGCCCTGGGGGCGATTTACGGCAATCTGAGCGTGATGTTCTGGCCGCTGGCCTTCCTGGCTTTCTTCGGCATCACCGGGGTGCTCTACCTCGTGGCCCTGCTGCTCACCAGTCTGGTGATGGGCTACGAAGGCTCGGTGACCCATCTACGGCAGCTTGCCCGCCCGGCGGTGGTGGCGGTCATACCCACACTGCTCATTCTGGGGAGCATGTCGTGGCTGCGCTTCTGGCTGGAGGGCCTGGGGTTGGGGCTGTAACCCGGGCAACCCGGCTTCCCCACGCGACGGGCCAGGGCACAGGGAACGCCGGGTTCCCCATCATTATCCTCTGATATCAAATATAGTACATCACCGAGCCGGCGCGTTGCCGCTTACGCTGGCAGAGGTCATCCAGGGTGGTGCGGCTGAGCGTGGCCTCGATCTGGGCGCGGAGTTCGTCCCAGACCTCGTCAATCAGGTCGTGATCTTCGGGGACGCCGGGGACCAGATCCTCGCGCGTTCCGTCGCCGGGGAGCAATGGCCCTTCGAGGGCGATGAGCACATCGCGCAGGGTGATCGTCTCGGGGGAACGGGCGAGCATGTGGCCGCCCTGCGGGCCGCGCAGGCTTTCGATCAGCCCGGCGCGACGCATCGTGATCAACAACTGATTGAGGTAATTGATTGGAATACCCTGGCGCCTGGCGATGTCTTCGCTCTGGATCGGCCCCTTGCCGTAGTGTTGCGCAAGATCGAACAGTGCGCGCAGGCCGTAATCGCCTTTGCTGGAAATGCGCATGGGTTTTCTATAGTAGAGCAAGTTGCTCAAGAATCCTGGGGGTATCGTACCATTTGCGTGCCGGGGTGTCAATGGGAAACACCGGGCGCCCCGAGGCTTGAGCAACGTTCGCCTCCGGGGCGGTGGGGTATGGGGCGGTTACGCCGCCCCACCGATTTTACACGATACTGCTGCGGATGGCGTCCTCACCCCCCGGCCCCGCTTCGGCGAAGCTGGAGCGTGGGCTGCTGGTCCTCACCCCCCTGCCCCCCTTCGGCTCCGCTCAGGCCAAGCCTCTCCCTGAGCGGGCTATGCATGACCCGCAAGTAGGGAGGGAGGGGCAGGGAGGGTGAGGACAAAGCCGCCTGAGTTGCCCTCAACCGCTCCGTGGGTCCGTAGGATTGCTGGCGCTCAGGGGTGGGCAGGTCCTCACCCCCCATCCCCCCTCTCCCTGAGCGGGCATACCCGTACCCAAAACAGTTAGTCTGGGTGTGGCCGATCGGGAGAATCGGGAGCG
>CAKZKA010000159.1 GCA_937120965.1 uncultured Chloroflexota bacterium
TGGAACGCCCCCGCGCATGGCTCTGGTCTCCCCGCTTCGACAGGCTCAGCGCAGGCGCTCCAGCGAAGCTGGAGAGGAGGAGGGGGCGGGAGCCAAGCAGCGCATCCCAATGCCATACCGCCCGTCGGCGCTCATACGTTCTGTCCGCCCCTGAAAGAGGAGGGCAGGGGGGTGAGGACAGGGACGCCATCCGCCAGAAACTCTACCCCTGATACTAATTACTGTTGATGACGCCGCATTGCCTGAAGCGGTTTCAAGCGTTGTGCTGCCCAGCGTGGCAATCCGCAATCCAAAATCTAAAATCCAAAATGGTATGAAAGCCTCCACACCTCCACATCCCCCCTCCCGTGACTCCAGTCATCCCTGCGACCAATATTTTGCGGGTGATGTCACAACCTGCGATTGGCCTGTCGCCACTTGCCGGCTCCGGCGACATTCGCTACGCTAAGGGGTGACATACTGGCGCGTTCGATGAGGTTGAGCGATGAATGTTTTGCTGGTCTATCCACGCTTTCCCGATACGTTCTGGAGCTTCAAACATGCCCTGCGGTTCATCCGCAAGACGGCCGCCCTCCCGCCCCTTGGTCTGGTCACGGTCGCCGCAATGCTGCCGCCGGAGTGGCCCAAGCGCCTGGTTGACATGAATATCCGCGATGTAACCGATGCCGACCTGGCCTGGGCCGATTACGTCTTCATCAGCGCGATGATTGTGCAGCGCGAGTCGGCGCGCGAGATCATCGCCCGCTGCAAGCAGGCCGGGCGCCCGGTTGTGGCCGGGGGGCCAATGTTCACTGCCGAGCCTGAACTCTTCCCCGAGGTCGATCATTTCGTGCTCAACGAGGCGGAGGTGACCCTGCCACGCTTCCTGGCCGATCTGGCTCGGGGTGAACCCGCGCGGATGTACCAGTCCCACGAGTTTCCCGACATCGAGCAGACCCCTGCGCCGATGTGGGAACTGCTGGAACTTGACCGCTACGCCTCGATGAGTGTGCAGTATTCGCGGGGTTGCCCGTACAACTGCGACTTCTGCAACATCACCACCCTCTTTGGCCACCGCCCGCGCGTCAAGAGCGCCGGGCAGATGATCAACGAACTCGATGGCCTCTACCGCCTGGGCTGGCGCGGCCCGATCTTCTTCGTTGACGATAATCTGATCGGCAACAAACGCCGGCTGAAGCAGGAGCTGCTTCCCGCGTTGATCGAGTGGCGCCGGGGCAAGGTGAATATGGCCTTTAACACCGAGGCGTCGATCAATCTCGCCGATGATCCCCGGTTGATGGAACTGATGGTGCAGGCGGGGTTCACCACCGTGTTCATCGGCATTGAAACGCCCGACTCGGAGAGCCTGGCGGAGGCCAATAAGCGCCAGAATACTCGCCGCGACCTGGCCGCCGACATCCGGCGCATTCAGCGGGCCGGTCTCCAGGTTCAGGGGGGGTTCATCATCGGCTTCGACAACGATACGCCGTCAATCTTCCAGCGGCAGATCGATTTTATTCAGAAGACCGGCGTGGTGACGGCGATGGTCGGCCTGCTCAATGCACTGCCGGGCACGCGCCTCTACGAGCGCCTGCGCCAGGAAGGTCGCCTGCTGACCCAGACCACCGGCGATAATTCCGACGGCACTACCAATATTGTGCCGATGATGGATCCGGAAGTGCTGCGCAACGGCTACCGCACGGTGGTGCGGCACATCTATTCTCCCCGGCCCTATTACGAGCGCGTGAAGACGTTCCTGCGCGAATATGGCCAGCCCGTTAGCAAGGTGCCCCTGGATCGCGAGCACCTGATGGCTTTCTTCCGCGCCGCCTGGCAACTGGGCATGCTCGGCGCCGAGCGTGTCGAGTACTGGCGCCTGCTGCTCTGGACAGCACTGCGCCGGCCGCGTCTGGTGCCGATGGCGGTCACGCTGGCGATCTACGGCTATCACTTCCGCACCGTTAGCCAGTTGAATGTCAGGTAGACGCGCCGTCGCGCACCGGTACGTCTTCCCCTCTCGCGCTCAACGGCGGAGCCAGCGCGCGCGCCGCTTCGCGCCGCGCGCCCGCCTGCGCGCGCGCGAGGAGCCACAGACCCGCCGCGATGCTTCCGAGGGCTACGCTGCCCCAGGCTGCCATAATGCCCCGGATGCTCGATGGTGGCAGGGTGGAGAGGGGTAGATAGGCCCACCAGAAATCCCAGACCGGGATGCGCCAGTCGCTCAAGTGCCAGCGCAACACGCCAGGATGCAACGGCACCGGGTCGAGCGGCAGGCGGTCGCCGACCAGCGGGAGGCGTTGCGTGCCTGTGCGCGCCTCGATCCAGCGTACGTACACCCCCAGATCCTCATCGCGGGGGATGCCTGCGCTGGTGGGTCGCCATGTTGGTGAGACCAGGCGTACCTCGGTCGTCGCGGGCGGCAGGGGGAGGCGGTAGATGCGCCCCGGGCAGGGCGTGTCGGCTACCGTGACCTCGCCCACAACCAGTGTCAACGGCGGTGGCCCGGTGGCAACCAGGCACGACGAGACGGACAGGCTGAGCGTCACAGGCGCATCTGCCGCTCGCACACGGATCCAGGCATTGCCGGTGGTCCAGCGTGGGAACTGCGCTTC
>CAKZKA010000160.1 GCA_937120965.1 uncultured Chloroflexota bacterium
CGCTGGAGAGGCCCGCCCCTTCGGGCTGAGCCTCAGGGCGAAGCCTGAGCCTGTCGAAGGGGGCCGGGGGTGAGGACTAACCAGCGCATCCCAACGCCATAACGCCCGTCGGCGCTCATACGTTCTGTCCGCCCCTGAACGCTCCCGGATTGGCGGATTACCCCGGCGGAGAACGCTGGCGGGAGTTCATGCTCTTGACGCCGGCCCGGAAAGCCGTTAGCATCACCTGGGGCATGTCTCCCAGTCGAGCGCATTGGCCTGCGCATTATCCCACATCTGTCGGGCGCGGCAACCCGGGTCAACGCCTGGCCCCGGCAGGCCGCGCTGCCTTGCCCGGCACCCGTGGACATGGGCGGCGCGCGGGAGTTCCCGGGAGCGCGTCACCCTCCAAGTAATACCAGACGGAACTGAAGCCACCGCATTGTCCAGTTCATCTCCACAGCTCCACACCCCTACAGAGGACTTTGCGGAGCTGTGGAGCTGATCCAGTGCGATGCCATCAAGCAGAACAGGTATAATTTACCGTTGATGATGCCGCATTGCTTGAAGCGGTTTTCGGCGTTTTGCTGCCCAGCGTGGCAATCCAAAATCCAAAATCCAAAATCTAAAATCTAAAATGGTATAACTCCCCACCCTGCTGATCTTTGCGCCTTCCGCGATCAACGGCGCGTTGCAGAAAGGCTCCCTGTTATGATCCAGGCCCGTCACGACCCGCGGCTCTTGATCCAGGTGTTGAGCCGGCGTCCGCTACGCTACACTGCCGGCGCCGACCCGGCCCTGGACCGGCCGGCCCACGTGCGCGCTGCGTCGAGCCTGGTCCGCGTCGGCGCGCAGATGCTCGCGATCCAGGACGATGCTCATTTTGTGGCCGTGATTGACCCCGATACGTGGGAGGTGCGCGCGATCACTCTACCCGCCGGTCCTGACGGGAAGCGCCAGTTCGACGATCTGCGCGGCACCAAAGCCCTGAAGCTCGATCTGGAGGCCTGTGTGGTGGTGCCGGAGGCAAGCGGCGCGCTGCTGATCGCCTTTGGTTCAGGCTCGACGCCGCAGCGCGAGCGTATTCTGGTGATACGTGACGTGATGACGGACGAACCGGCTATGCGCCTGGTGGAAGCCACGGCCCTGTATGCGGCATTGCGCGCGCCTGCTTTCGCCGGCAGCGAACTTAACCTGGAAGGCGCGGTGCTGCTGCCCTCCGGTCAGGCGCTGCGGCTCTTCCAGCGCGGCAACGGCGCGCCCCGCGGCGCGCTGCAACCGGTTGACGCAACCTGCGACATCGCCTGGCCAGCACTGGCCGCTTATCTGGCCGATCCGTCAGGCGTTCCCCCTCCTCCGCTTGAAGCCATCACCCGGTACGACCTCGGCTTGCTCAACGGGGCGCGCCTGACTTTTACCGACGCTACCCCCTGCCCCAATGGCATTCTCTACTCGGCCTCCGCTGAGCGCTCGCCTAATGCGGTGGAAGATGGCCCGGTGGTCGGCTCGGCGATTGGCCTGTTGCCATCGGTCGGCACGCCCCGCTACGCGCCCATCGTTGACCTCGACGGCGAGTTGCTGCCCCTCAAGATCGAGGGTCTGCTGCTCGATGACCGTGACCCCGGCCTGGTCTTCCTGGTCGCCGACGCCGATGACCCCCTCGCGCCCAGTGAATTGCTCACGGCGCGGCTGATCGGCCCTTGGTTCGGAGTGTAGGGAAATCCGGGGTATGCATTCACACTTCTCCCGGGTGCGCGGGCATCTTGCCCGCATCCAGGCCCTTGCGGGCGGGACGCCCGCGCACCCGGGGTGACGCCTGACGCCAAATGTGAACAGGTACACCCGGGGGTACGCATTCAGCGTAACCACCCGGACCCGGGAGCGACGACGTCCCGCCCGCGTCAGCGTTCGCGGGCAGTCTGCCCGCGCTCGACGACACATACCGCGGGAAACCCGCAGCGCAGCGCGAGGCCCCCGGCGCCCCACAACGTCACATCTGCCGCACCACCAGCACGCGTCTGCCCCCGTCTACCCATTCCTGCACCACGTAGCCCTTGCCGCCCGCCGCTCCCGGCACAGCCGCCAGGGTCGGCAGGATCGGCGGGAGGTGGTGCGTGTCCACAAAGCGGTACGGGCCGAGCTGAACGACGTGGTTGAAGCGCCCTGGCTGGCGTTTGACCACCAGTAGCCGCTGCGCCTCGGCAGGAGGAAAGGGCCGGGCGGCCAGCACATAGACGTAGGGCATAGCAATGCTGTCGGCACTGAACCAGACCTCGGCATAGCCTGGAGCCAGTTCCACCGCGCGGCGCACTGCTTCGGCCAGGCCATCGTGGTTCAGACCGGCCTGGAGCGCCGGGTAGCTCTGCGTGTAGAAGCGCCACCACCCCGCGCCCTGCCAGAGCATCGCTGCCGCGAGCGCCAGTACACTCAGCCAGCGCGCCCACCACAGCCCGGCCCTCCCCGGTCCCGAACGGCCCTGCGGCAGGAGCAGGGCCACTCCCCAGCCCACCAGCAAGGCGTAGAGTGGCGCGAGCGGCGCGGCGCGGAAGGAGTGAGGGCTGGGGGTGGTCAGGCTCGCTGGCAGCGCCGCGAGCAGCACGGCGCCGAGGATGAAAAGCGCCAGCCATGGCCCGGTCAGGGCGTGCCTCCGCAGCGCGGGGACCAGACTGCCAAGCGCCCCCGCCAGGCCCAGCAGCAGCAGTGGCAGGCCGGCCCACAACTCCACGCCAAAACCCGGCATGCCCGACGTCGAACTGCCATCACCGCGCCGATAGTAGAAATCGGGCTGGAAGTAGACCGAGTAGCCTGCCCACCAGGCGTTGAACCAGGCGCTCCACGAATCGGCCCGCAGGGCGGCCTGGTTCAGGCGCGTGGAACTGGCGGGAACGAACAACGTCACGTAGACAAAGGGCGCCCAGAGGAGCGCCAGAAGCAGACCGGCGACGACCAGGGGATGGCGAATGATAGCCGTGGGTCGCACCCTGCCCTCCCCCAACCATCCGGCCAGCCCGGGACCCCGGCCAGCCTGGCTCCACCCCTTCAGCAGGGCCAGAGCCATTGCCAGGGCCGTCAACAACGGCACGGCCAGCTTGAGGGTAGGATAGGCGTAGAGCGCCACCCCCGCCGCCAGTGCCAGACCCACAGCCGCCCGCCGGTCGCCACGCTTGATAAAGATCACTCCGGCCAGCAGGCACATGGTCCAGACAGTTGGCACCAGGGCGGGCGGCATCGCGACGCGGCTGATAAAGACCTGCCAGGGTGACAGGGCCATCATCAACCCGACCGCAATGGCCCCCGGGAACCCCAACCCGAGCGCGCGGGCCAGGGCATAGCCGAGCGGAGCCGCCAGCGCGCCGACCAGCGCCGTGACCAGACGGCCCACCATGCGTTGCGGCCCGACGAGCGCCACAAAGGGCAGCTCCAGGTAGGTCAACAGCGGCGAGATCCAGTCGCCCAGGGCCTCAAAGGCCCCCAGCGGCAACAGGTGCCCCAGATGGTCACGCCCGGTCCGCGACAGGTGCCAGGCGTCCAGGAGGCTGATCACTTCATCTACCCGCCAGCCCGGCGGAGTACTGTGGAGCTGGAAGGTACGCAGCGCCAGCGCCAGGCCAGAGAGGGCCAGTGGCGCGCCCCACCCGCGCCGCGCGCTCCAGACAAAGGCCACGGCAGCGGCCAGAGAGAGCGGCAAAAGCGCGAGGCCGCGGGCAAGCGCATCTACGGGCCAGCCGCTGGGACGCGCGCTCAGATCGAAGAGCGTAAAGCCCACCCAGCGGGGATCGCCGGCCGGTGGCCGATCCACGGTAGACGTGATGGTCACTGCGGAGGCGCCGGGCGGCAGGCGGAGACGGTAGGTGCGCGGGCCCTCCGGGGCCGCGAAGCGGGCCAGCGCGCCCCGGTCGTCGCGCAGCGAGAGGTATGGCGCAGCGCGGCCCTCCCAGCGCATCGCGCCGAGCCGCAGGCTCAACTCAACCGGCCCACTGTGCCTGGCGATCGGGATCACCACCCGGTCGCCGCTCCAGCGATAGGTGCGCCCCTCGAACTGCTGCGGGGCGTAGAGACCGCTGGACATCTCGAGGCTAGCCGCAGGGCGGGTGAGCAACCACGCAACACATGCCACCCACACACCCAGCGCGACGAGCAGGGCCCGGCTCATACCTCTTCCTTCTGGCGCTACTGCATTGTTCCTGGGAGGGCTGCGCCCTCCCAAACCCTCCCGCGGGCGGGTTGTTTCCTGGGAGGGCGCAGCCCTCCCAGACCCTCCCGCGGGCGGGCTATGTTCACCTCAGAGTCAGCCACGCCGCTCGCATTCGTTTATTCGTTTCCCATTCGTTGGCCCATTTCCCCTCTGCGTCCCAGAAAGCCCTTTCCAGAGCAGGTGAAACCCGTTGCAGGGCTGCGCCCTCCCAAACCCTCCCGGCGGGGAGGGCTTGCCGCCCCTACGGGCAGGGGTCTGGGGAAACCTGGTTTCCCCGTATTTTCACCTCAGCAGGGGGGCGCGTCTCACTTTCCGGCTGCATCAAGGGCATAGCGCAGCAGATCCTCTCGCCGCACGATTTCCAGAGCTGCCTCATGGGTAGCGGCAAGGATCACCGGCGGCGCGACACCGGCTGCCAGAGCCTCCTGCCAGCGCGTCGCGCAGAGGCACCAGCGATCGCCGGGTTGCAGGCCGGGAAAACCATACTCGGGCCGGGGCGTGATCAGATCGTTGCCCCGCGAACGACTGAAGGCCAGAAACTCCGCCGTGACCTGGGCACAGACCACGTGGAGGCCCAGGTCATCGGGGCCGGTGTCACAACAGCCGGTACGGTAAAAACCGGTCAGCGGATCGGTGCTGCAGGCGGCCAGTGGCCCGCCCAGCACGTTCCGGGCCACCGGGGCCAGGGAGCGACCGTTGGTGCTGGCGTTTCCGTTGGTGCTCATCGTCTCCTCTCTTCGTGCGTTTGCTCGCGAGCGAGGGGTATGCACGTATGGTAGCACAGGAAGTCCACAGTTCGTCCCTGCGGTAAGTGTTCTGGTCTTTGAACGAAAGCATGCGCCATCCGCCCCTCTTGCCCGACGGCTCGTGCTGAGAGGCCGGCCGCCGGCTACCGGCGCCCGTGGAGACGGGCCTGGCATCCGCCGCCAGTGGCGTACCGGCCAGGCGTGGTGGAGGATGCCATTCTATTATGCAGTTGCGCCGCACAATGCTAGAATGCAAACAGGTTGCTCTTGAGAAGGCTGCGCCCTCCCGAAACCTCCCGCACACAGGCTATTTTCACAGCATTTCACAACCCGCGGGCCACCGTCTGCAATACCGGCCTGTGCAATAAAGGACCTTCACGTTGTCACTACCACCACTCCCCGCCACCGCCACCCACCTTCCGCGGATCCTGGCAGGACTGGCCTACGCCGCCTTTGTCAGCCTGGGGTTGCCCGATGGACTGACGGGGGTCGCCTGGCCATCATTGCGGGTCACATTCGGGCTGCCACTTGATGCGCTGGGCGCGCTGATTGCTACAACGACCCTGGGCTACCTGGCAGCGAGTTTCAGCAGCGGGCGAGTGCTGGCCCATCTGGGAGTGGGCTGGCTGCTGGTGGTGAGTTGCCTGATGACGGCGTTGAGTCTGATTGGCTTCGGCCTGGCGCCCCTATGGGCAGGGATGCTCGGGCTGGGATTGCTGGCGGGCCTGGGGGCGGGAGCGATCGATGCTGGTTTGAACACCTACGCCGCGGAGCACTTCACGCCACGCACCGTTAACTGGCTGCACGCCGCCTTCGGTCTCGGGGCGGCCAGCGGGCCGCTGATGATGAGCGCAGCCATCGGGCTGACCGGGTCGTGGCGTCCAGGCTATCTACTGGTCGGGATGGCCCAGATGGCGCTGGCCGCCTGCTTCGCCGTCACGCGCAACCGCTGGGGGCCGCCCCATCCCCGTGAGAGCGCCGCGCCCGGCGGTGGCGCGGCGCTGCTCCATACCCTCGCCCTGCCGACGGTGTGGTTGAGCATGCTGCTGTTCTTCCTCTACACCGGTCTTGAGGTCAGCGCAGGCCAGTGGCTCTACTCACTTCTGACCGAGACGCGGGGTATGGCGCCGGCCCCGGCCGGCATCTGGGTGAGTATCTACTGGGGCAGCCTCACTCTGGGGCGGTTGCTGGCAGGCGTGATGGTCGGGCGCGTCGGTATACGTCGCCTGTTGTGGCTGTGCATGGGCGGGGCACTATTCGGCGTGGCCCTGCTCTGGCTCAACCTGGCAGCCTGGCTGACCCTGGTCGGGATCGCGCTGCTGGGCCTGGCTCTGGCGCCGATGTTTCCGTTGTTCATTGCCCTGACGCCAGCGCGGATGGGAGCAATGCATACCGCCAATACGGTCGGCTTCCAGATCTCGGCGGCAATGCTTGGCGGCGCGGCGCTGACCGGCGGTTTCGGGGCGCTTGCCAGTCGCTGGGGGCTGGAGTGTCTCGGGCCGTTCCTGTTCGCAACGGCGTCGCTCCTTGCCGCTGCGTTCCTCGCTCTTGAGCGCGCCCGGCGCGCAGGGTAGCTCGAGGCCCCCCGCGCGGGTCATAGAGATGTGAGATTAGAACGCCGCGTAACGAGACTTCAATCTCAACCCCCTGCCCGACAGCCGCTCCAGGATGTATAATCCTGAGAGGAGCAGGCTGAGGTGAACATATGGGGAAACCGGGTTTCCCCAACCCCCTCCCTGCGGGGAGGCGCCCGGTTCCCTCCCCCAGCGGGGGAGGGCCAGGGAGGGGGCGGCCCTTCCAAAGGGTTTCACCTGCTCTGGAAAGGGCTTTCTGGGACGCCGAGGGGAAATGGGTCAACGAATGGGAAACGAATAAACGAATGCGCAAGGTGTGCCTGAGGTGAACATAGGGGGAAACCAGGTTTCCCCAACCCCCTCCCTGAGGGGAGAAGCCCGGTTCCCTCCCCCAGCGGGGGAGGGCCAGGGAGGGCGCAGCCCTCCCACGAACAATACTATTTTCATTCCGGCGTTGTGCGCCATGCGTATGACCGTCTAACGTGAACATAACCCGCCCGCGGGAGGGTTTGGGCGTGGTAGGGGCGCGGCGCCGCCGCGCCCCTACCACGCCCAGGAAATAACCCGCCCGCGGGGAGGGTTTGGGAGGGCGCAGCCCTCCCACGAACAATACTATTTTCATTCCGGCGTTGTGCGGCGTAGCCGCATGGACGGCTGAAAGGGAATGGCTTATGACTCTCAAATATCGTAAACCTGGACAGACAACCCCGACCCGCTCGCTGCCCCTCACCGCGCCCGGTACGGGCGCTGCGGAGCAGTGGACGGGCTATCTGGCGATGGCGATCAGTATCGTGCTGGCCCTTGTCGCCTGGTTCGTGCCCAACACGGGGCTACAGCTCATCGTTCTGGTCGCGCTGGCGGCGCTGCTGGCGGGCGTGGCGCTGATGGGCGTGCGCGCGCTACGCGCAAGCGTCGGCGCCCACGAGCTTCCGGCGCAAGTGTGGCCCCTGCTGGCAGGCGCACTCGTCGTTGCTGCGACCCTGGGGGCCGTCGTTGCCCTCTTGCTGAGGTGAGCGCAGGGAGAAACCCGGTTTCCCCATCCTCCAACTGCGATTGGGGTGGCCTGGCACCCCCCGGGCAGGGGCGTTTAAGGGTGGAAAGAACATCCGGGCTAACGTGGCTTATACCGCATTGGAACGCCCCCGCGCATGGCTCTGGTCTCCCCTCTCCAGCTTCGCTGGAGAGGGGAAGGGGGTGAGGACTACCCAGCGCATCCCAACGCCATAACGCCCGTCTGCGCTCATACGTTCTGTCCGCCCCTGAAGGCAGGGGCGTGGGGAAACCCGGTTTCCCCCGATGTTCACGTCAGGCAAGCCTGTTTCACCCATATCAACCAATAAGCCGTGAAAAGTCCAACCATACACCTGGTTATCATAGGGGGCGGGCCGGCGGGCGTGGAGGCCGCGCGCACGGCGGCGCCGCACGCCACGGTTACCCTGGTGAGCGCCGAGGCGCCGGGCCTGTGGCGACCGCTGACAGGCCGGGTCTGGCTGGCCGCTGCTGCGGCAGGCGAACGATCCACGCGCGTTATTGCTGAACGCGCCACCCGCACGGTGGCTGCCTGGCAGGAGCACTGCACAACCCTTCTGGCCGGGCTTGAGGTGCAGATCCTGACCGGGCGCGCCCGCCTCACAGGCCCCGGGCAGGTCGTCGTCGAACCGCCCGATGGCGCTCCTGAACACCACCTGGCCGCCGACGCAGTGATCATTGCAACTGGCGCAACCCCGGTGTTCCCCGCCGGCCTTGAACCGAACCACGTGCGTATCCTTGCCGACACGGAACTGGGCGCCCTGGAGGAGACCCCCAGCCGGGCGCTGGTGATCGGCGATGGCACCAGCGGCTTCGAACTCTGCCACATTCTGAGCCTGCTCGGCGCCGAGGTGACCTGGCTCGTGCCCGAGGAAGCCCCGCGCACCCACCTGGCTCCCGAGGTGGACGGCTACCTCACTCGCCTGCTGGAGCGCCGGGGAGTGCTGGTGGCGCCCCACGCCACCGTGCAACAACTCGTCGCCGGCGAGCGTGAGGTGATGGCCATCACCGCAGATGGTGAACGGCATCTGGCCGAGGTGGCAATGCTGGTGAGCCGCTACCGCAGCGATCCCACCGCAGTGGGACTGCCGGCGGATCAGGCCAGCGTGGATATGTACGGACAGACGAAGTGGCGCGGGGTCTATCTGGTAGGCGATGCGCTCGAGCCGTGCGCGGCAAGCGTAGCCATGGCCCAGGGCCGGGCAGCCGCCTTGCATGCCCTGCGCCGTTCCTCAGGTCCCGCCGATACACGCCATATTGTGCTGACGTTCATGGAACGGCCCCAGGTGGCTAAACTCGGTCGCCTTACCACCGAGGGCGCCCACGGCAGCGTAACCGCAGCGCTCACCGAAGGCCTGGCTGCCCATATCCACGAAACCCCCGAAGGCTTCCTGACCCTGGCCTGGGACCAGGCCGGGCGGATCGCCGGGGCGCTGGCGGTCGCTCCGACTGCGGCGGATATGCTGGCCCCGGTGGCAATGGCAATGCGTATGGGTATGCGCCTGGAGGATCTGGCCTCCAGCTACGGGCCGCACCCCTCTCTCAGCGAACTGGCCGCCCTCGCTGCGCGGAAGATGAGTTGAGATTCGTTTGGGAGGGCTTCGCCCTCCCAAACCCTCCCACCAGGGAGGGGCGTGGGGAAACCCGGTTTCCCCATGTCCCAACCGCTGTTGGGAGCGGCTGGCGTCCCCACAGGCAGGGGGATGGGGAAACCCGGTTTCCCCGTATGTTCACCTCAGCAGTCCATGCGGCTGCGCCGCACAACGCCGGAATGAAAATAATATTATTGTTCTTGGGAGGGCTTCGCCCTCCCAAACCCTCCCACCAGGGAAGGGCGTGGGGAAACCCGGTTTCCCCGTATGTTCACCTCAGCGCCAGCGGCGTATCATCGGCCAGGGCCTGGTCATCGTGATCGGCATCGCTGATCAGGTCAATCGGCGTCCTGGCGAAGCGCAGCGCCGCCGCGCGGGCGCGAGCATCACGCTCCACGGCCAGCGACCAGCCGGCGTGGTCAATCAGCAGGGCCAGTTCCAGACTGCGCCCGATGGTCAGCCCCAGGCGTCGGGCGCCCCGCTCCAGCCGCGCGCGCGCACCGGCAGCGTCGGCATACCAGCGCCGGGCATGGTCGAGCGCAGCGCGCGCCTGGCGTCCGGCCAGGCTCAACTCCACGTCCGCAGCCCCGGCGGTGAGACGCTCGGCCAGCTCGCAGAGGGCCTCCCAGGCGCCGGGTTGGGCCAGTGCGCGCAATGTATCCAGGGCCAGCACATTGGTGGTGCCCTCCCAGATCGGTAGCACATGGGCATCACGCAGAAGGGCTGGCAGACCCGTATCCTCAACGTAGCCTGCTCCACCGAAGGCCTCGATGACCTCGCTGAGCACCTCCACTGCCTGGCGCCCCGTCGTCAGCTTGGCCACCGAGGTGAGCACTCGCAACAGATGGGCCTGCGCCGCATCGGCCTCGTGGGCCTCCTCGGCGCCGAGCAGCGCCGCCACCAGAAAGCTCAGGTGGAAGGCGCCCTCAAACTCGGCCTGTAGCCCGGCCAGGGTCTCGACGTGGAGCGGCTGGCGGTTTAGCGGAGCGTCGAAGGCGACCCGGCGGCGCGCATAATCGCGCGCCAGGGCCAGCCCCCGGCGCATAAAGGCCGCAGCCATCACACTGTTCCAGGTGCGGGTGACCTGCAACATCGGCACGATGGCGCGCACCCCTTCGCCAGGCGCACCAACCATGCGCGCCGGCGCCCCCTCGAGACTCAGCTCGGCAGTCGGCACCTTGCGCGTCCCTAGCTTGTCTTTGAGCCGGTTCACCCGAATCCCTTGCAGGCGCCCCTCGGTGTCGCGCAGTTCGAGATAAAACAGGGCCAGCCCACGGCTGCCCGCCGGGGCGCCCTCGGGCCGGGCCAGGGCCAGACTCATCTGGCCAGTGGTCGCCGAGGTGAACCACTTACGCCCGTAGAGCCGCCAGAGACCGTCGGGACCAGGGCGGGCAATGGTCTCGGTACGGCTCACGTCCGAGCCGCCGGGAAGTTCGGTCATCCACTGGCCGCTGGTCCAGCAACTATCAGGATCGCGACTGGTGAGACGGGGCAGCGCCCGCTCGATGAGAGCCTGGTCACCGGCGCGGAGCAGGGTCCGCGCGGCGCCGTCGCTCATCGCCAGGGGGCAGGTATACACGTCGGTGGAGGGATGGAAGAGGTAGGCCAGGGCGAACTGAACCAGGCGCGAGGCAGCGCCGTAGGATTGTTCGTAGGGCAGGGCCACCAGCCCGTACTCGGCGGCAAGGCGCGCGGCACGCTGCCAGAGCGGCGATAGCTCGATCCGATCCACCCGCTCGCCCCAGGCGTCCCACTGGGTGAGCAGCGGCTCGTTGCGGCGATCGGCGAGGTACAGGCGGTACAACTCGCCGCCGGCCAGTTCGCCCATGCGCTCCAGGTCGGGCGTCGCCGCGGCCAGCGCGTCTGGCGCGAGAGCGCGCCGTAGGAACGAGCGCAGGACACGATCCTCGACGTACTGGTTGCCCAGACTGGGGGCCGGCTGCTGAAAGAGGTCCTGGATCATTGGCGTCACCATTGACAGATTACGGGCGTACTCGCGGAGTCCACCGGTATTGTACCCTCTCTGCGCCCCCCGTGCGCGATAGGTGGACGCTGCGCTTGCGACATAGCATGCAGTAAACTCTTATGCGAATTCGTCGCATATACACACAGGCAGGGGCCTGGGGAACCCCGGGTTCCCCATATGGTCGCCTCAGGCGCCGATGCGACTGCGCCACGAGCCTATCTTCGTGCCTTCGTGGTATATTTCAGGTTAAGCATCACATCTCACAGGGAAGGCTATGAACGAGCAGGAACGGGCAATGCTGGAGCAACTCAAGCTTCTGGCCGATGAGACGCGCTGGCGGCTTTTGCTGCTGTTGCGGCGCAGCGACTACCAGGTGGGCGAACTGGTCGAGCGAACGGGGCTGGCCCAGAATCTGGTCTCGTACCACCTCAACATGCTGCGCCAGGCCGGTCTGGTTCACGTTCACCGCAGCGACGCCGATGCGCGGGCGAACTACTACAGCGCCCACCTGCCAGGCCTGATCGCCCTGCACCAGCGCCTCGCCGGCCAGATGGCCCTGCCTGCCAGCGCTGCGATCCCGGAGCGTCTGCCCGCGGTGGTGTTCCTCTGCCGGGCCAATAGCGCCCGCTCGCAGATCGCCGAGGGCTGGCTGCGCGCCCTCAGCGGGGCGCGGATTGCCGCGCGCAGCGCCGGCACCCATCCCGCTACCCTGCACCCCCTCGCTGTGCAGGTAATGGCCGAGGTCGGGATTGATATCGGGTATCAGCAGGCTAAACACGTGGACACGCTGGCCGGCCTGGCATCGGCGGTGGTGGTGACGGTGTGCGACATCGCCCGCGAGGAGTGCGCAGTGTGGCTGCGGGCCGCGACACAACTTCACTGGAGCATTGCCGACCCGGTGGCCGTTGAGGGAGAAGACGAACGGCTGCGGGCCTTTCGCGCCGTGCGCGACGAGGTGCGCGAGCGGGTAAGCGGGCTGCTGCCGCTCCTGCCCTCGCTGATCGCTCCAATTCACGCCGACTGAGGTGAACATCGCCCGCCCGCGGGAGGGTTTGGGCGTAGAGGCGCGGCGCCGCCGCGCCTCTACGCCCTCCCAGGAACCAACCCGCTAGCGGGGAGGGTTTGGGAGGGCTACGCCCTCCCAGGAAAAACCCATGTTCATCTTGTCGTTGTGCGGCGCAGCCGCATGGACGACTGAGGTGAACATATGGGAAGCCCGGTTTCCCCACGTCCCAACCGCTGTCGGGAGCGGCTGGCGCCCCCACAGGCAGGGGTGCGGTTCGACAGGCTCACCACAGGTGGGGAAACCCGGTTTCCCCGTATGTTCACATCAGGAGTTGCTCAAGGCAACCGGCTTGCTTTGCGCGCTGCGGTGTGTTACAATCGCCTACAGTGCGCTGCCCGGGCGCTGTTTTGCTGTGTTGCAGAAGGATTGAAAGCTATGGCCTCGAAGAAGGGCAATCGCATTGTTATCAAACTCAAGAGCACCGAAAGCGGCCACACCTACACCACAATGAAGAACCGCCGCAATGATCCCAGCCGCCTTGAGTTGCGCAAGTACGACCCGATCGTTCGCCGCCACGTGGTCTATCGTGAGAC
>CAKZKA010000161.1 GCA_937120965.1 uncultured Chloroflexota bacterium
GAAGCGGATCGTCTTCATGTACGAGTGCCTGCTGGAGTTGCCGGTGACCATTCGCCGCGGCGATGTGGCCGCCGAGGTGCTGGCCTTTGCCAATGAGCACGGGGCCGACGGCATCCTCACCAGCGACAGCCCCAGCCCGCGCTTCCGGCGCATCCGCGGGCGGCTCGCAGCCGCGCTGCCGGTGCGGGTTATGCCGGTCGAAGCCTTTGTGCGCCCGACGCAGCGGCCGGATCTGACACGCTTCTCACGCTACTGGCGAACAATTCAGGCCGAAGCCCTTTCCGATTCTTCCGAGAATGCGCTATAATTGTACCTGCAACCTTCTGAAGCATATACGCCGAGCAACGACGTCTCAGTCAGGGGATCATACATTGTAGATTGTAGACTCTGGGGATTGAAGATTGTCGCACGAAGCGTCCAGGTGGGCTGGGACGCGACGCCGCTTGCGGAGTGTTCACGTGACATTGGTCTCAGATACCCGGGCGACCGCGTCACACACCACGCGAGTGAAAACAGGCTAGTCCGGTGCAGGTGCAACCCTCGCCAACCCGTCTCTCGGGCGGGGCGTGGGGAAGCCGGTTGCCCCGATCACGGAGGTGACCTGATGCATGGATATCCATCACGAGGAAACTTTTCTTAACCGCGACTATTGACACGTGTCCTAGAATAAGGGCGTTAGCTTGCTCTACGAATATGGTGCCGATGGTGTCACGTATCCTCCGCTCCCGGCAGCGGCCGGCGAAGGCGTCATCGCCGGATACAGGAGCACAGGTGTGGGAACCGGCATGCAGATGGGCCGGTATCCTGGTGTCCGCGTACCCTGAAGCGGCATAATCTCGGGCTGCGAGCCTGGCAGCGAGCGCCGGGGCAGCTCGCGGCAAGTGGAAAAAACCCAACGCGCCTCACAATCCCATGGGGCGTTACCAGGGGGCGAGGAGGCCACACGGTGGCCGGGGCCCCCACAAGCAGCGCGTAGCAGCGTAGCGAAAGGAGTGACCATGCGTATCGGGATCCTCACCGGTGGCGGTGATGTGCCCGGCCTGAACCCCGCTATCAAGGCAGTGGTAAATCGGGCGTACGCTAATGGCTGGGAAGTCGTGGGCATCCGCCGAGGTTGGGCTGGTCTGCTTAACTACAACCCCGACGACCCGGAGGGCAGCGCCGAGTGGGTCGAACCGCTCACGCCTGCGAGCGTACGCACGATCGACCGCTATGGCGGCACCCATCTTCATACCTCGCGCACCAACCCGGCCAAGGTGAAGGAGTCGGCCATGCCCGCCTTCCTCAAGGGCCGCTTCGAGTTCAAAGGTGAGAAGAAGGTTGCCGATGCCACCCCCCACGTCTTGCGGGTGCTCGAGCACCTGGGCATTGACACGCTGATCCCCATCGGCGGCGATGACACGCTCAGCTATGGGGTGCGTATGCACCAGGAGGGGGTGCGCGTGATCGCTATTCCGAAGACGATGGACAACGATGTCTTCGGAACCGACTACTGCATCGGCTTCAGCACCGCGGTGACGCGGAGCGTCGAGTTTATCAACGCGCTGCGGACGCCGGCGGGCAGCCACGAGCGCATCGCGGTGGTCGAACTCTTCGGGCGCAACTCGGGCGAAACCGCGCTGATTTCCGCCTATCTGGCCGATGCGGACCGGGCGCTGATCAGCGAGGTGCCCTTCGATGTCGAACGGGTGGCGAAGTTCCTGGTCGAGGATCGCAAGAACAACCCGAGCAACTATGCAGTGCTGGTGATCTCCGAAGGGGCGAGCATGGTCGGCGGCCAGGTGGTCGAGTACGGTCAGGAAGACGCCTACGGCCACCGCAAACTCGGGGGTATCGGGCAGATCGTCGGCGAAGCGATCAAGCAGATCACCGGCATCGAGATCGTCAATCAGCAGCTCGCGTACCTGATGCGCGCCGGCGCGCCAGACTCGCTCGACCGCATGGTGGCGATCTCCTACGGCAACCTGGCCGTGCAACAGCTCGAGAAGGGCCACAACGGGGTGATGGTGGCGCTACAGAACGGCGTGTACACCACCGTGCTGGTAGACACCTGCATCCAGGGCGTCAAGCGCGTGGATGTGCCTGAACTGTACGACACCGAGCAGTACAAGCCGCGTATCACCCACCTGGTCGGCAAACCGATGTTCCTGTACTAGGCAGAGAGGAGAACCGCTATGGCAAAGGTACGGTTGACCCGCGGGAAGTTCCAGGGCATCTCGGCGTGCGCGGATGAGCGCGGGGTCATCGCTGCCGCCGCGATGGATCAGCGGGGCTCGTTGAAGAAGGCTATCGCCAAGGCCCGCGGCGAGGGTGGGCAGGCGACCTTCGAGGATATGGTCGCGTTTAAGACGGCGGTCACCAAGATCCTCACCCGCCACGCGAGCGCCATTCTGATGGACCCGGAATACGGTCTGGAGGCGCTCAAGCATCGCGCGCCGGGCACGGGCGTGCTGATGGCGTATGAGAAGACCGGCTACGACGCCAGTGTGAAGGGCCGCCTGCCCGACCTGCTGGCGGAGTGGAGCGTGCGGCGGATCGTTGAGGCTGGGGCCGACGCGGTGAAGATCCTGCTCTACATCAACCCCTTCGACGACCCGAAGATCAACTCGATCAAGTATGCCTTCATCGAGCGCATCGGCGCGGAGTGCGCGGCGCTGGACATCCCCTTCTTCCTCGAGCCGCTGGCCTACGATGATGAGGTCGGCGACGAGAAGAGCTTTGCCTTCGCCAAGGTGAAGCCGAAGTACGTCACCGCCTACATGGAGGAGTTCTCCAAGCCGCGCTACGGCGTGGATGTGCTGAAGGTCGAGGTGCCCGTGAACATGAAATTCGTCTCGGGCACGCGCGCCTTCACCGGCGAAGAGGCCTACACCCGGCAGGAGGCGATGCAGCTCTTCCGGGAGTCAGCCGCCGCGGCCACCAAGCCCTTCATCTACCTCAGCGCTGGCGTCACCGACGAGATCTTCCGCGAGACGCTCGAACTGGCCGCCGAAGCCGGCACACCCTTCGCTGGCGTGCTCTGCGGCCGCGCCACCTGGCAGGACGGCATCCCCGTCTATGCCCAGGAGGGTGTTGAGGCGCTGGAGGCCTGGCTGAGCGACCGGGGGGTGCAGAACATCGAGGCCCTCAACCAGGTGCTCGCCAAGGGCGCGGTTCCCTGGTGGACGGTCTACGGCGGCAAGGAGAATATCGAGGTGATTGACCTGCCGAGCTGGCAGTACCCGGCCGGCCGTTGAGCGCCTCTCGCGGTTTGTTCATCCGGTTGTGACGGGTAGTTTGCGGCGGGGAGGGCTGCGCCTTTCCCCGCCCCCCTCCCGTCACAGCGATCACCAGCATCGTGACAGACCACCAGCGACAAGCCGCGGCAGGGAGGGCTTGCCCTCCGTGCAACACCCACACCTAACCAACCCGAGTTTGATGTCATGCGTGTGAAAGGAGTCACCTGATATGGGCAAGGTCGCCATCCACGGCTTCGGGCGCATCGGGCGGTCGCTGCTTCGCGTCGCTCTTCAGCAGAACCTCTGGTCGCCGGTCTCGGTCTCGGATATTAAGGACCCCAAGACGCTTGCCGCACTCTTCGAGGTAGACACGAACTACGGGCGCTGGCACGAGCCGGTGTCGGCGAGTGAGTCGGGGATGACCATCGGCGGGCGCGAGGTGCTGTTCTTTAACTCGAAGAACGAACTGCCCGACTGGAAGGCCCTGGGCGTGGATCTGGTCATTGACTGCACCGGGCGCGCCACACGCCGCCCCGGCGCCCAGGCGCACCTCGACCGCGGCGCGAAGCGGGTGCTCATCTCGGCGCCCAGCAAGTCGCGCGAGGATGCCGATGCCTTCCTCCTGCCGGGCATCAACCTGGAAAGCTTTGACCCCGACAAGCACCGCATCATCAGTATGGCCTCCTGCACCACCAACGCCCTGGCGCCCGTGGTCAAGGTGGTCCTGGAGAACTTCGGCATTAAGTACGGCCTCTTCTCGACCGTACACGCCTACACTAACACGCAGTCACTCACCGACCAGCCGATGGACGACCGGCGCGACTCCTGGGCCGCCACGGAGAACCTGATCCCGTCCTCCTCGGGCGCAGCGAAGGCGCTGGGCTTCATCTGGAGCGGCCTGAAGATCACCGGCAAGGCTTACCGCGTGCCCGTTAGCACCGGTTCGATTGTGGAGCTGAACGTGCTCACCGAGAAGCCGGTGACGGTGGAGGCGGTGAACGACGCATTCCGCAAGGCCGCGAGTGAAGCGCCGCTCAAGGGTATCATGGACGTGCTGGAGGACGAGTGGGCCTCGTCGCGCATCGTTGGCGATCCGCACTCCTCGATTGTTGACCTGCCTCTGACCCAGATGCAGGGCGACTTGCTCTCCGTCGCGGCCTGGTACGACAACGAGTGGGGCTATGCCGCCCGTCTGGCCGAAACGGCAGCGATGCTTAGCCAGCACTGATGTGAACCTTTGGGGAAACCGGGTTTCCCCTCGCCCCTGCCTGTGGGGGCTGGTCCTCACCCCCCGGCCCCCCTCTCCCTTGCGGGAGAGGGGGGAGCGGGCGTCGGGACGCCCCGGGTGGACGCCCCCTCTCTCTGAGCGGGAGCGGGGGAGCGGGCGTCGGGACGCCCCGGGTG
>CAKZKA010000162.1 GCA_937120965.1 uncultured Chloroflexota bacterium
CTCCAGGGCACGGTGCACATCTTCGGGGTTCTTCAGGGTCAGGTCAATGATCTCGCCGCCGAGGGCCATGCGCCGCAAGTTCTCTGGCGTATCCACGGCCAGAATGCGCCCCTTGCGCATCACGGCCACATAATCGCAGTAAACTGCCTCACTCACTACCTGGGTGGTAACCACCAGGGTACGGCCCTGATCGCGGAGCTGGCGGAAGTAGCCCCAGAACCGGGCGCGCAACACCGGGTCGATGCCGGCGGTCGGCTCGTCGGCGAAGAGCAGCACCGGGTCGTGCATCAGCGCCCCGACGAGCATCAGACGGCGTTGCATGCCGCCAGAGAGGTTCTGGGCCAGGCGGTGGCGGGCATCGCCCAGATCCACGAAGGCGAGCAACTCGTCCAGGCGGGAGCGCACCTGGCGGGCAGGCATCCCATAGAGCGAGGCGACAAAGGCGGCATTCTCGGCCACGCTCAGACGCGGGTAGAGCACGAACTGCTGGGGGATGTAGCCGATCCGTTCGCGATCGGCAGCGCGGAAGCGGGCCGGATTGCGGCCCAGGGTGGTGATGCGGCCCTTCTGGGGGACCAGCAGGCCAAGGGCCACACGACAGGTGGTGGTCTTGCCACAACCCGAGGGACCGATCATGCCCAGGATGCTGCCCTCGGGCACCTGGTAGTGCTGATCGAAGATCCCCGCGCCGTTGCCAAAGTCCAGCTCGACTCCTTCAGAGAGTATCGCAAGCCGCTCGCCAGCCACATGTCTGCTCCTGATACGAACATCGGGGAAACCGGGTTTCCCCATTCCCCTCCCTGAGAGGAGGAACCAGGTTCCCTCCCCCAGCGGGTTTAAGGGCGGACGGAACGTATGAGCGCCGACGGACGTTATGGCGTTGGGATGCGCTGCCTGGCTCCCGCCCCCTCCCCCGCTCCAGCTTCGCTGGAGCGCCTGCGCTGAGCCTGTCGAAGCGGGGAGACCAGAGCCATGCGAGGGAGCGTTCCAATGCGGTATACGCCACGTTAGCCCGGATGTTCTGTCCGCCCCTGAACCCCAGCGGGGGAGGGTCTGGAAGGGCTTCGCCCTCCCAGGAGCATTCTATCATTTCTTATGGAGACGCCCTGAGCACAGCCGGGGTCACGGGGGAACTGCAGAGGTGTGGAATTGGTGGAGCCGGGTCGAATGGGAGGGGGGTGGGGAAAGCGGAGTTCCCCGCGCCCCTGCCCGGCGGCGCGCCGGGCGACCCCAACACCGGTCGGGGGGAAACCGGGGTTCCCCGCGCCCCTGCCCGGCGGCGCGCCGGGCGACCCCAACACCGGTTGGGGGATGGGGAAACCGGGGTTCCCCATCCCCCTCCCCGAAGGCAGGGCTGGAAGGGCTACACTCTCTCAAACGCTCCCGCCGGGCAGGGGGTCAGACTGCGCGCAATTCCTGGGGTAAAATGCCCAGCCCATCGGCCAGCCGCAGGGCGCTCTCCGGGTCCAGCGGGGCCAGGCCCAGCTCGATCTCCGCCAGCAGCCGCGCTGGCAGCCCCGCTCGCGCTGCCAGGTCCACGTAGGTTAACTGCGCCGCCCGGCGGAGCCGGGTGAGCTGGCTCGCCGACAACAGGGGCGCGCTGGCAGGCGCTGCGGTCACCACCATACCTCTGCCCGCCGCCAGCCTGCCCGGCGCCGCCGCGCTGTCCCGGGCTGCCGCCGGGCGCGCCGCAAGCGGCGCCATCCCTGCGCTTACCGCCGCGTCCGCTGCGGCCCCCGGCGCACCTGCCGGCATCCGCGGCGCCAGGCGCGCCAGCGCGAAGAGCACCACGGCGATGCCCGCGCACACCCCGCCAATCAGCATCGCCAGCGGCAGCGCCGTCGCCACCGGCGAGGTCGGGTTGGCCTGTGCATAGGGCATCACCAGCAGCATCACGATGCTGGCCACCCCGTGGGCCAGCGCCACGCCGATAATCGAGCCGCTCAAGCGCACCACCCCGGCGAAGACCAGCCCGACGATGAAGGCGAGCAGGGCGTAGAGCGGCACGCCGAAGCCGAGCTGCACCGCGGCAAAGATCAGCGCCACGTACAGCGGTCCCCAGCGCCCCAGCACCGGCCCGCTCACCGTTTGCAGCAGGCCGCGGAAGATCAGCTCCTCGGCGAAGCCGGCGAAGACCAGCAGGGCCAGGGCCAGGGCGGCGACGGCCTGCCAGGAGGTTAGCCCGACCGGCGCGGCCGGTTGCAGCAGCACCGCCCCGGCGTAGCCCAGGGCAATGCCGCAGCCCATCACCATCAGTTGCATCCACCACTCGCCGAGGGTCAGGCCCACCTCGCGCGGGCGCAGGCGCAGGGCGCGGAGGCTCAGCGCTGCGGCGACGAGGATGCCGGCGCCGGCCAGGGTGAGGGTAAGCAGGGGCGCGAAGCCGGGCGGCGTGGCCAGGGCGACGATGCGCAGCAGGGGCACGAGCAGCAGGGCCAGGGCCAGGCGCCGCCCGTGCTCCTGCTCGCCCAGGGCGCTGTGGTAGATGAGGAGCAGGGCCAGGGCGGCGTGGAGCAGCAGCCCGGCCAGGGGCCGCCCGCTGGCCACCAGCAGTTCGGCGGCGGCCAGGGGCGCCGGGTAGAGCCAGAACCACAGGCCCAGCCCCAGCGCGCCAGCGGAACGGGGCGTTTCAAGGGGGAGCGATGAGGTTGTCATTGGCAGGTTCTCCTTGTTTGCTCGATGATGGTACGAAGATCTCGCAGACCGCGAAGCCGGGAGGCAAAAGGGGTTTCCGGGAGGGCTTCGCCCTTCCAAACCCTCCCGCACACGGCCTATGTTCACCTCAGCCGTCCATGCGGGTGCGCCGCACAAAGCCAGAATGAACATAGTATTGTTCTTGGGAGGGCTGCGCCCTCCCAAACCCTCCCCGCGGGCGGGTTGTTTCCCGGGAGGGCTGCGCCCTCCCAAGCCCTCCCCGCAGGCGGGTTGTCTCCCGGGAGGGCTGCGCCCTCCCAAACCTTCCCCGCGGGCGGGTTGTCTCCCGGGAGGGCTGCGCCCTCCCAAACCCCTCCCAAGCGCGGCCTATGTTCACCTCAGCGGTTCACGGTAACCAGCTCCCCGGTCGGTTCCAGGAGTTCGGCGTACAGGGCTTCAATCTGCGGGATGACCGCGCGCGCCTGAAAGGCCCTGACGCGCTCGCGCCCCGCCGCGCCCATGCGCTGCCGTAAGGTCGGGTCGGCGAGCAGGCGCGCCAGTGCCGCCGCCAGCTCCCCCGCGTCGCCCGGCGGAACCAGTAAGCCCGTCTCCTCGTGCGCGACCAGGTCCGGCAGGCCGCCAGTGTGGGTGGCAACCAGGGGGCGACCCGCCAGCATCGCTTCCATCGCCACCGTTGGGCAGGGTTCGGGCCAGATCGAGGGCACAATGCCAATCGCGCAGCACTGCCAGGCGCCCATGACCGCCGCGTGGGGCCAGTGCTGGAACACGCGTACTCCGGCAGGAAGCGGCAGATCCGTGTCTGCCCAGATGCCGATGAGCGCCAGTGGCGGCGCGTTGTCCAGGCGGGTGTAGGCGTCGAGAAGCACGTGCAGGCCCTTGTGCCGGTTGAGCGCCCCGACGAAGAGGAGGTACTCGCTGGTCGGAAGCTGATCCAGATAGCCCGCCAGGTCCTCCGCCGGGGTCTCGAGGCGATCAGCGATAAAATTGGGGATCACCCGGTAGGGCCGCCCGCTGTCAATCAGGCCATTGCCCTGCGCTACGGCCCGACTGACAGCAATGAAGCGGTCCGCTGCGGCGACCAGCCAGGGCAGGGTCGCCCGGTGCGCGGCCAGGGTCGCGCCCCCCTTGAGCGGGCCGTAGTGCGTGGCGGCGCATCCCGGGCACCGCTCAGGCGCCGGGCCGCGACACGGGCGCTCGCGGTACATGAGGGTTTTGGTGGCGCAGCGCAGGCTGTAGTCGTGCAGGGTGACCACCAGTTTTGCCCCGCTCCAGATCTTGAGCGGGAGGAAGGAGTGAACGATCCAGCTATGGGCATGCACGATCTGGGGCCGTTCACGCCGGATGATCTGCCGTAAGGCCCACAGCGTTTCGGGATCGGGCGCGGGTGGAGCGAACCGGCGCCCGGTCTGGCGAAACAGCCCGGCGGCGCGCTGCACGGTGCCCTGGATGCGGTAGATCCGCACCCCCCGATCGCGCTCGAAGCGTTCCAGGCCCGCATGCCAGAGGGTGGCCACCGCCACCTCGTGGCCCCGGTTGGTCAGTTCGATGGACAGGTTTTCGACGTGCCGCTCCTGACCGCCCAGCAGGGGCCGGTAGAAGTCGGTTAGCATGAGGATGCGCATGGTGCAAGTGTCGCTTGTCGTGTATTGAATCCGGTTGACCCTTCAGCCCGCCTCTCTGCACCTCCGCAAGCCACTGAGGTGAACAGATGGGGAAACCGGGTTTTTCCTCATCCCTCTGCCCGTGGGGGCGGCAAGCCCTCCCACCGGGAGGGTTTGGGAGGGCTTCGCCCTCCCAAGAACACGTATTTTCATTCTGGCGTTGTGCGGCGCAGCCGCATGGATGACTGAGGTGAACATACGGGGAAACCGGGTTTCCCCACTTGCGGTGAGCCTGTCGAACCGCACCCCTCTCTGCCGGGGCGCCAGGCGCCGCCACCACCGGTTGGGAGATGGGGAAACCGGGTTTCTCCATCTCCCTGCCCGCCGGGGAGACGTCCAGCTCAGCCCGCCAGCGCGCCAGCGATGCGCGTCACCACCACCAGGGCAAAGACGCCCACCAGCGGCACGATCGCCACCCACAGGGCCACCTGCGCCCGCCGCGCGCGCGCGTGCGCCAGGCTGCCGATTGCTTCGCGTTGCACCAGTAGCCCGATCAGAAAGAGGGTGGCGGCCAGACCCAGGACCGATGCCGCGCCGGTGAGACCCGTGTCGAAGATGAGTGGATGCATGGTCGTGTTCTCCTGAGGTGAACATAGCCTGTTTGCGGGAGGGTTTAGAGCGTTCCGCCGCCCTCCCGGTCTCCCCACCGCGCGGGGGAGGCGCCCGGTTCCCTCACCCGGCGGGGAGGGTTTGGGAGGGCTGCACCGTCCCGGGGAAAAACCAATCTTTAGAGTTCGCGTGGGAGAGCCAGGCCCTCCTCGATCCTTCGCCAGGGGTGTGGGGAACCCTGGCTAAACGCTTGCCGGACGCGCCAGTAGCGGGCGCAGCGCCGTGCCGAGCAGAAGCAACGCCAGGCTGCCCTGGGCGATCAGTTTCGCCCAGCCGATAGCCATAATGCCCAGCGCCGGCAGCATGAGCGCGCTCAGAGCCAGCAGCAGGCCGCAGTTCAGCGCCTGCAAGACCACGATGGTGCGCACGCGGTTCTCGACGCGCGCCACGCTCATCGCCAGCATCAGCACCGCCTGCGGCAGGCTCGAGAGCGCCAGCACGCGCAGCAACCCGACGCTGGCCCCGGCGTACTCCTGGCCAATGAGCTGTAACAGGAAGGGCGCGCCGGGCAGGATAACGCTCAGCGCCAGCGCCAGCAGGATCAACAGTTGACCCAGCACGCGCCGGGCGTAGATGAACAGCTTCGCCCGTTCGCGGGCCGCTTCCACCGTGAACGAGGCGGTCATATTCAAGGCGAGCAGTTCCAGCGCCGCGGCAATCGTCCACGGCAGGTAGAAGTAGGCGTTCGCCTCAACCCCCAGGACCACCGCCACCAGCACCGGAATGAGGGTGGTGGACATCAGGGCGAACAGCGACCCCAGGTAGTCGCCGGCAACGAAGCGCGCCAGGCGGGTGAAGGTCAGCGGCTCGGCCGCCGGGCCGGAAGCGGCGCTGTGGGCCGGCAGCCAGCGCGTAAAAATGAGGTGGTTGACAGGAACCACCAGTGCCAGGATAGGGATGGTGTAGGCGTAGTAGATTCCCTGCTCGAAGGCGCTGCCAGCCAGGGCAACCAGCAGGGCCAGCTTGGCTAGCGAGAAGACCAGGTTCTCTACCGGCACCCAGAGCGCGCGGCGCAGGCCAGTCAGCACATGATCCTGGAGCGCAAAGATTGTCTGCGCCGCGACCGAGATGATGAACCAGGCGGCAAAGGCGGGCTGCGCAAAGGACGCGGCGGCCTCGGGCAGCCACCGGCCGGCGAGGAGTAGCACTCCGCCCCCACAGAGCAGACTGGCGCCGAGGCTCGCCGCGTAGGCGCCGAGGATCAGCCCGCGCGCCCCGGCGCCGGCCAGCGGCACGAAGCGGATCAGCGCGCCGCGCAGGTTAAACTGGGCGATCCCTGCCAGGAACATCATCAGGGAGACCAGCGCCGAACTGGCGCCGACCACCGCTGGCGCGTACAGGCGAGCCGCCAGTACCCAGAAGACGAAGCCGAGACCGGACATAGCCACGGCGCTGACCATAAGCGCGTAGCCGTTGAGGTACAGCGGCGAACGCAAGTTGGCGATGATCCGGGTCATTGAGGCTCTGGCATTGATGTGCATGGCGTTCGTTCTTCGTTTCTTTGCTGGCCGGCGCGCCACTGCTATGAATACGAGGAAATCGGGTTTCCCCAACCTCCTGCCCGACGGGAGGGTTTAGAGCGTTCCGCCCTTCAACGAACTCGTTTGCATCCCGGCAGCCTGGACCGGGGCCCGGCGCACCTGATTGTCCCTATCGCCCCACCAGGTGCACCGTCCGGTACGGTTCAGTCTCCTGATCGCGGAATAGCAGCACCTCCGCCCGGCGGCTCGGTTTCAGGTCCAGGTCTTCAGGCAAGGGCACGCGCTGGGTCTGGCCGGGGGTTAAAATGCCTGACCACGCGCCGATCACGCTGCCGTCAGGCACGCGCACCTCGAGGCGGTAGGCGACCGGGGTGTGCTCGTGGTTGGCGATCACCATCACCTGCGCCGGGCCATCAACGCTTGCCGGCTCAACTGCCAGGGTGGTGAAGGGTTTGGTTTCTACCTGCGAGGCCCGGTACACGCTTGAGCCGGCCCATCCGGCGAGGGCAAGCACCAGCAGTGCGGCAAGCGCGCCGGGCAGCAGCCGGCTTGTCCACTGCGCCGGGGCTGCGCCAGCCGGAGCGGGGCGGAACAGGCTGCTTGCCGCGCCCGATTGCTGCAGGCGCCAGGCGCCAATAGCCAGCCCCACTATGGTAATCGCCCAGCTCAGCGCGGCAAAGAGCGCACCGGCGAAGGGCAGGCCCGCGAGATCGATGCAGGCGCCCAGCAGGATGCCCAGTACCAGACTCAATGGGATGCTCAAGGCTGCCTGTTGCAAGCGATCGGCCTCCTGCGGGAAAAGAGCGAAGAGCACAGCATAGCCAGGCGCAAAGCATGCCAGCGCCAATCCCAACGGCGCGCGCAGCGCCAGCGCCTGCACATTGCCCACCGCCATCAGCAGCGCCAGCGTGGCGATCACTCCGACCAGAGCGGGAACAAACAGCGGTCCGGGCCGGCGAGAAAGGAGCGTGTTCATCGGGTTGCCACCTTTCGATAGAGAATGATGTCGCCGTTATCGTAGATGCGTTGCAGATGGGGAATGCGGTCGAACTTCTCCAGACGCTCAACCGGCACTGGCCGGGTCGGTCGCTGTACACTGAAGGGATCAGCGTCGCCGAAATAGGTGGTGTAGCGCGGCAGGTAGCGCGATACCCGCCGATCGACGCTGACGAAGTCAATGGTATGCTCGTTCAGGAACCAGATCGCGCCGCCAGGGTCATCGTAGTAGTACAGGTGACCGACACCCCAGATGCGCGTCATCTGGTTGCCGAAGGTGCCAAATGCAACCTGACTGGCCCGGTCACCCGCGACGCGGTGGCGAGGTCCGTACTGCGCTTCCAACCAGCGCGCCGCCGCGACCAGATCATCGGTGACGGCTTCTGGTCCGGAGGCGGCGAAGATCTGGTGGGTGTAGAAGCGCCCTGCCTGGTTGTCACCGAGCACGATCCCACCGATCAGCAGCGGCGCGGCGATGCAGAACGCCATCAATTGCCGGGGCAGGCGCGGGCGAGCGGCCCGGGCATCAACGCCGTAGAGGGCGATGATCGCGTACAGGGCCACTCCCAGGAAGAGGAACGGCCAGGAGCGATAGGCCGCGTCCTGATTGACCGTCAGCACCAGCGGCGTGGAGAGAAGCCACAGCAGCGGGCCGAAGATCCCCAGGACCATGACGCCGGCATACGGGGTGAGATCCTGGCCGCGCCTGGCGCGGAAGAAGCGCGCTGCCCGCGCCAGGCCCGTTAGCATCAACGCGGCGATCAGAGCGGGGTAGAGGTAGGCGAACAGGCGCTCGGCCGGTGGCAGCGGCGAGTGGGCAAAGAGGGGTCGCAGCCGCAAGGCCTCGCCGCCCGGTGCAGACGCCGGCAGGCTCAGCGCCGTCTGCATGCCGTTGAAGAACGCCGCCGTTCGATTGATGATGGTCAGGGCCACGTACTGAATGCCCCGATCGGACTGGAAGACAAGCCAGGACAGGCTGACGATGACGGCAAAGAGAACCAGCGCGCCAAAGAGGCGCCGCTGGTCGTGCCGCAGCGCCCACGTGACCACCGCACACCCGAGCAGCCAGGCCAGGCTGATCAGGCTGCTGAAATGGTGGGTGATGCTCAGCGCTGCAATCACCGGCAGCAGCAGCAGGTGAAAGGGCCATGCCCGCGGTGCATCCTTCCGCAGCAAGTTCAGGCTGAGGAGCGCCAGCACCAGGAACAGCAGGGTGCCCAGGGTCTCATAGCTGAAGACGCTGTGGAAGAAGAAGAAACTCCGGTTGGCCATGTAGAGCAGGCCACCCAGGAAGGCCAGACGCTCCGGCACGCCCAGGGTCGCCAGCGCGGCACAGGCGAGCAGTGGCATGGTGAGGTGCACTAGCAACGGCACGAGCCGCACCGCCCATTCCGAAGGCAGGCCAGGGATGCTAACCACGTGCAACCCGAGGAGCGCCAGGCCCGGATAATCTCGCGGAACGGTAAAGAACGTAAGATCCACCTCGCGCAGGCCCTGCTCGCGCATGAGCGTCAGGGCCTGGTAGTGGTACAGCTCATCGGCAAAGATCGGATAGGCCGGGCTGCGCAGAAAGGTGGGGAGGTAGAGCGCACCGCCCAGCAGCGCGAGCATAGCCAGACGCTGCGCGGTGGTGCTGGTAGGCGCCATACCAGCGATGATCGCCCCGCTAGTGCTCAAGCCCAACCCGGCCCAGAACCAGCCATAGGCCGCGGGGCTACTGGCTTCGACCAGGTAAGCGTGGGCCAGCACGCCCAGGCCCAGGAAAAACAGGGCCAGGCTGATGGCATAGACCGGCGGACGCCAGCCGCGCAGCCACGCGCCACTGGAGATCAAGTCCTCATGCAACACTGTTCGCCGGTGTTCGATTGGAGCGTGAACGCTCATAGCATCTCCTTTCTTCAACACGACTCACTCAACCACCACCGTCTCCTGGCCCACCACGGCGGGCCGTCGGGCGACGCGCCGGCAGATGGCGGCGCTGGCCAGCGCCTGCGCGCGCTCCTGCGCAACCCGGACATTCAGCGTGGCAACGACCATCTCACGCTGTGCCAGCAGCGCTTCGATCAGTTCGATCAACCGCGGCCCGCTCACCGTCTCGATAGGGACGATCCACTGGCCCAGTTCCATGCGCCGCATAATGCCGGTGGTCTTGTGTTCATAGGCGATTGCAACCACAGGCACCCGGGCAAGCATGGCAAAGATGGCCGAGTGAAAGCGCGTAGCCAGCAGCATGTCCATCCCGCCAATCAGGCGGATCAGCTCGGAGGGCGCCAGGTTGTCCTCCAGCACCTGCACCCGCTCAGGGCGCTGCAGCCGCGCGGCCAGGCGCCGCTCCACGAGGCGATCATCATCGGCGCCGGGGCCGATAACCTGGGGCAGAAAGACAATCTCGGCGTCGTGGACGGCAAGCAGGTGCTTCAGCGCCTCTACCAGCGCATCCTCGTAGTGCCGCTGCGCCGCCTGGCGATCCAGCGAATGGGGGAACGACCAGGTGCGCGCGGTGACCCCAACCCGCAGGCGGCCCGCGCGCAGCGCCGCAACCCGATGGGCAGGACCCTCGCGGTCGAGGGCAAAGGCCATATCGGTGCCCAGATGGAGCCGCTCAGGGGCGATGCGCATGGTCTGGATAGTTGCCAGCGACTCGCTCTCACGGATCACCACCGCGTCGGCCCGGCGGAGCACCTGGCCCACCAGCGCGCGGAGGCGAGGGCTGCGGAACGGGCCAACGCTCTGCCCGAGACAGACGACCGGGACGCCGGCCACCAGGGCCGCCAGTACCTGAGCCACGTGGATGAGCACCCCTGGCCCCCAGCTATCCTGCCAGAAGCCTCCCCCGCAACTGATTGCCACATCGGCCTCGGCGATGGCCTGTGCCAGATCGCGCAGCCCGGCGGGCAACCGGCGCGGGATCGGCCGGCGCGAGAGGCGCCCGGCAAGCAGCGCGCCGAGCAAAGCCAGGTACGCGCCCGCAAAGCGCCCGGCGCGCGCCCACGCCGGGCCGCGCGCCGCGTAGAACAGCTCGAAGGGACCTGCCACGACGTCCAGGTTCTCGGCGGCGTAATGAGGTCGATCAAGCTCCGGCGTTAACGAGACAACCGCGATGGCAGCCCCGGGCACAACGGCGCGCACCGCCTGCACCGTGCCGAGCACGATCGCCGCGTCGCCCTTGTTGAGCCAGCTATACGTGTTCAAGATAATGGCGCGCATAAAGTCTCCTGCTATGAACATGTGGGGAAACCGGTTTTCCCCACGCCCCTCCCTGTGGGGAGGATCCGGGAGGGCGCAGCCCTCTCAGGAACAGGTACGTTCATTCGGGCATTGTGGGGCGCAGCCGCATGGATGGCTGAAGTCGCATTCACCCTGCACGTCCGGCTCGCGCAAGGCGGCGCCTTGCTGTAGCGCGGCGTAGATCGCCAGCATCGCGCCGGTAATCGCCGATCGCGTGTACGGGCGCAGGTCGGGCCGGGCAGGCGCCTCCCGTCGGGCGATTGCGTCAACAAGCGCCGCAAGTCGCCCGGCATCAGCTTCCATTGGAACCAGCGTCACCTGTTCGGGGTAGCGCCGGGCAAACTCACGGTGAGCCGGAATGTCGCTGCACACCACCCGACAGCCCAGGGCCAGGCCCTCGACGATGGTGCGTCCAAACGACTCGGCTTCCGAGAGTGACACCAGCACCCCCGCGCGGCGGTACCAGGCGCGCAAGTCATCCTCGCTCACCCGGCCGGCCATATGCACCCTGGACCGCACCCCGTATCCATCGGCAAGCTGCTCCAGGCGCTCGCGTTCAGGCCCATCACCGACCAGAGTTAGCGTGTAGCTGGCCGGGAGCCGTGGGAGCATCGCAATCAGTCGATCCATGCGCTTGTGCGGCTGCATACGCCCGACGCTGAGCAGACAAGCGGGCGCCCGCAGTTCCCCGCGGGGAGGCATCTCCACACCGGCATACGCCTCATCGGCCAGCGCAACGATGGTGGGCACAACGCTAACCATGCGCGGGTCAACGCCAAACGTCCGCAGAACCAGGGCCGCCTCAGCCTCCGAGGGGCACACGATCGCATCAGCGCGCCGGATGAGCGACCTGGTGGCCGGCGCGTAGACCCGGTGCAACAGGTTGGTCAGCCGAGAGTGCCCGCGACCGTGGTAGTACAGCGAGAGGACCAGCGGCGCCCGGCGCGCGAGACAGGCCAGCGCGAGGGGCAGGGCATGGTAATTGTGGGCATGCACCACGTCGAAGGCGCTAGCGCGCGCGCGCAGGTAGCCCAGCATCCCCGACGGGTAGCGATACACTCCACGACCAACGACGGGAAACCGGCGCACTTCGACCCCCCCGATCCATTCCACTGGCGCCCGCCCCGGCTGCCGGCTCTCCGCCAGCACCGTCACCTGATGCCCGCGCTGGACGAGCGCCTCGCTCAGCGGTTGGATATGGCCCTCGATCCCGCCGAGGTCGGGGTAATAGCCTGACGTAACCTGGAGGATCTTCATTGGGCGCCTCGCGGGAGCAGGTAGCGGCTGAGACCCCGGCGGCGCTGCGTGTCGAGGCGGCCCACCAGGGTGCCGGTCACATAGCCGAAGCCGGTAATGGCAAGGCCGGCCAGGATGGCGCCCGCGCGCCGGATCCCGCCGACATCGCGCCCGCTGACGGTCTCCACCAGGCCGCGCGCCACGCCGGCCGGCAGCGTTCGCGCCACATAGCTGCGCTCGGCGGCAAGCGCGTCACGCGAGCCGACCAGCCGGGCCATCTGAGCCTTGGAGAACCCCTCGGCATAGCAGCGCGAGCGAAAGTACCGCCAGCTCGCGCGGCCCTCGGTGACCCGATGGCGCACCCGGGCCTGGGGAACGAACAGCAAGATACGATCGCTGCAACGCTGCCAGAGGCGAATTGTGAACTCAGTGTCGTCACTACGCATGAGATCATTGCCCACCTGTCCGATCTCACTGCGGAAATAGCCCGCCAGTTCAAAGGCTTCGCGCCGGAACGACATATTGCATCCAATGAGGCGCTGGACCGGGGTTGGGGCGGTCGGCACACCCCGGTAGGTACAGCCGACCACCCAGTCGAACTCCTCCGGGAACCATTCTGGCCGCGTGCCGGGCCAGAGTGGCTCAATCGCCCCGCCGGCGGCAATCACACGCGCATCGTGGAAGGCCTGAAGGAGTTGAGCCAGCCAGTCCGGCTCAGGGATGGCATCGTCATCAAGAAAGGCAAGGATCGCGCCGCGGGCGTGCGCCACACCGGCGTTCCTGGCACCCGAGAGTCCGCGGGGGCCGCTGTTGGCGAGCACCTGCGCGCCCTGCAACTCCGGCGCATTTCTGGCCCGCTCCAGGAGCGCCGGGTTGTGATCCACGACAACAATGACCTCGTAAGGCGGAGCCTGCTGGGTCCACAGCGTGGCAACGGCGGCGCAGAGATCATCCCAGCGGGCCTCGGTGTAAGCGCAAATGATGACCGAGACCGACAGATCCGGTAGTGACGCCACGGCAAACCTCCTGTCTTCGTACGTGTTCACACTTCTCCTGGGAGCGCGGGCATCTTGCCCGCATCCAGGCCCTTGCGGGCGGGACGCCTGCGCTCCCGGGGTGACGCCTTACCCCAAGAGTGAACACGTACTGTCTTCAAAGCATCGAATGACCCGGCTCAGCGCTCGGAACGTGGATACCAGCGCCCCGGCAATCCCGGGCGTCCCGGTTGCCTGCGGTCGTGGAGGCAAACAAGGCCATGAGCAGGGTCGTGGCGAAAAGCTTCGTGCCACCAACCACCATCGCCAGCGCGACGACCAACGCCTCACCGGACCGGAACGCCGCCAGCCCGCCCTGGACCCACGCCCCGACGAGGCCGAGCGTCCAGAGACCGCCGACAAGAACGAGCAGCCCGGCGCACCCGTAGGTAATGAGCCGCAGCGACGGACGGGTCAGCAATTCAAGAACCCGATTGGGCCGGCGCATACCGTGCCGGGTGGTGTACAGATGCACCACTCCGCCCAGCATCAACAACTGGAAGCCGGTGAGAAAGGCCATAGCGCTAACGATTACAGCGTGGGGGCCTGGCCCGCTGCCGACAGCGCCAGGCAGTGGGGAGTGCAGGACAAGCAGTGCCGCCAGGGCAATCAGCCAGAGCATCAGCCCGGGCACAATATAGGTAGCGAAGGGATTAAAGATCGCCGTCAATCGCAGCACGCGCAGGAGAATGGCCCAACCGTCGCGTAACGGCTTCAGCTTCTTCTCGCCGAGGCGCTCGTGGTACTGGATGGGCATGCTGTGGGTGGAGAGGGCCAGCATGCCGGCTTTGACCATAATCTCCGTCTCGATATCGAAGCCGTCGGCTTCGAGTTGCATCGCCAGCAGATGACGCCGATGCAACCCGTAGAGGCCGCTGAGCATATCATTGCCCTCGACCTGATGCACGCTTCGGATCAGGTGATCGAAGAACAGGTTCCCCAGCCGGTTAACGAGCGGGATCTTGTCGCGCCCCGTGTGGCGCACGCAACGCACCACATCGTAGCGGTCGAGCTGGCGGGAGATCTCGGGAATGGCACTGGCAGGGTAGGTGGCATCGCCATCAATGAACACGACCTTCTCGCCACGGGCATGGGCAAGACCGGTCTTCATCGCGGCGCCCTTGCCACGATTTGTGGCGTGGCTGATGACCTGACAGGGGTAACTCCGAGCGATGGCAACAGTGCCATCACTGGAACCATCGTCAATGACCAGGATCTCGTAGCCCGGACCGATGCTGGCGAGCACATCCTCGAGCACACGAGGCAGGGCCGCTTCTTCGTTGTAGACGGGGATCAGGACCGTCGTGTGGACAGGTGCGAGGGCATCCTCGATCGCGTTGGACAGGGGCGGATAGCGGTGAAGGGTCGTCGAGACCACAGGCTCCTCCTCGTCACTGGGATTGGATGTAGTAGAAAGACGGTTCGGAAGGGAGCGTAGCGTCGTTATTTAATTTCGTTTATAAGGTAGCGATTGTGTATTACCGATTTGTTACCAGAAATTGATATTTTTCGTTGTAATCTTCTCGTAATCTAGTTATTTCTGTTAGTACTACAATGATAAATATGCTTTGAAAGAGGCGTGCAGGAGCTTTATTTCTCCGAATCAGTACTACAACCCCTGCTTTGTTAGTTGCCAGCACTGATGTGAAAATATGGGGAAACCGGGTTTCCCCATACCCCTGCCTGTGGGGGCGCCAGCCGCTCCCAACGGAGGTTGGGACATAGGGAAACCCGGTTTCCCCAACCCCCTCCCTGAGGGGAGGAGCCCGGTTCCCTCCCCCAGCGGGGGAGGGCCAGGGAGGGGGTAGCCCTCCCAAAGATACCCCATGTTCATCGTGGCGTTGTGCGCCCCGCGTACGGAGCCTGAGATGAACATACGGGGAAACCGGGTTTCCCCATACCCCTGCCTGGGGGGCGCCAGCTGCCCCCAATCGCGGTTGGGGAATGGGGAAACCGGGTTTCCCCATTCCCCTCCCTGAGGAGAGGGTTTGGGAGAGCGTAGCCCTTCAGGCGGTTGAAGGTTGGGGAAACCGGGTTTCCCCACGCCCCTCCCTATCGGGAGGGATTGGGAGGGCTGCGCCCTCCCGGGAGAATCTCTTTACCATCACACAAAGGCAGAGCGCGGAGAGAGGAGGGGCAAGCGATGGTTTGCCCCTCCTCTCTCCGCGCCCCGGCATGAAATACAGCGAAGGCGCTAGCCCACCGCGCGTTCGCGCCGCAACTGCGTGTAGACGCGCACCACAGGGTCGTTGGCGGCCCGGGGATCAATGCGGGCAGCCCGCAGGTAGTGCTGGAAGGCGTGCTCCAGCTCGGCAGTGTATCCCAGTCCGGCATACGCGCGCAGCAGCCAGACGGTCAGATCATCTGCGGCGGGGTCCTCCGCCAGGGCCAGGTCACAGAGGCGGACGCATTCGTGGTAGCGGCGTTCGGTAAAGGCGTGCTCGGCCAGGCGTTCGACGAGGTTCAAGAAATCGCCGGCCAGGAGGTTACGTTGCTCGATCAAGGCGCTCCAGGCGCCTGAGACATCGGCCATATACGGGCCGCGGTACAATTCAAGCGCCTGGGCATAGAGGGGCGCCGCCGTTGCCAGCCCCTCCTGCTCCTCAATCTGCACCGCGAGGGTGCAGAGCCGCTGAAAGGTTTCCACATCGCTCTGCACATAGTCGGGGTGGAGCAAGCACCGATCCTCGTCGATCACCAGGGCGGCATCGGCCAGTTCTTCGCCGCCGGCCTCGACGATCAGCGCGCGCAGGGAACTGAGGCTGCGCGTCAGCCCGCTTGCGCCGCTCGCCTGGCCCCAGATCGTCGCCACCAGTGCCTCGCGGCTGATCCCACGCCCCCCGGCGTGGATCAACGCCGCCAGTACCGCGCGGAGCTTGTGACTCCCCGCCCGGCCCCGGTCGCGCTCTGCCATCTGAACCAGGATAGGCGTACCCTCCACCCAGACCCGCAACACACCCAGGCAGGCCACCTGCAACCCCGAGCCGGGCAGTGGCCCGGCGTCGGCCCGCGGTACGTGGCGCGCCAGGACCTGCTGGGCCACACGCGCCCGCTGGCGCTCTTCAGCATCGCCACGGGCCAGCATAGTCCGCAGGCGCTGCATCGCATCGTCGCCATAGCTGCTGTAGAGGATCACCGCGCTCTGCTGTTGCACACGCGGATCGTCGTGCAACAGCAGCGGCACAAACAGGTCGATCAATTGCGCGTGGTAGCAGACCATGATCCCTCCAGGAGCAGATATCGGGCGTGCGTTCGGTCGTGCCGATGCGCGACGAGCAACGGCCTGCCTGCGCCGTGCTGCCCTGATCGGGGTTACGTATGGATCTGTATGCCCACATTAACGAGGGTTTGCTGGTTTTTTTCTTAGACGCTCATGCGCATGGCGCACAATGCCGGAATGAACATATTAATTGTTCTTGGGAGGGCTGCGCCCTCCCAAACCCTCCCCGCCGGGGCTTGTTTCTGGGAGGGCTGCGCCCTCCCAACACCCCCCTGGGGGCTTGTTTCTGGGAGGCTGCGCCCTCCCAGACCCTCCCCGCTGGCGGGTTGTTTCCCGGGAGGGCTGCGCCCTCCCAAACCCTCCCCGCCGGGGCTTGTTTCTGGGAGGGCTGCGCCCTCCCAACACCCCCCCTGGGGGCTTGTTTCTGGGAGGGCTGCGCCCTCCCAGACCCTCCCCGCTGGCGGGTTGTTTCCCGGGAGGGCTGCGCCCTCCCAAACCCTCCTGAAGGGAAGGGCTTGCCGCCCCCACAGGCAGGGGGATGGGGAAACCCGGTTTCCCCATCTGTTCACACCAGCCGCCCACGCGGCTGCGCCGCATCACGACAAGATGCGAAAAGGAGAGGCGCGGCTGCGCCTCTCCGCCCAAACCTGCCGCACCGGGAGGGGCATAGGGAAGCCGGGTTCTCCGATGTTCACCTCCTCCCGGCCCACCTATGCGCGCGGACGTGTAAACCCTTTTCGCTCCATCGCTCCCCAGCTCTTGTTTCCTCGCCAGTAATCCAGGAAGGCCCTGACCCGCCACCAGACGGTTAGCTGCCGATAGCCGAAATGCTCGGCCAGGCCGAACACGATGAGCGTCAGCACCTGGCTGAGCCTGGGAAACCACCGGTAGGCGATTTCATCGAGAACAACAGAAGCCACCGATAGAACGGTCCCTATGAGAATAGCAAGGGTCAGAAAGAGCAACAAGAAGGGCAGATTGATCAGGTTCAAGCAAAAACCGACGATGACGAACAGGTAGCCAGAGAGTTCAATGAGCGGGCCGAGCAGTTCAATAAGGACAAAATAGGGCATTGCGAGCAGGCCGATCCGTCCGTAGCGCGGGTTCAAACACATGCGCCGGTGGATCTTCAGTGTATCGATCAACCCGCGCTGCCAGCGGTTGCGCTGCCTTCCGAGCGTGCGCAACGTCTCCGGCGCCTCGGTCCAGCATACCGGGTCGGGTAGAAACACGATGCGGTAGCGGATCTTGCGGTCACGAAGGCGCCGGTGCATCCGCACCACCAGTTCAAAATCTTCGCCGACCGTGTCGTGGCGATAGCCGCCGACGTCGAGCACCACCTGGCGCCTGAAGACGCCAAAGGCCCCTGAGATGATCAGCAGGGCGCCAAGGGCGCTCCAGCCGACACGCCCGAAGAGAAAAGCGCGCAAGTACTCCACACTCTGAAAGATGGCCAGAGGGTTGCCGGGCAGTCCAACTTCCGTTACTTGCCCACGCTCAACCCGGCAGCCATTTGCGATCCGTATCACGCCGCCGACCGCGACGGTATCCGGCTGTTCGAGAAACAGCCGCGTAATCCGCAGCAGGGCATTCCCTTCCAGCAGCGAGTCGGCGTCAATGGCGCAAAACAGGGAGTGGGAGGCCATAATGATACCGGCATTCAGCGCATCGGCCTTGCCGCCATTCTCCTTGTCGAGGACGACGAGCCGGGGATACTTGCTCGAGCGATAGACGTGACGGATGGGCCGGCAGGGGATGGCATACTCGATAGTGACCGGTATCGGGGTCAGCTCAAAGTGCTCGATCAGGGTGAGCAGGGTGGCATCGCGTGAGCCATCATTCACCACAATCACTTCGAATTCTGGATACTCCAGGGATAGCAACGAGCGCACGCTCTCGATGATCGTCCGCTCTTCGTTATAGGCCGGCGCAATGATTGAAATGGGGAGGGTGAGCGGTGACTGGATAATGCTGCGCCAGTGCTCACAGGCTACCGCGTGGCGATAGCGCAGCACCGACACATAGGAGATCAGCAGCAAGATCAGATAACTGCCCTGCAGCAGCAGGAAATAAGCCAGGATGAACCCCTCAGCCACCGGGAGCAGGAGCGTGCCGGGATCCCACGCGAGCATACCAGCCACACCAGACTACGAAAGACCGTGCGCGCGTTCGCTCAGCATCTGCAAGCCAGTGAACAGTTGATCGGTCGCCGAAGGATCGCCGAGCAGGCTAACGAGACACAGATAGAGGGCGCGGAGCTGCGGATCACGCAGGCTCGTAAGGCGCTCATGCATAGGGGGCACAATAGCGGGTCCCGCAGCCAGCACACTATGGGCGGCCCACAAGGTTGACCAGCGGGTCTGGTCTTCCAGGGCCTTCAACAGGAAGGGGAAGGCGCGCTCATCGCCGAGTTCGCCCAGCGCCCGCAAGGCGGCATTACGCACGGTTCGATTACGGTCGTTGAGCGCCCTGATCAAGTCTGGCACGGCGCGGCGGCTGTGCATGATGCGCAGCTTATGGACGGCAGCGAGCCGTTTGTGCCACCAGAGGGCGCGAAGGTTGCGCAACTCACGCGCAAGGCCACCGGCATCCTCAAAAACAGCCACGAGAATCTGACGATCCGACCCGCGCAACTCAGCGGCGGTCTCGAGCAGGCTGCGATCGAGCGACCAGATATCGAAGCGGCGCAGGCCAGGCCTTCCACACCGCCAGCGTGCATAGACACAGCGCGCGATCGCGTGCAGGCGCTGCCCACCCTCCAGGTCAAACAGCGCCTGCAATACGAGATCTTCGAAGAAGGCAATTCGTGTCTGGTTGTATGCACTCACCAACTTCAGCATCAGCCGCTCAAGGATGACAAAGATGATCATCCCGATGATCAAGATCAGGCACACGACAATGATGCTGAGGATGAATGAGACAGACATCGCCCAACCCTCAGGCCGCAGGCACCCGGGCCCCGCGCCGGCTCAGCGCGGCATTCACACGCGCAAGCACCTCCGCGAAGCTGAACGGCTTGACCACATAATCGTCTGCGCCGTTGCTCAGACTGGTGACGATGTCTTTCTCATGCGCGAGCGCCGTTAATATAATTATCGGGATGTCTTTGAGCGCTGGATCGGCTCTGGCCTGTTTAAGCACCTGAAATCCATCGTAAACTGGCATCAGCACATCGAGCAGCACCAGATCGGGCTGATACTGACGCATAGCGACCAGAGCCTGCTCACGGTCCTGAGCCCAGATCGTCTCATGGCCCATTTTTTCGAGACGAAAACTGATCAGTTTGAAAATCGTGGCGTTGTCTTCGGCGATGAGGATGCTAGCCATACATGTTTCACTCTGAGTTCGTACTCCAATCAACCTCGGTCCTGACGGGCGTTTGGGGGGCCGGCAGCCCCTGGCAAGACGGCGCGGCTGCGTCACACCGCACTGTAAAGGGGATTACAGGGAAACTTCGCTCCTCCGTAATCCCCAGAAGCAAAAGTCCCGTTGCAAGACTAGTGGTCTGCCACGATAATTGTGATGAACGTGGCGGGAGGGGGCGTGGGAGGGCGAAGCCCTCCCCGCAAAAAACTATCCATCACAACCTGGTTGACAAACCACTAGCTCCGTGAAGAGACGATACACGGCTGCAAGGCCGACCTTCGCTGCTGTATTGCGTGTTTTCGAGGCGCAAATTCCTACAATCAGTGTACACAAGAAGAGGCGGCGCTGCAAATAGCCTGATAGTGGCATGTAACGATAGTCCATATGGGTATAAGGATCAAGGCTTTACTAGTATTTATAGTTAATCAATGTAGTTACTGTGAAAATATGGGGAACCCGGGTTTCCTCACACCCTGCCTGTGGGGAGGGTTTGGGCGTAGAGGCGCGGCGGCGCCGCGCCTCTACGCCCTCTCAAAAAAAAACCTGTGTTACCTGTGTTACCTGTGTTCATGCTGTCCGTGTGCGGCTGCGCCGCACGGGGGTATGACGCAAACGGTCCGGGAGGGCTATACCCTCCCGGACCGGCGCTGCACAGAAGGAGCAGGGGATTGGGGGTCAGCTTTGCCTGTACCCCGTAGAAGGCGTATCGGCGCGCAGATCAGCGGCTCGGCGCGGTCTGACCAACTGCGGAGGGCAGGGCGCGCCCGAACAGGGTCAGGTACATCAGGCGATAGACGTCGGTGTTATCGAAGCGGCCGCTGAAGGTCCGGCGCAGCTCGACCGCGTTCAGGCCCTGGGCACGGGCAACGATGCCCCCCATCACATCGGGCGTGCCCACCCAGCTCACCGCGAAGGCCATCGGCTGACCATAGGCATTAGGTTCAGACAGGAACGGAGCGGTGCCCCGGCCGTACCGGCCGTCCAGCGGCGCCGCAACGTTCTGGGCGCTGACCCCGGTTGGATTAGCGTTGTACGTCGTAACATTCTGATCCGGCCTGACGGCGCCGATCTGCATCCCACTTGCGTCACTATCGGCGGCCGTGAGAATCATCGTGTTGCGTCGGCGATCCTGGAACTGCTGCGCCAGAGCGATCACCTCGTTGGCGTGCTTCAGACCGGTGAGCGTGCCAATTGCGTTGTTGTTATTGCCGAAGTTATCGACGCTCTCCGTTTCAACGACCATCATAAACGGCTTGCCGGCCTGTCGCGCACAACGCTCAATGATGGTCAGAGCCAGGGCCATCATTTCGCTCGCGGTGGGAGGATTGTAGCCGAGGGTACCGGGAGCGCTGCCGAAGAGGATCAGGTTGGTGCCCTTTGCGTCGGCGGGGATGGAGGGATCGATCAGGCCGGCGCTGATCAGGCGCTCCTCCGGCACATCGTTGAAAATGTCATCGGCAGCGAAGAGGCCGAGCACCAGGGGCGCGTACTGGCGGTCGCTCTGCACCCGTTCGCGCAGAGCCTCGAACTCGGCGCGAGTGCGCACGATCACGTAGCCTCTAGCCTCGAACTCCTTCAACAGATTACGGCCGTCCTCGCGGCTGGGACCGGCGCCGGTGATCGGATCGACGTGCACGGCACAATCGAGGGTCACAGTATCGGGGGTGCACTGCGGCGTACCGCGCGGCAGGAAGAAGGCCTCGCCGCCGCTCAGCATAATGTGCGGCGGCGCCTCGCCCTCGAAGCCCGGACGACCATCAATGAACTGGCGCACGATCTCATTGTCCAGGTTCCGGTTGCCGACCTCGGAGACAAAGGCGGCGGTGCCAGGCTCAGCGGCATCACCGTCGTTAACCAGCGCCACGGGATGCCCATTGTTGATCGCCTCGCGCAGAATGCTACCGGGATAGCCGGAGAGAGCCAGGATGCTGCGCGCCGCAGCACCATCGCCGTCCTTGCCAAACGAGCCCAGGCCCTCAACCTTGTAGCCGAAGGCGTGGGTGGTCGCACCGCCATTCGACGTGCCGGTCAGAATATCGGCCATATGGCCGCGATAGGCCGCCATTTCGGGCAGCATGTCCCAGGGGCTGAACGCATCAGGACCATACCAGAACGTGCGGGCCGCCCCCCAGTGGTTAATGCCGGAGCCGTCGGGGTGAATGAAAATGACGTTACCGGTACGCCTTTGCTCGCGAAGTTCTGGAACAACCGTACTGGCGACCGTTGCCGAGACGGTCGCGACGATCAGGAGTCCGACAGCGGCCAGACTGAGGATGCGCTTCTGGATACCCATAACAGCACTGATCCTTTCGTTGCTTCCGGCGTGTGAGCACCTTGAACCAGGCGCCAGAGCCTTCCTGCTCGGGACGCGACGGGCTGCGATACGCTCGACGTCCGTTCTTAATTGCCTGAACCTGTTGCAGCGTGTTCATCAGAGCAGTCAAAGACGGATTGCAACAAGCTCCGCACGGCACTCAGGCTGTCGGGGTTGCCTGAAAGGCGCACGCAGAAATGACGCACCGTGAACGACTGTCTCGTGACTTGCCACGGTGATCGCGCAGGAGCGAGGCGCTCGGATCTCCTGCGGCGTTTCCGGGGATCGGCCACGAGGTTGCAGTTGCCAGACGGGAGGGGGTGTTATGCGGGAGAATGTCCGCCGGCACTGATCCCGGGATAGGGAACCGTCCAATGAGGAGGAGTGGAGAAACAACGTTGCTCCACTTACGGTAAGCCTGCCGCAGCGCATTCCTGCTGGATAGACCTGTCTGGAAGGGGAAAACTTTCCCAGAAACCTGCTTTTCCAGCCCGGTGCATACGCAGAGTTTTTAGACTCACCACGTAAAAGGATAGAATGTGCGTTTTAACTTAATTTCAATAAGAGGTGAAGAAGTGGTTATGATTGGAATAAGGCTAATACCATTTTAGATTTTGGATTGTGGATTGCCACCCTGGGCAGCACAACGACTCAAACCGCTTCAAGCAATGCGGCATCATCAACGGTAATTGGTATAACAAGGCCCTCAGGAGCGCAAACCGCATGCGCAACGCAACCGGGCCCATACACCCTGAAGGCGCGAAGGTCACGAAGTCCCGGCGCCCGACGGCGGGGTCAGGCCGAGGCATTCGCCACGTGGGGGCGCGCATTCTCGTTGCGCGTTGGTCCTCACCCCCGGCCCCGCTCCAGCTTCGCTGGAGAGCCTGCGCTGAGCCTGTCGAAGCGGGGAGACCAGAGCCGCGCGCGGGGGCGTTCCAATGCGGTACACGCCACGTTGGCGCGGATGTGCTGTTCGCCCCTAAGCGCCCCGGCGCCATGGGTCGCCCCGGTGCCCTGCCCCATTCCGCGGCGGGGTCAGGCCGAAGCATTCGCCCCGGCGGGGGCGCCCGTTCCCGTCGCGCGCGGCTAGCGAATGCTTCGGCCCTACGGGTCGTCCCGCGCAGCGCCGCGCCGCCCCCACGCCCCGGGTCGTCCCGGCGCTGCGCCGTGGCCGCCCCCGTTCCCCCCACGACGAGGGCCGGCGTCCCGTCACCGTAGAGACGGCCCGGCGGGCCGTCTCTACGGTGGGGGTCGCCCTGTCGCCCCGGGCCGCACCGGGTCGCCCCGCGCCCCGGCGTTCGGGGGCGGGGTCAGGCCGACACATCCATGCCGGGCGGCGCACAACCACGGGGCCGCGGCGGCGCTGCCGCGGCCCCCGCAGCGTTCCCGTACAGCCGTCGGGCCTGGGCGGCGCCGCGGAGCGCGCCCCGCCCCCACCCTCACCATCGAGCAGTTCGTGCGCATGGGGCTCGTTCGCGCCTGGGCCGAGGGCTGCTCCTACCCCGCCCTCGAAGCACTCCTCTCCTCCAACCTGCTCGTGCGCTGGTTCGGCGGTAGGTGTCCCAATGGGGTGGTCTCGACCAGGGCTTACCGCCACGGCGATGGCGATGGGGTCAGCTTCCGCTTTCTGGCTTCCCAATGCCGGGGATGCCCGTGCTGGCAGCGCTGTCGCGACACAGAGGCGAGCCCGAATGGCCACCGGAGCGTGTTCATCAGTGACGATCACGTGTATCTTCGCCAGGCCCTGGACTTCAACCAGACGGCGGTAGGACGGGCACTGCTGCACGGGCGCTGGCAGGTCGAGCCGGTGATTGCGTTTCTGGTGCGCTACCAGGGGTGCCGGCGGGCGCGGCGGGCGGGGCAGGCGGCGGCGCAGTTCCAACTGTTTATGGCCTGCGCGATGCGGAACCTCTTGATGTGGCTGAGCCGGCTACGGCGGGGGCTCGCCCCCCGACCAGGAGCGCGAGCCGGCCAGCGCCGCACGGCGCATGTGAGCTCCCGAGGCGGGGGCTGGCCGCGGCGTACGCGCCAGCGCAGATACTCTACGCTGAACGAGCAGATTGCTGCCCTAAACCATACGAACCGCTACACTTTTCGCCCCAAACCGCGTTAACCGCAAGCGCTCCGCGCGCCCTCCTCCGCAACACCCCTGCTACCTCAGCCTGAAAAAACACCCCCCTGGTTGTCAAGGCCACCCACGCCCCTAATTACCCGAAGCTCTCCTTCAGAGCGGGGCGAGGGGACGCTTCCGCTGCCCCGCCTGCGTGGTCCGGTAGCAAGGGCGGGTTTCAAACCCCTTCAGAGCGGGGCAGGAGGACGATTGGTCGAGCAGATCGACCCCAACGGCGGCGTCACCGTGGTTTCAAACCCCTTCAGAGCGGTACGTGTTCACATGTACCGAACACGTACGCACCGCATGGAACGCACGCCGTCGGAGATCGTGTGTCCGCCCGGTACGCAG
>CAKZKA010000163.1 GCA_937120965.1 uncultured Chloroflexota bacterium
GACATTGATTGTCTCCTCCGCTGCTACCTGCGCCCTGAACGCGCGCAACTGGCCGTCGCCGCCGAGGACGCGCTCCATTGTCTGCTCCACGAGCTAGATCTCATCCAGCAGGTCCCTGGCCAGTCAACGTACAGGCTCGTCAGTGCGCCCCGCGTCGATCTGCCCGATGCCCTGGTTGCCTACGCGGCGCTTCAGCAGGCGCGCGCTCTTGGTCGGGCAACCGTTGCTTTCAACGAGCTTGCCTACGGCGAGCGCTCGCCTGGTCGCATCTTCCGTCTCGACGAGGACGCACTGCTCACCCGCCTCCTGCGCATGGAGACAGTAACCAACGGGCAGGCCGTCTACGCTGAAAGTGGCGGCATTCGCCAGCTTTCCTGGCGCCAGCCAGACAACAAAGACCTGGATCGCGCCCTGCTCGATACTGCGTTTGCCCAGGAGGGTCGCTATGCCTGACCGTGCTACCCTCACGATTGCCCCGCGCTTCACCCGATCAGTTCATATCAAACGTGACTTTCATGATTTGCGCCATCGCCTTGATGGGTATCAGGTAACGCCACTGGTGCTACAGGCTGCCGGTCGTGTCATTGCTGGTTTGCGTCCCTGGAGCACCGAGCGGGCATTCTCCATTGTCGGTCCTTTTGGTGCGGGCAAGTCCGCCTTCGCGCTGTTCGTCGCCCACTTTCTGCAACGTACGCCGCAGGCCAGGCGTCAGCTTCTGAACTCCCTGCGGGTCGCTGACCCCACTACGCTCCTGCCGCTCGATGCCCCATCCCTCCTTGCAGTGCTCGTCCCGGGCAACCACAGCTCACTGCGCCGGTCCCTGCTCACCGGTGCACGTGAAGCATTGCAGGATCCGCGGTTGCGCTCGCCTGTCCTCGATCAGTTACGCTCCGAACTCGACCAGGCGGCGCGTGATCCCGACCTCGATCCTGACCGTGTGGCCCGGTTGTTGGCTGAGGCGGCCCGGCTGCTGCGCCTGCAAGGGAGCTACGCGGGGATTCTCGTGTTGATTGACGAGCTCGGCCAGTTCCTGGACTACGCTGCCCGCCACGACGATGAACGCGACCTGTTTGTGCTTCAAAGCCTCGCTGAGACGGCGGCGCGCAGCGGCGAGTCTCCTGTGCTGGTGATGACTATTCTCCATCAGGCCTTTGAACGCTATACACTCAACGCTGGACCCACGCGCCGCATTGAGTGGGCCAAGGTTCAGGGGCGATTTGTTGATCTGCCGTTTCAGGAGCCAGCCAGCCAGATGATCCGCATGGTTGCAGCGGCTTTGCGGCAGGAAGGCCGCGATCCATTGCGGGCTGTCCGCGTCGCCTGGGCGGATCGGGTGGCGGTGCTGAGCAGTGACCTTGGGCTACGCCCGCCTGACATAAGCATTGGAGACTGGCGACAGATTATTGCCGACAGCTACCCTATACATCCGACGGTGCTGGTCGGGTTGCCGTTGCTCTTTCGGCAGTTTGCCCAGAATGAGCGCTCGCTCTTCGCCTTTTTGCACGCTGATGAGCCATGGGGACTGCGCGATGTGGTCCGGGAACAAGACCAGATGGGCAATTTGCCGATCTACAGGCTTCCCCATCTCTACGCCTACGTCGAGGCAACTCTCGGCCCGAGCCTGTTTGGGCGGGCCCGTGGGCAACGCTGGTCGGAATTGGCCGAGGCGCGTGTGGCGATTGCGGCTGGTGATCCGCTACAACTCGATATCCTTACGACCGTTGGCGTCATTGGCGCTATGGAACGCGCGTCGGGGTTGCGGGCCAGCCGGGCGCAGGTCTGTTTCGCGCTTGCCGATAACCCGAATGACGAGCAGGTAGCCGACGGGTTACGTGCATTGCAGAGCCGGCGCCTGCTTGCCTACCGGCAGCACCGTGATAGCTACATCATCTGGGAAGGCAGTGACCTTGATCTTGATGTGCTTGCCCAGGAGGCTCGCCGCGACCTCGGCGAGCGTCTTGCCCTCCCTGCACTCCTTCAGCGTTACGCCGATACCACGCCACGCGTCGCCAGGCGGCAGAGCTACACGACCGGCGCTACCCGTGTTTTTGCCGTGCGCTATGTTGAGGCAGGGGAATTGAACAGATTGTCACCCTCTGTGGACGACTTCGATGGGGAAATCCTGCACGTCGTTCCAACGGACGAAGATGAGTTGGAGCAGGCGCTGCGGTGGTCCCGAAATCCGCAGCGGCTGGCTGAACCGTGGCGTATCACGGTCATCCCGCGGCGTGTTCGCGAGCTTCGCGATCTACTCCTGGATGTGGCGTCGCTTCAGACCTTGCTCGACGAGCGACCTGAGCTAGAGTATGACCGACCGGCCCGCCGCGAGGTTGCAGGCCGTCTCCTCGAAGCGCAGCAAGCCCTTACTCGAGCAATTGCCGACACGTACGGCGCCGGGCAAAGCCGTTGGTTCCATCGAGCCGAAGAGCAGAGCGTCTCCAGCCCGCGACAAATAGATGATATCCTTTCAACTGCTGCGTCTGAAACCTATCCGTTGACACCACGGGTCTGGAACGAACTCATCGTTCGCCGCCAGCTTTCCTCGGCGGCAGCCAAGGCCCGGCGTAACCTGATTGAGGCGATGCTTACACGTTCAAGTGATGAGCATTTGGGGCTAACTGGTTATCCGCCCGAGCGCGCAATTTACGAGAGTGTCCTGAGAAGCGGGGGGTTACATCGGCAAGATCAGGCTGGAGTCTGGCACATAGGGCCGCCGCCGCCAGATGATCCTCTGAACCTTCGGCCTTCCTGGGATGCGCTGGTACAACACCTCGACAGAGAGTCTGAACATCCTCAACCGCTAGACCGTGTTTTTGCAGCGCTCGAAGGTCCTCCGTACGGGGTCAAGGCGGGTCTCATCCCGATCCTGTTTATCGCTCTGTACGTGGCACGAGCAGGTGAGATGAGCCTGTACGAGCGAGGTAGTTATGTACCCTTGCCTGATATGGCCATGTTTGAGCGACTCCTCATCCGCCCGGAGCACTTCGCGGTACGATTGAGCCGGGCCGAAGGCGCCCGCCGCCAGGTGTATGAGCGTCTGGCGAGAGGGCTTGCGCCACGAGCCCTGAGCCAGCCCGTGCAGCCTGCGCTTCTTGCAGTAGCAATGCCTATGCTGCGATTGTTCAGCAGCCTGCCCGCCTACACAAAGCAGACGCGGCAACTCAGTATTAGAGCCCAGGCTATCAGGCAGGCACTGCGTGAGGCACGGTCACCAGATGAATTGATCTTTGAGCGCTTACCGCAGGCGTGCGATGTTCCAGTCTTTCGTGCTGATGAGCCGGAGTCAGCGGAGCGCGTCGAAGCCTTTATTACGGCGTTGCGTGAAGGTCTTCAGGAACTCCGCGATGCCTACCCGCGGCTGCTTGCCGTTCTCGCTACCCGCATCTGCGCAGTGTTTCATCTGCGCTCCACTGGAGCGAACGCTCGTGTGGAACTATTGAAACGCTATCAGGCGCTGGCAGACTCAACCAATGATAGTCAGATACGCGCCCTCGGCGTTCGCCTGGAGACCGCTGATGAAGGTGACGATGCCTGGGTCGAAAGCCTGGCTGCACTGATCGCAAAGCGCCCTCCAGAGCAATGGAGCGACAGCGATTTGCCCGCGTTTGAGTATGCTCTGGCCGACCTTGCGCGTCGCTTCCGCGCAGCAGAAGAGTTGGTCCTGGCAACACGATCTCTTCCCGCTGACGTTCCGCTCCTGCGCATTGGCCTGATCAGCGGGCAAGGTGAGATGAGCCGAGTCATACATACGGATCACCACGACCCCGCCGTCGAGCGACTTCGCGCCGAACTCACAGAGGTTCTTCGTCTCTACGATGACCTTTCTACCGATCAGCGCGCTGCAGCCCTGGTATCACTGCTACAATCTCTGTTCGAAGTGACCGGCCAGAAATGAGGATACCAAGCGATGACAACAAACGATGCAGTCATTCGCTCCTGGGCGGAGCGACCCGGACGGCACATATGCAACCTCAGCGGTGGAAAAGACAGCACGGCGCTTGCGATTTTCCTGCGCGACAAGATCCCGCAGTTGGAGTACGTGTTCTGCGATACGCATAAGGAACTGCCAGAGACGTATGAGTACCTGGATCGCCTCGAGGCATTTCTCCAGCGCCCGATCATCAAGCTCAACGCACAGCGTGGATTCGACCACTGGCTCGACATCTACGGAGGCGTGTTGCCCTCGCCGCGTGTGCGCTGGTGTACCAGGAAGCTAAAGATAGAACCATTCGAAGCCTACGTTGGCGAGGAGATCGTATGGAGCTACATTGGCATCAGAGCGGACGAGAGACGTAGCGGATATGTTTCGACGAAGCCAAATATTCATCCGGTGTTTCCTTTTAAGGAATCTGGCATTACGATCGCTGAGGTTGAGCAATTACTCGCTTCGAGCGGATTAGGTTTGCCTACCTATTATGAATGGAGACAGCGAAGCGGCTGTTTTTTCTGTTTCTTCATGCGCTCTGGTGAATGGGTTGGTCTGAAGGAGCGTCATCCTGATCTTTTTGAACAGGCAAAAGCGTATGAGACCGAGCGAGGGGGAGAGAAGTTTTACTGGCGCCAGCGTGAAAGTCTATCTGAGCTTGAGCGACCTGAGCGCATAGCTCAAATTAAAGCTCAACACAACTTGCGTCTTGAAATGGAGCGCAAGCTTCGGCCCGATCGTCCACTGATCGAACTAGTCGGCGCCGCCCTCGACGCTGAGGACGATGAACCTGGATGCGATATATGCCACTTGTAGATGAGCATTGGAGCATGTTATGTCGGTGGCAAGTAACCCGTTTGTGGACTACCTGAACCGATACATCACAGCCTCGCCAGATCATGAGGCTGCCTTCGATGAGTTTCTCTCGCAAGTGGAACCACCCTCCGGGGAGCCGCTGCGCCTGAAAACGCGGGTTGAAGGCTACCTGCGAGCGCGCTTCGCCCGAGCCGATACGCCGTCAATCATCCTGACCGGCAACGCAGGAGATGGCAAGACTTACCTCTGCCGCCAGATCGTCAATGCATACACCGGGGAGATGGTCACCAATTGGGAACAGCTTGGCGATAGGCCGCTTGAACGAGGCGATCAGCGTCTTGTTGTGGTCAAAGATCTGTCTGAACTTGGTGACAGTCGTGGTATTGAGGTTCTGCGAGGTCTTGCGTTATCGCTAGCCGGCGCTACGAGCGACCGCTACTTGATCGCAGCAAACGAAGGTCGTCTGCGATATCTGCTTTCCACGGACACAGCCCTTAAGGATCTCTACAGCAAGGTTGACGAACAATTACAGCGAGGCTCCCACAGCGACGCGCAGGATCTGGTCGTAATCAATCTCAATAATGTCACCACCTCGACTTTCGTCCCGAAGGCCCTCGAATGGATGACCAACGACAGCCACTGGGTGGCCTGCCAGCCGTGTGCGATCGTGCAGCGGTGTCCGGTACGTCACAATGTTCAGGCATTACAGGACCCCTATGTCGCGGGTCGTGTGCAAATGCTCTATCAGTTGCTGGAGCATCTCGATGTTCACGGCACCATACGCGATATGTTGATCCACCTGGCTTTCACTGTGACCGGCAATCAATACTGCGCCGAACTGCAGCGTAAGGAACAGGGTGAAGATCTAAGCGACTTTGCCTACTATGAAAACGTTTGGGGTGGCGTGACCGCGGGGGTGCTCCGGCGCAAAGCGAGTGTGGTGCAGCACTTTGAGCGCTTGCGCATCGGCCATCAGTCACTCTTTGAGATCGATGACTTTATTGTCAATGGTGGTCACAGCGATGAGGAGCAGGCAGCGCACCAGCGGATCTTTGCGCCTGCGGTGGATATGAACTTCCGTCGCTTTGAGCAAGATCGCCGGGCATATGTCGAGGGTGACACTGAGCAGCGAGCCGATGAAGAGGAAGTAGCAATGATGCGCTGGTTGCCCCATTGCCGGCGCAAGCTCTTCTTCGAGTACACCTAGCTGGAAGGCGTAAACGACCAGCCCCGCCACGTCGAGAAGCTCGCCGAGCGGGTGCTTTTTCTCAAAGGCGATGTTGAGATGGTGAGCGCCGGAGCGGTGGAAACCATTCAGGACCCGGAGAAAATGTTGGAAAAAGCCGCGCAGATGGAGGAAGCAAGCGCCCGGGACTACAACCTGTCCGCCCTGGAGTGCTCCGCCAATGCCGACGCCGCATCGCGCGTGATTTTCGAGCAACTGGTGGCCGACGAAGAGGAGCATTACGATCTTTTCGACAAGC
>CAKZKA010000164.1 GCA_937120965.1 uncultured Chloroflexota bacterium
CCATAGGCGTAGTATGCCGGATTCTGCCGATTCTCGCAACGCAGAACGGCGTCTAGCTCCCCGTCCTGAACGGATACGTGAGGAGTTACTGGCAAATCGTCCTTATGTAGTATGAGAGGCCATTCCTGATATGAGTACTCTTGCCAGCCCACGCGCCCACTTTCGAAATCTCCGTTAACGATGCCCGCTGAAGTCAACGACAGAGAACCTGCTTCTGAGCGGGCTTGACGCAGGCGTTCAGTTTTGACAGCCACGAGGAGGAAGTCGCGGGACATTGGGGATTTTTCGGGTGTGGGAGAAGTGCTAAGGCCAGGGTATGCTTGAGCAGGGTGGACACAGAGAGCAACGTCAAAGTTACCAACGCAACCATTAGCCCCAAGGCAAGAATTATGAGGAACTGTCTTGTTTTCATCTTGACCTCCTTCTCCAGTAGATGTATCACTTTGTGACTGTCCCGCCCAACTCCGAAATAGCCTGCAGCTCCGCAGTCTAAACGCCCCGTGCGCACCTCCCGCCCACGCAATCTATCTGCCCTGAGTGGGCGCTTTCGCTTGCACGGGCGCAGTCGAAGATCCCCTGGTTGGACGTTCGACTGCATGCTCCGCGCGCACGGTCCGCATCTGCTCATGGCCCAATTGCTCTACGGGAGCGGCTTGCGCCTGCTCGAGTGCCTGCGCCTGCGGGTGAAGGACCTCGACTTCACGCGTCGCCAGTTGACCGTACGTGACGGCCAGGCCAAGCCCGAGGGCGACGGACAGCACGAGGACCTGCACGGCGGCGGCGAGCTGCAGCAGGCGCGCCCGGTCCAGGCGATCGACCAGGGCGTCCGCGATCAGGCTAAAGCCGGGCCAGGGTGCGTTAAAGGCGAAGGTGATCAGAGCCACCAGCAGCGGCCAGGCGGTCTGCTCAGCAGCGAAGAGGGGCAGCGCCAGGCGCAGCGCCCAGATGGCGACGTAGCTGCTGGCCAGGATGACCCAGAGGGCGCTGAAGGCCCGGCGCCGGGCGGGGAGTGGAGCCATCGTCATGCAGACCTCAAGCCAGAGCGCGAGAACGGTTGCACACCCTCCAGGATAACCCCGGTCCAGCCATCCTGTGACCATCTGCATATCGATGACAAGCAACGCAAGCATACCGTTGCCTGGTTCCACGTGGCAGACCACGAACGCAGCCCTTCCTGAGATCTGCTCGTTTCCAGGGTAGCGAGACTACCGCCGTCATCGCCCATCAAAAGGAGGGTCTCAGAGGCAGGGTGAGCCGCCAGGCTGTGAGCAATGACATCACAAACACCTATTCCCTGGCCGCGCCTCTCACGCATATCCTGGCCCACGCGTCAGTGGACGGCCAGGGCTGCCGCGACCGTCCGACCGGATCTGAGGCGCCTGGACGAGGTTGTGAGCAAGGCCAGGTCACAGCTAACCTCGCTACAACGAACACGAGGATGCGATGACGACAGCGAATGTTCCGCCGCACGATATCGCCGCGCTCCACGCCCTGGCCGTGCGTCTGCTCGACGATACGGGAACAGGCCAGTCCCAACTCCACGTCAGGTCAGTTTCGGCGCAACTCCCGCTCGAGGTTACCGTCCCCGACGGAAGCACGGTACTCGGTAGTCTTGAGCGCGAAACCGGTGATGTCGCGATTCTTTGAACCTCGCTGCCAGGAGCGGTGCTGCTTCACCTCCGCGTGGACAGGCTGGGCTCAGAGTGGGCGACAAAGCTGAGCGCCCGGAGCAGGATATCGCACCCGCAACGCCGCCGGGCGCCGTCACGCTCAATCGCCGATCTCGGTTTTATCTTCGCCGAGGCGCGCCGCTGCCTCCCGCCCGGCGGTCGGCTCTTTCTCTGCGAGCTGCACCCGGCGCGGCAGTACCAGGGCCTCCAGGCGCATTTCGACCGAGCGGAAGGCGTGGTCGTCATCCCCGCCTTCATCCATCACCTGCGGCAGCTCTCGCCCCGCGGCAGCCGTCACTTGCCGGCAGCGCAGCGGTCGCCTACAATGGCGCCACGAGCGACCCGCGGGGCCGCCCCTGGCGCGAAGGAAGACCCGATGCACTACCTGCTGATCTACGACCTGGCCCCCGACTACATGGAGCGACGCGTGCCATTGCGCGCCGAGCATCTGACGCTGGCCTGGGCCGCCCACGAGCGCGGCGAGCTCATCCTGGCCGGCGCCCTGGCCGAACCGGTCGATAGCGCCGTCTTGCTCTTCAAGGGCGACGCGCCGGACGTGGCCGAGCAGTTCGCCCGGGCAGACCCCTACGTCCACCACGGGCTGGTGCTGAACTGGCGGGTTCGCCCATGGACGACCGTTGTGGGCGCCGATGCGACAACTCCGACCCGCTGATCGTCACTGGCACGGGCGACCTTGCGGCGCTCCTACGTGATGCGCAGCCCCTGGCGCACGCCTGGTAGCGTGTGCGCCGCACCGCTCATAGCAGAGGACCTGTGCACCCGAGTCTGCTGCGTACGAAACTCCATCGCCCGCTGCCGGGCAGCGGGGCAATCGCGCGCCAGTCTCTGCTCGATCTTCTGCACGAGCGCAGCGCCAACGACCTGCTGCGCTTCCTGCGCTACCTTGTCGCCGCGGTCGCGGCACGGACTACTGGACACATAAGCTGAAGGCGAATTCCGCACCGGGGTGCAGCCGGCCAGGAATAACCGCAGCGTTCAGATCAACCTGACGGCCTATCGTTACTCATCAACCATCGCGGAGCAGAAGATGTGCACACGAGTGTTGTGGAACACCAATCAGACGGCCGTTCTGACCGGGCGAAGCATGGACTGGCCGGAGTCGACGGAACCGATGCTGTACGTGTTTCCGCGTGGCATGCAGCGCAATGGTGGCCAGCTCGGCTCTATCGCCACGGTCACGGACAATCCAGCCAGATGGACATCCAGGTACGGCAGTATTGTCACCTCGATGTATGGGCTCGGCTCGGCCGACGGCATGAACGAGCACGGGCTGGCCGCCCACCTGCTCTTCCTCAAGGTGACCGATTTCGGTCCACGTGATCCGACCAGGCCGGGCCTCCATGCCGGGCTGTGGGCGCAGTATCTGCTTGACAACGCAGCGACGGTGAAAGAAGCGCTGGATCTGCTTTCAAGCGTACAGTTGGTGATGATCGAAGCCCGTGGGCGGCAGGCAACGGTTCACATCGCGCTGGATGATGCCAGCGGCGACTCTGCCATCGTCGAGTATATCGGCGGCGCGCCGGTCATCCATCACGGCCCGGAGCACCGGATTATGACCAACGATCCGACCTACGACGAGCAACTGGCGCTCCTCGCACAGCTCGATTTTTCGCACCCGAGCAGCGATACGCCGCTGCCGGGCAACGTCAGAGCCGTCGACCGCTTCCAGCGCGCCGCCTACTACGTGGCGCTGCTGCCTGAGCCGAAGAGCACGCGTGAAGCGGTGGCGGGCGTGATGGCGATTGTGCGCAATTGTTCGGTGCCGTTCGGTGCGCCCTATAGAGATTTCGGGATCTACAACACCGAGTACCGCACCGTGACCGATCTGACGAACAAGCGCTACTTCTTTGAACTGACCACGAGCCCGAATGTGATCTGGGTCGAACTGAGCGTGTTCGACCTCAGCCCGAGCGCGCCGGTGATGGCCCTGAACCCGGACAGCCTCGCCCTATCGGGCGACGTGTCCGCGCAATTTGAACAGGCGAGCGCGCCATTCTGAGTATGCACGCGCGGCAACGGCCGCGCAGTTCGTCAAGCGTCAACTCCGGGCAAGCGACAATCGCCTGGCCGGTCCGTTCGCGCAGCTCGCCGCGGGAGGCATAGCACAGGCGCTGCTGCCTGGCGCTGGTCTTCCCGGTGAGGGTCAGGAGCGAACCGGGCGGCAGGCTCAGAGCGCCACCCGCCCCTCGTCGGGCGCGTCGGCCTCGTTCGCCCGGGTCGTCGCCCGCTGCCGGCGCGGCCGCACACGATCACGCCCGGCCTCGGGCGTTTCGATGGACGCCGCCTGCGCGTCCATCGCCGCTGTGACGTGATCTTCGAGGGCCTCGGCGACCTCCTCGGGGTCAGGGAGATCGGCCGTCGGGGTGCGCCCGGGGCGAGCACTGCTTGTCTGCCGCTGGCGGGCCTCGCTCTCGGCGATCAGCCTCGTGCGCTCCTCGGGTGTTGCGGCCTCGCCGTGGAGCAGCTCGACGTAGCCGACCTCGACGCGCACGCGCCGACCGGTGAGCAGGCACTGCTGCGAGCGGGCGATCTGGCGCTCCGGCGCCTCGGCGCTCAGCGGCTGCTGGCGTGCGCCGGTCTGCCCCTGGCGACTCTCACGCTGAGCGCGCTCCTGAGCGGCATGGCGCTGCTGACGCGCCACCTCCGTGCGATTCTTCTGAGGATGGATCTCAGGATGCGGAGGAGGACTAACGAGGCAGACGAGGACGCTGAAGAGGCGGACGGCGACGGATAGCGGCACATGGCTACAGACCCGGCGACTCTGGCTGCAAAGCTGGCTCCATGAACGACCAGACGCGGAGCCTGCTGGCTCCGCGTCTGGCTTCCCAAAGCCCTGAACTGTGGCGCCCCCGAGCCGACTCGAACGGCTGACACGCGGTTTAGGAAACCGCTGCTCTATCCTCTGAGCTACGGGGGCATAGCACTCTGAGTGTACCATAGACCCACCGGCAGCGCAACGCACCCGGCAGGCACCGGTAGGGCCGAAGCATTCGCCCCCACGCAGCCCCGTGCTCGCACCCCGCCCGGCGCGAATACTTTGGCCTGACCCCGCCACGGGGTGTTGGGTCGCCGCGGGGGCAGCCAGGGCACGCCGTGGGAGGCGCCGGTAGGGCCGAAGCATTCGCCCCCACGCAGCCCCGTGCTCGCACCCCGCCCGGCGCGAGTGCTTCGGCCTGGCCGTGCCACACCCTGCCCGGCGCGAATGCTTCGGCCTGACCCCTGATGGTTATCACGAATAAAAACGGTAGACGTATCAGGTATACTTGCGAGAAACCAGCCATGAGGAAGGCATCAGCAGACCGTGCCAGACGTTCTCCTGTAGGAAGCGGGAGTAATGGCAAGGCCCCGGCGATCCTGATCCGGGTGGCATCAAGCGGGCGGCATAGATGGCAGGGGTTTTGCCTCATGACGGTCAATAGTTCTGTGGCGCCCGCCCCCGGCTGCCTGAGACTTGCCTATGCGAGGAATCTCCTATGACCGAACACAATGCGCGACACGGGGTGATCATCCATCCGACAGCGATCGTCGACCCGCAAGCACAGATCGGCGCCGGCGCCCGCATCTGGCACTGGACCCAGGTGCGCGAGGGGGTCGTTATTGGTCCCGAGAGCATTATCGGCAAGGGATGCTACCTCGACGCCGGCGTGCAGATCGGCAGCCGCGTCAAGCTCCAGAGCAACATCTCCGTCTTTCACGGCGTCACCATCGAGGACGGCGTCTTCGTCGGCCCCCACGTCTGTTTTACCAATGACAAGGCCCCGCGAGCCATTAACCCCGATGGTTCGCTCAAAGGGGCTGCCGACTGGACGGTAAGCTCCACCCTGATCCGCTACGGCGCGAGCCTGGGCGCCAACGCCACCATCGTCTGCGGCGTGAGCGTCGGACGCTTCGCCATGGTGGCGGCAGGCGCCGTGGTCACCCGCGATGTGCCCGACTATGGGCTGGTGCTCGGCAACCCGGCCCGCCTGGTGGGCTACGTCTGCCCCTGCGGGCAGCGCCTCCCCGGCGGCCCCACGCCCACCCCCGAGGCGCGCGCCTGCCCTGCCTGCGGGCGCGCAACGACCGTGGGGGGCGCAGTAGCCAACTGACACAAATACGGGGAAACCAGGTTTCCCCAATCCCCTGCCTGCTGGGGCAGCGCGCCCCTCCCCACGGAGAGGGTGTGAGAGGGCGGTGCCCTCCCACACCCTTTTTCACTCCCACGGCACACCATAGCTCTACCCGCAGCCGAGCCTGGCAAGCGCCTCTGGCCCTCAGCGTACTGGCGCCCCTATGGTCACAAGCAGCGTCGGACGGCCCACGGCGTTCCAGTCGCCGGTGTCTGAGGAGACGAAGTACTTGCCGCTGTGGTACGCGCTGTCCGCCGAATAGAGCGCCAGGCGCAGGGGCGTGCCCGCAGCGTATGCCCCGGCTACAGCGCGTGTGACATCGATCTCGCGCCGCACCCCCGGCCAGCCAGAGGAGGTGGTGAGCGGGTCAACCCATCCTGCGCCCACGTTCTCCGTAGCCAGCGGCGCATTGTTCCAGTTCGTCGTCCGCTCGTCCCAATCGGCGCCGACCGTGAGCGCCTGGATCAGCGACGGTCGCGCCTGGCTCGGTTCGGAATTGCCAAACTGATGCAGCACGAGCTTCGCCGAGACGATGGCCTGCCCTGACGGTAGCCCGTTGAGCGGAAAGGTCACGAAATATTTGGCAAAGCACGGCCAGTCAGCGATATCCGACTGATTCTGGACGTTGAAATCGCCCCTGCCGGCGTCCCGGGTCGAAATGCCCCACTCGCTCCAGAAATCAAGCCCGTCGCCGCACACTGCGCCCCCGCCTACCCCCACGTCAGGAACGACGGCCCCATTGAGACCCTGACGGATGGTGATCGTCTGCGGCGCTGCGACTGCCGGAGGCGTATAGCCGGGGAGCCCGAATCTGAGCGTGCCCCAGGTAGACGGCGCCTGGAGGTTCGCCGCCGGTGGCCAGGACTGATCCGGGATAGGCGTTCCAGCCCGATCGTCGCGGTCGTGGACAACCAGGGCCATACGCCAGCGCGTCCCGTCGGTTGGACGACCGGACAGACCGAGGCTGCTGAAGGGAACGCGGAAACTCATCGCCCAGCCACGATCGTCAGTCTCGTCGTTCATCCATTCCCCACGCCAGCCTGGACGGGTGGTGAAAGCGACATTGGCGAGCGTCCAGGCGCTGCCGCTGGCGCGGTATGCGGCCTGATACTGCCTGCCGCCAGCGCCACTGAACTGGGCCACGAAACGATGACTGCTGGCGCTTAGTGTCGCGCCGTCGGAGGGGTCGAGGTAGAGGGTCACGGCATCCCAGTTGGTCAAATCGGCGGGCTCGGGGGTGGTATCGTACCAGAGGCGGCGATCGAAAATCGCCACATAAACGTACAACTCCGTGTCGTTATACCCCAGACGCACATCGGCGTAGTTCTGGCTCGGGGTGACCGCGCCGAACCAGAAGATGGCCAGTTCCGAGAAGCGATCATCAACATCGGCCACGGCAAAATACGGCGCGTTGACCAGCAGATTTCCCCCTCCTCCGGGGGGGGCGCTGCCCCGCGGCCCGACCACCACAGGCAGATACAGCGTGGTAGGCGCTGTGAGCGGCGCTGCAACAGCAGTAATGATCGTAGCGAGGGTGAAAAGCAGTCCGAAAACCATCGGACCGGCTCTGAACGAGCGCATCGGCACCTCCTGGAGCTGGTTGGTTGCAATAGCGCTTTGCAGGCGCCTCACCGGTGTCAACCGCTCAGTGCTGGTAGAGCGGAGCAGAGGAGGCGCGTCTGTAGTCATTGAGACAGAGAGTAGCGACGGCTGGGATGTCAGATGCGCGCCTCCGCGATCGCCCCGCTGGTATGGACCATACCGCCACCAGTATGCCGCCCCGCGGCGCCCATGGCAATCGGCCAAAAGTACTCTTTTAACCAAATTTATACTACTACGCCCCGTGAGGAAGCTTGCACAGAACCCTCCCCTCGGGGTGGGGTATGGGGAAACCCGGTTTCCCCGTGGTCATGTCAGAAACCCATGCGGCTGTACCGCACAACGCCAGTAGAGACGCAGCGCCGCTGCGTCTCTACGCTTCCCCCGGGGAGGTGCATGGGGAATTCCCGGTTTCCCCATATTTCAGCGACATACGAAAGAAAGTGCGGTATACTGTCTACGCGCTGTTCTCGAAGGAGACGCCTCATGCCTCTGCGCTTTTCCCTGCTCCTGTTGCTGACCGCCACCGCCCTGCTGTCGTCCTCGGCGCGCGCTGGCGCGCAACCCGCCTCACAACCGGCCGCGCCGATCTGCTTTCCCGACGTTCCCCGCATCGAAGCCTGCATTGACCCGCTCTTTGCCGCCTTCTGGCGCGCCAATGGCGGATTGCCCGTCTTCGGCTACCCGCTCGGCCCTGCCGAGCAGCGCGCGCTCGAAGATGGGAAGACGATCACCATCCAGTGGCTGGAACGCGCGCGTCTGGAGTATCACCCCCAGAACCCCCCCGCCTACCGGGTGCAACTGGGTCGTATCGGTGTCGAGCGCCTGGCGCAACTGGGCCGTGACTGGCGCGCCGAAACCCGCGAGGCCGGCCCGCAACCCGGCTGCCTCTGGTTCGCTGAGACCGGCTACAATGTCTGCGACCAGGAACGTAACGCTGGTTTCAAGAGCTACTGGGAGCGCAACGGGCTGCTCCTCCCCGGCCTGAACGCGAACCAGCGCTCGCTGGCCCTCTTCGGGCTGCCACTGACCAGGGCCAACCCTGAGCCTGGCCCGAATGGGGAACTGATCGTGACCCAGTGGTTCGAGCGTGCCCGTTTCGAATGGCATCCCGAAAACCCGCAGCAGTACCGCGTTTTGCTCGGTCTGCTCGGCAACGAAGCGCAGGCCCCGGCAGTAGCGCCGGTTAAACCGATAGGTCCGATCTTCGGCGTCCAGATTAGCCAGGGCGCCGTTGGCGCATCCATCGGCGCGCTGGCCGGCGTTGGCGGTAGACTGGTGCGCTTCGACATGCTCGAATGGAACCGGATCGAACCCCGGCGGGGAGAGCGCAACTGGCAAGCGATCGCCAGTCTGGAAGCCGAACTGGCGGCCATCAGCGCCGCGGGCGGCGTTCCGATGGTCATTATCCGCGGCGCCCCACCCTGGGCGCTGGCGGTGCCAGACAAAGCCTGTGGCCCGATTCGCCCTGATGCCCTCGGAGCGTTCGCCGATTTCGTCGGAGAGGCAGTGCAGCGCTACAGCGGCCCGCCCTACAACGTGCGCTACTGGGAGTTCGGCAACGAACCTGACGCCCCCTTCCAACTCCTTTCCGGCAATGCCGTTTTTGGATGCTGGGGTGACGAACGTGACCCGCTCTACGGTGGCGCGGCCTACGCCGACATGCTCAAAGCAGTCTACCCCGTGGTCAAAGCCGCCAACCCCGGGGCGCAGGTGGTCGTCGGCGGCTTATTGCTCGACTGCGACCCCGACGGACCCTCTCCGTGCACTGCGGGGCGCTTCATCGAGGGTGTGCTTGCCAACGGCGGCGGGGCCGCCTTCGACATCCTGGCCTACCACAGCTACACCTACTGGGGACCTGTAACCCGCGACTGGGATCTGATCTTTCCAAAATGGCAACACCGCGGCGGCATTCTGCTGGGCAAGGCCGCGTTCCTGCGCGAGACCATGCAGCGCTACGGCGTGGACAAGCCCCTGCTGATGAACGAAGGCGCGTTCCTGTGCTACCGCAACGACCCGAACTGCGCCCCGCAGGGCTTCGAGGGCGCCAAGGCCAACTACGCCGCCCGGCTCTTCGCCCGCGCGCACCAGCTCGGCTTGTACGGCGCGCTCTGGTACACGCTGGAAGGACCGGGCTGGCAGCAGAGCGGCCTGCTCGACGCCAACCAGCAACCGCGTCCGGCCTATACGACACTCGCCTTTCTTCAGCGGATCCTCAGCGGCGCCACCCACACCGGAGTTACACGCGATGGCGCCCTCGAAATCCACCGCTTCCGCAAAGGCAATCTGCTATACGAAATCGCCTGGACCAACGACGGCTCGACTCGTGAAGTGCCCGTTCCCGAAGGCGCCCGCGCACGCTACAACCTGGCAGGCGAGAACCAGCCCCCCGGCGAGAAGCTGGCAATCGGCTTTGAGCCGGTGATCGTGGAGATACGCGCGCCGTAGCGTAAACGCCCCACGCCGACGCTGAGGGCACGGCTGCGGTTCTCGATTGGTTGCGGGAGGAGACGGGGGAACTCGGTTCCCGCGCGCATCCTCCCGCTGAAATAGTAGAAGCAACCATCACCCTCACCTATGCAGCACATCCCGCCCGTTCTGCGCATCGGCGCCCTGCTGATCGCCGTACTTATTGCCGGTCTCACCACCCTCTCTATCCGCGCGCAAGACCCGGCGCAGATCTACCTGCCGTTCCTCCGCCAGTCCAGCGATGTCGTTCCGCACGTCTTCGGAATCGAAATGTCGCAACTCACCACCGACCGCGGGTTGCGGTTGATGAGCGTGTCGGGCACGGCCTGGGTGCGCCGCAACGCCCTGGAATGGAAGCATATCGAACCGCAGCGGGGCAGCGGTTACGTCTGGGATCATCCCACCACCAGGATCATCGAGCAGGACATGATCACGGCGAGCCGGCTCGGTCTCAACCTGATCGTCATTCTCCGCGGCAGCCCGCGCTGGGCCACCGCGCCGTACGCGGCCGACTGCGCGCCGATCAATCCCGACCACTACCAGGATTTCGCCCGCTTCGCCGCCGAAGTCGCGCGGCGCTACAGCGGGTCGCCCTACAACGTGCGCTACTGGGAACTCGGCAACGAACCCGATGCACCCGTATTCCAGGATGACTCCGTCTTCGGCTGCTGGGGCCTGGAGAACGACCCCTACTACGGCGGGCGGGCCTACGGCGAAATGCTCAGGGTCGTGTATCCGGCCATCAAAGCCGCCAACCCCAACGCGATCGTGTTGAACGGCGGGTTACTGCTCGACCGGCCCTACCGCCCCGAGGACCCGGCGAGTGTACCCGGGCGGTTCCTGGAAGGCATGCTGGTGGCCGGGGCGGGCAACGCATTTGACATGCTCTCATTTCACGCCTATAATACTTTCTGGCGCATTCCGGGGCAGCCGGCGCTGGGGCCGCGCGCAGACTGGCGTCCGGCCTATCTGCGGGGTGTGCTGGCGCGCTACGGCGTGCCTGAGAAGCCCCTGATCCGCACCGAAGGCGCCCTGCTCTGCCCGGGCGAAATCACGCCAGAGTGTCGCTGGGCGCAAGCCGACTACCTGTCGCGGGTCTTCACCCGTTCCCTGCGCGACGGGCTGACAGCCGACATCTGGTACATTTACGACAGCGACTCATACCACAACACGGCGCTGATCGAGCCGGGCGATGTGCTGGTACCCCGGCCAGGCTACTTCGCCTACCGGCACGCCAGCCGCACCCTGACCGGCGCGCGCTACCTCCGACCACTCGCAGGCGTGCCGGACACCATCGAGGGCTATGTCTTGCAGCGGAGTGACGGGTACATCGTGGTGCTGTGGAGCGATCAGCCGCAGATGGTCAGGGTGCCCCTACCGGCAAACGGCGCGGTGCGCTGCACCAACCGCGACGGCGGGCCGGTGGAGTGCCCGCAGGATGGGAACGCGGCGCTAGTGGAGGTGCAGACGGGGGCAACGTATGTGGTGGTAGAGGCGTCAAATGCCAATCTCTAAGATAATGCGCGCAGCAAGTCTTTCAGCAGGTTTCTTCGGGATGATTATGTTCGTCCAGGATCCCTTTCCAGACCCTCCCGAAGGCATTACCAGACACGCATACGGCTGCGCCGCACAATCTCAAGATGAAAAGCGATGTTCTTGGGAGGGTTGCGCCATCCTGAGGACATCTTTTTCATTCCTTTAGCGTGCGGCGAAGTCGGAAGGGTGTCTGAGTATCGAATGGTACATGAATGGGTCGAATGGTATACGAAGCCCCTGCCCCTGAGAAAACTGGCGCATCGCTCCTGTCAGGGAAGCTTCTTGCAAAAAACACCCTCCTCAATTTGCTTGGAAACCTGCTACCTGTCGCAATCTCGATAGTTGCAGTGCGGTTGCTGGTAGATGGATTGGAGATCGAACGTTTTGGTCTTCTTAATCTAGCCTGGATTATTATTGGTTATTTCAGTTTGTTTGATCTTGGTTTTGGCCGCGCACTAACAAAACTGGTAGCTGAGCGTCTCGAATCTGCTCGCAGCAACGAGATACCGAGCATCTTTCGCACCACAATTTTGTTAATGCTTATAGCAAGTTCGATAGGAGGGTTGGTCGCAGCACTCCTAACACCCTGGTTTGTGGGCTCGGTGCTACGCCTGCAGGGAGAATTGCAGCGCGACGGAGTTTGGAGTTTTCTGATCCTTGCTACGGCTATACCCTGGGTAGTGGTGACTGCCGGCCTTCGCGGCTACCTGGAGGCCTTTCAGCGTTTTGATCTGATAACGGCGGTTCGTATTCCAATGAGTGTCTTTTCCTATGTCGGGCCGCTCATCGTGCTACCTTTTTCTCAAAGTCTGACACCTGTGGTGGCAGTGCTTGTGGCGGGACGGATAGCCGGAATGTTTATACATTTTGGGCTTTGTCTTAACATTTCTCGAGAACTTCTGCAACGTTGGAACGTTTCATTCGAAAATATAGGAGAGCTATTTCGTTTTGGTGGTTGGCTTACAGTATCAGCCATTATTGGTCCCTTCATGATCTATATGGATCGTTTTCTGATAGGGGTTTATCTATCAGTCATAACTGTAGCTTACTATGCAACCCCTTATGAGCTTGTTTCACGCTTTTCGCTAATATCGGGGGCGCTGGCAGGCGTTATGTTCCCTGCTTTTGCAGCCAGTTATGCGCAAGATTTACAACAGGCCCGGAAGATTTATTTGCGAAGCGTTAAATATCTTGCGCTTGCCTTGTTTCCTGTGGCGCTTGCTTGTGTCACCTTTGCTCACGATGGCTTGTTTATCTGGCTGGGAGCTGAATTCGCCGCAAACAGCGCGTTGGTGCTGCAAATCCTTGCTATTGGGATGTGGATGAACAATCTGGCTTTGATGCCTTTTTCGCTCATTCAGGCCACAGGAAGACCTGACTTGTCGGCGAAAATTCATATTATTGAATTGCCATTCTATCTAATACTCCTGATCTGGCTCACCACAAGCTTCGGCATCGTAGGAGTGGCAGTTGCGTGGACCCTTCGATCCCTGGTTGATACACTGGTCATGTTCGCAGTCAGTCATCGCATTCTTCATCTGTCATTGCAGATCTATGTTAAAATCATACTTCTCGGTCTTATTGGCATTATCACCTTTGGACTTGCAGCATTACCGTTACCGCTTCATCTACGCTTGATTGGATACCCTGTCGTGCTTGTCGGTACCTTGCTGGCTACCTGGCGGTACTTGTTTGAAGCCGATGAGCGTACCTGGTCACTTGGCCTGTTGCGTCAATGGAAGACTTGAATGTTGTTATGATCGGTGCAACACCTGACGACGTTCCAATTCTGTGCGAGTCACAACCGACGTGCTGGCTCTGCGGCAGGTCAGGTCAAATAACGTATACGACTCTGAACGATACTGTCTTCGGTGTACCGGGCACGTGGCAGATGCGCGGTTGCCAGAGCTGTGGATTGCTCTGGCTTGATCCTCGACCCGTGCAAACAGAACTGCCAAGGCTGTACCATGTGTACTATACACATACAACCCCTGGACCAGGTAATCAACGTCTGGCCAGCATATGCCAGGCCATATGGCGTCAGATCTGGTCCGATCTCCTTGGCTATCCCCCTGCTCAACTGCCGATCATGTACCGGATCGCTATCAGGATGCTGCAACTCATTCCAGCGGTTAGCGACAGTGCCATCCTGGAGGTAATGGGCGTCCATGCCACGTGGGGGACTCATCTGCTCGACGTTGGCTGTGGAAATGGGCGTTACCTGGCGCAGATGCGAGCACTGGGATGGGCAGTGACAGGGGTTGAGGTTGACCCTATCGCAGCAGCTCAAGCTCGTACGCATTTCGGGTTGACGGTACATACAGGAACGCTCAATGACGTCGGGTTCCCTCCAAATAGCTTTGACGTGGTGACGATCAGCCATGTCATCGAACACGTTGATGATCCCCTGGGGCTTTTGCGCGAGAGCTTGCGAGTTCTGCGGCCCGGTGGTCGTGTGGTGATTACAACACCCAATAGCGTAAGCCTCGGTCACCGCTGGTTCGGTGCAGCCTGGCGTGGCCTGGAGCCGCCACGGCATCTGATGATTTTCTCACCGCATGCGCTTGATCGGCTCGTTCGTCAGACGGGCTTTCAGCGGGTGAAACTTCAGACCAGTGGGCGCCTCGCTCGCTCAATATACGCGGCCAGCAGGATCAACCAGGCCCGAGTGCGTGGCATTGCACCACCTGACGACAAGAAGATCCGGGTAAAATTGCAGCGTTATCTATTTCAATCGGTGGAAGAATTTGGGCGTTTATTGCTGAATGACATAGGCGAGGAGATCTTTTACATCGGAGTCAAACCTTTATGATTACTGCAGAGAACCCGATCGTTTCTGTTATTATCGTCACCTATAACTCACAGGACGAGTTGGCCGCATGTCTTGATAGCCTGGAGCGCCAATCAATTGCATGTGAAGTATTTGTTGTTGACAATGCTTCAGTCGATGCTACTCCGACCATTATTCAACAATTTGCGGCAAGGTTTTCGGGTGTCTATCCGATCTTTAACGAGAAGAACATTGGTCTTGCCGCTGCGAATAACCAGCCTTTACATCGTTGCCGCGGGGACTACGTATTGATTCTTAATCCGGACACCGTTCTCGAGCCGGATACATTATTACAATTGGCCAGTTACCTCGATCAGCGATCCGAGATAGGCGTTGTTGGCCCGAAATTTCACTTCGACGATGGATCGCCGCATACGAGTTATCATTATAACTGGTCCTTCTGGAATATTCTGCTTTGGCGCACTGTTCCCTATGTTATCCTGCGCGCTCTCTATGATCGTTTTGCGCGATACCCTGAAGCAGAGGTGTTTTTCGTATCGGGCGCCTGCTTGATGATACGACGCCAACTGTTTGAAGCACTTGGGGGCTATGACAAGAACTATTTTCTGTGCGTCGAGGACGCGGCTGATCTGTGCCTTCGCGCACGAAAGAAGGGTTATCGAACGGTATTCTATCCAAAGGCTCGCATTATCCATATTACCGGGCGGAGCAGAGAGGGGATCAATTACTTTGCCCGAGTTCTTAACTATAACGGTTGTCTTTATTATTTACAGAAGCACTATGGCGCCGCACCAAGTGCAGGCATCTGGATGGTACTGCTGAGTTCTTCCCTCATAAAGGCCGGGTTCAACTGGATGCTCGGGATGTTGGTGCCCTCGCGCCATCAGTTTTCAACTATCTATGCCGTACTTGTTCGCGACCTGCTGTCGGGGCGCCTCCTCCGTGCAGACCTGTCGCAGAACATCGGCCAGGTCATCGCTGATGACCTGGTCTTGAGAACGAAGCAGTGATACCTCATGTCTCGTGAACAGGGTCAGTTTCAACGATATATGACGGAGCACATGACGCAACTGCGCGCTCCGAGTGAGTGGCGCGGTCGTATCAAGGAGCGTCTTCGTCATCGCTATGCGCGGCACTTGCCAGCCGATCGCAATGCTGCGATTCTGGAAATTGGCCCGGGATTCGGCGAGTTCCTGGAATTGCTGGTGGCCGATCTTGGATACCGTAACGTTCGAGGTGTCGATCTCTCACCTGAGGTGGCCGAGTATTGCAATCAACTGGTTCCAGGCAGTGTGACTGCCGTAGAGGATACAACGACGTACCTGGAGGGCCATCGCAGCCAGTTCCGTTGTATCGTCATGTTTCACGTGATCGAGCACGTGGCGAAACATCAGGCTATTCCGTTCCTGCGCGCGGTGCGTCAGGCTCTTGAGCCGGGTGGTGTTTTGTTGTTAGAAACTCCCAACATGGCCAATCCGTTCCTCGGGTTGACCCTCCGCTATGCGGATTTTACCCATGAGGTCGGGTACACTGAGACCAGCATCCACCACGTGCTCCGGGCGGCTGGTTTTCGCGAGATTATGGTCTTTGAATCTACCCTGCCCGTCAACCACTGGGCTCGAATGGTGCAGAAGGCCGGACAGCAGGCAATTAAAGGGGTAGTCGGGTTGATTCACGCAGTCTATGGCAATCGCACACCCGAACTGTATCGCGTTGTGTCGCCAGAATTGTGTGTTGTGGCGTACTGACGCTCTTTCACTATGAGCCCATCACTGCGCCACACGTATGCACAACCTGATCCGCCTCGCGCCAGGTGGATGCGCTGGCTGTGGCCTGGCATTGTGGCGCTCATAGCGTCCGGGGTGCTGTATGCATGTGCTCCTCGGCTCGCAGGCTTCGTCAGCTTACAGCGCGGGGCCGCGGCGCTCACCCTTGCAGAGCAGGCTGGATCTGATCCTACAACACTCGCCGGGTCTATTGCTGATCTGCGCCGTGCTGCCGAGTTGCTTCCTGACGACCCGTTGCCGCTGCGCTACCTGGCGCGGGCGTACCGGCAAAGCGGGCGTCTCGACGAGGCGATTGCCACACTCGAACAGGCTGCCGTCCTCGCGCCGCAGAGTCTGCTGATCCGTCAGGAACTTCTGCTGGCCTATAAAGCGGCCGGGCGCCCGGAGCTGGCCGCATTGCTCGAAGCGGAACTGGGCTATGTTCCGGAGCAGGGCATCGCGGTTGGCGATGCTTATCTCGCTGCCGCTGACGCCGAGCATGCGCTGCTCTGGTACGATCGCGTGTTCCAGCGGTGGCCTGAATATAAGCGACAACTCGCCTTCCGTCGCCTGCTCGCAGCCATTGCTTCCAATGACCCGCGCGCTCCGGCGTTGTTGCACCAGGCGCAGCTCATCCTCCCGGACTTTAAGGCGCCTCGTGTTGGCACGCAAAAGACGGTTGTTGCCGGGGCAGAATTGCGTTGGGTGGAAGATGTGTCGCTACCCGATGCGGTGTCTGGCACGCCGCTGAACTATCCGCACGGCGGTTCGGAAGGGGTGTTCTGGTGGAGCGGTCGGGGATCGGTGATTCTAGAAGTCGATCAAGCCAGCACGTATCTGGTGCGTATCACCATACGTAATGGCGATCCACCGCCCGTTGAGGTGGCTTTTGGCGCAAATGGCCAGCCTGTCCACTACGTATCGCTAACCGACGGCGACGATACGTGGTCGATTGTGGAAATTCCGCTTGCCCTTCACCCTCCCCTGGCGAGCCTCGATGTCTGGTTCTTGAACAACGATATGGTTAACGGACGAGATCGCAATGCCGTGATTGGCCAGATCGAGATCCAGAAAGCTCATCGCGCTGCGAGAATCCAGGCTGATAAGGTAGGACACCTCAGGCGTAGCTGTGCGCGTACTCTTTGATACCTCTCCAGCCGAGTTTTACCCTGGCGGGATCAGCGTTTATACGCATCAACTCGCCCAAGGGAAGCCTGCTTTTGCGTCTGTAGGAGTAACTCTTCTGCTCTCAACGCTGCCGGCTCATCTTCAACCTGATGGCAGCCGCGGACTGCGTCACAAATATCGAGTAGTTGCGTGGGATACCTATTACACGCACGCAGTCTTGCCAGCACGCGCTCGCTCAGCCGGCGCAGACCTGATCCATACACCCGGATTACGCGTTCCATTGCGCGCGCCGGTACCGCTTGTCGCTACAATCTATGATGTCATCCCCTTAATTTTTCCAGAGTTGTTTCGTCGCCGTGATGTCATCGTGTTGAGCGGGTACCTGAGACAGATCGCTCGCAGCGCCCGTGTGGTTCTGACGATTTCGGAGCAAAGCCGGTACGACATCCACAGCCGCCTTGGGGTGCCGAAGGAACGCATTGCGGTAACATACCTCGCTGCGAGTGCGGTGTTTGCTCCTCAAAGCGCCGACCGGATACGGGCTACGTGCGAACGCCTCGGCATACGTATGCCCTACTTCCTGTGTGTGGGGACTATCGAGCCGCGCAAGAATCTGTCGCGCGTGATGGAAGCGTTTGCCCGGCTTCGGTCAAGGGGAGCGCCGCACCGTCTGGTTCTGGTGGGTAAGGCTGGTCCCCTTGCCGCACCGATTCTTGCCGCTGCGACCCGTCTCGGCCTCGATGATGCCATCCAGATCACCGGCTTTGTTGCCGATGAAGATCTCGCTGCACTCTACAGTGGCGCCACCGCATTCGTGTACCCTTCGTTGTATGAAGGTTTCGGTCTGCCACCGCTCGAAGCGATGTCCTGTGGCTGTCCTGTCATCACGTCGAACTGTTCGTCGTTGCTGGAAGTGGTAGGCCCAGCAGGGGTGCAGGTGGATCCGTACAACGTGCCAGCGCTGATGGCGGCGATGGAACGGCTGATGAACGATCCGGCGTTCGGCGATGAACTGCGTCATCGTGGACTTGAACGCGCCAGGGAATTTTCCTGGCAACGCTGCATCGCGCAAACCGCCCTTGCGTATGAGCAGGCGCTCGACCCGCGCCGTGCCGCGTCACCCGGCCCGTGAGACGGATTTCGAACGAACTTGACCGCCCTGGCCTTCATTTCCTTGCTGCCCTGGCTCTATATCTTCACAGACGTCATAGAGACCCGCGGAGCAAAAGTCAAACCGGAAGTCCGGAATCGAACCACGCCTGAGTGACAGGGGGAGACCCGCATGCTGAGCCTGGCGTATCTAGGGGGAGCGCTCTTGGTGGCCTTCCTCGCTCTGCTGAGCGGTAAACGGCGCTTTGCTCTGGTGGTTGTCGCGGTGAGTCTGCTGAGTAACCTGGCTTCGGTGATAATCTATTATCTCGCTCCGGAACTGTCTGATGTCACATTTGCTGTGGCCGCGCGCGAACTGACCATCTATAGTTTTTTCGTGCTAACCTTTTTGCTTGTACGTCAGTTGCGCTGGCCCGTAGCAACGCTGATCGATCGTGTCTATTTTATTCTGTTGATCTTTTTTCTCTTCAACATTGCAAGTGGCTTCTTGCGCAATGGTATCAGTGCTATGCTGACCGGACGCGAATTAATCTTTCCCCTCGTAACCTATTTTCTCTTTCGTTTTATTAATCTCGACGAAAGGGCAGTTCGCAGTGTTTTGCAACTGATTGTCGGGATTGCAGTTGCAGGAGGCATAGTAGCCGTTATTGAGCAGGTGTATGTCAATCTGATCAATCCAGCATTTTGGGAGACAATTGCAATCTCCGGCTATCTCGCCCAGAAGTACGGGTCTTTTGATCAACCTTTTCCGCTCTCGTGGGTCAACTATCTCCCCGGGTTTATTAATCGGCCGCCCGGAATGCGCTCAATTGGACTGATGCTTGACCCGCTCGCAACCGGCCATTTCCTGGCCTGTAGTTTGCCGATTGCTTATTACTGGATCCAGGGATGGAAACGCTACTTCTGCATCGGCATCATTTTTCTGGGCGTTTTGTGCACCTTCTCAAAAGCGTCTTTGTTGATCTCATTCGTTGTCCTTGGTACTCAGGCTTTCCGCATAAAACAGGCATGGCTACGTCACAGTCTTCTCGCCTTTACAGGAATGTGTGTGATTATGGTGGGAGCCTTGTTATTGAGCACCGGTGATGATGCATTTACCCACTTTGGATCCTTTCGTACCGGTGTAGAAGCGCTACTTAACCGGCCGCTAGGCAAAGGGGTTGGTTCTACCGGCTACTTCAATTTTCTGGTAACCGGCCAGGGTGCTGTTGAAGCAATTGATACCACGTTTTCGGTCTATGCCTATCAATTGGGATGGCTCGGTGTGATGGCATTGATTTTCCTTGTCCCCATCCCCGCCCTTGTCCTGCTGCTGCACCTTGCCTGGTTGCGCTCTCGTACATTGTTTGTGAACAATTGCCTCAGCCGTTTACTGATGACCGTTCTGCCCCTAGCGCTGACCTATGCCCTGCTGGCCTTTGCTAGCGCTGCGGCCTTCACGGCAGTACCGGTCTTCATCCCGATGCTTCTCCTCGGCACGTACAACTCCGTCTGGGCCCGGGAGCGCGCCAGGGCCGAGCAACCCTCTCGGATAGCGTTGACGCCCTCGCAACCAGTGGCATAGGTGTCGAGACTGTTGCAGCATTCTGTGAGGACGTGCCAGACCGGTATGTGAGGGGTGTTCTCTGCATGGCTTTGCCCATCTCCGCGACGGTGAGACGGTAGGCGCGTTGCTCGCAAGTAGGGGTGTTCTCTGGATGGCTTTGCCTATCAAAACTCTCCCCGCTGGCACGATCATCGGGCAACCTGGTTTTCTTACGCTCCTCAAACCGGTTGTCAACCGTGTCGAGATAGTCTCCTGCTGATGCGTCGGGCAAGTCTCGTACACAAATGCTCAGAGCAGAGGGTTGCTGGGGGGCGCAGCCTTTCCAGACCCTCCCGTTCAAAAACTTGCCGGTGAACCGCTGAGAAACTCCTTATGAAACGGATCCTCTACGCGAGCATGCAACTTCCCTGGCCCCTCGATAATGGCCAGAAGTTTGTTACGGTCAATGATCTGACATATCTGTCGCAACATTGCGCAATCGATCTGGTCAGTTTTATAGATCCGATCAATCTGTCTCGTCAAGACGAACTGCTGGCTGAGCTGCGTAAACGTCTGCCGAATGTCAATATGTTACCTCCCGTTGTCCATACTATTTTGCATGGAAGTCTTCTCAGACATAAACTACCGGTCCTTGTTCGTGGTCAATTGCGGCGAATACCTTTTATAGTAAGTAAATATCGTAACAAAGAGTATCTTTCCCGAATTGCCCGGTTGCTGCAAGGTGATGATTATGATGTTCTCTATATCGAGAGCCTGAACTCAAGTTTTGTGCTTGATGAATTGCCTCGCGGATGCCTGAAAGGGATGAAAGTTATCTACCGGGCCTTTGACGTATTTGCAGAGACCCTGACCCTTTATGCCCGGGAACTCGGCCTCAGCCCGGCCGGTATGGCCGTGCGCGCTGATCTGCTGGCTTGCCAGAGCTACGAGCGACGGTTGTGGCAACGGGCCGATGGTATCTTTACGGTCACACGCCGCCTGGGGAAGCTGATGGCCGATGCAGTACCGGCCATCAGCGATAAGATCGTCTACTTCCCCGTCTTTGTGGAGCCGGCCAGGAGCCGCGCAGTACCCGAACGAGCCGGGCCATGCCTTCTGTACGTCGGTACGGTTCATTATCCGCCTAACTTGCTCGGCCTCAAGTGGTTCCTCAACGAGTGCTGGCCGCTTGTTCACCAGCGGGTTCCTGAAGCCCGTTTCGATGTAGTTGGACGGGGCGGCGAGGCGCTGCTTCCTGTGCCCGATGGGGTTACGATCCATCATTACGTTGATAGCCTTGACCCATACTACCAACAGGCTGCCGTTTTTGTGGTGCCGTTGTTCTCGGGATCGGGTATCCGGTTGAAAATCCTTGACGCCCTGAGCCACGGTGTGCCGGTTGTCTCTACACGGGCAGGTTATGCGGGCCTGGAAGTGACTGAGGGCGACGAGCTCCTCGTGGCCGACGATGCTCCGGGTTTTGCCGGGCACGTGTGTCGGCTGCTGGAATATCCCGCTGAGCGCCGCCGCCTCGCAGAAAGCGGTCTTGCCTTCATCGAGCACAACCATAGCCCTGCCCTGGCTGCTCAGGCGATCAACGACATGATCCGGATCTTGTGATCGCTGCTGCTGCCAGTTTGAATTGAACCAGCCATATACATACGTGACTGGGGCGCATTCGAATGCTATTGTGGTAATCTGAGGTGAACATAGCCCGCCCGCGGGAGGGGTTGGGAGGGTGAAGCCCTCCCAGGAAACAACCCGCCAGCGGGGAGGGTTT
>CAKZKA010000165.1 GCA_937120965.1 uncultured Chloroflexota bacterium
CCCCAGCAGCGGAGGGTGTTGGCAGCGGTGATCGCGCAGGTGTGATAGTCACCCGCGCTCACCGCTTTGACCGCCCCCAGGTCGGACGGCGCCGCCGCCTGTCCGTACTGGTTCTCCCCCCAGCAGCGGAGGGTGTTGGCAGCGGTGATCGCGCAGGTGTGATAGACGCCCACGCTCACCATTACCACCGCCCCCAGGTCATGAGTCATCAGGTCGGACGGCACGTCCGACTGACCTTCTAAGTTCCGCCCCCAGCAGTAGAGTTGCCCGGCCTCGTTAATCACGCAGGTGTGATAATAGCCCGCGCTCACCTGCGGCAGATTCGCCGCCGCCAGCGCTGCCGGCGCGCCCTCCAGCCATGCCGGCGCGCCCGCTCGTTCCCCTCCTGGCGCGCCGGCCAGCCCCAGCGCCGCCAGCGCGAGCGCGCTGATGATGAACCATCGTTGCCATGGTCGTCGTTGCATTGGTTCCTCTGCGACTACTCGCGCGACGGTTGTCGCCCGCGCCCGTTCCGCGCGCCACCCGCCGCGTCTGCCACCGGTTCAGGCCCAATCTCAACCGTCGCGCAATTGACGCATATCCCGTCGGTAGGAACTGCTGACGGAGACAATGCGATTGATCTACTCTTCGATTAGAAAACATAACTGCTGCACGATCGGTTGTGCAATCCATCATCAGTCCCAATAGCGGCCGGTACTGCCAGCGTTCGTTTATCGAGACGATGGTCTGCCGGCGCTCGCGCGACCGGCGGCCGGGCGCGCCGCCAGACCGACTCATATCCACGCCCGCTGCCGGCCTGCGCTACCCTGCGCCGAGGGGCGCCATCGCCCCCCTGCGGCGGGTGTTCAGGGGCAGACAGAACGTATGAGCGCCGACGGGCGGTATGGTGTGGGGATGCGCTGGTTGGTCCTCACCCCCTCCCCCTCTCCAGCTTCGCTGGAGCGCCTGCGCTGAGCCTGTCGAAGCGGGGAGACCAGCGCCGCGAGCGGGGGCGTTCCAATGCGGTACGAGCCACGCTGGCTCGAATGTTCTGTCCGCCCTTAAACGGCAGAGGGAATAGGAAAACCCGGGTTCCCCATGTCCCAACCGCTGGTGGGAGCGGCTGGCGTCCCCACCGGCAGGGGGAATGGGAAAACCCGGGTTCTCCGTATGTTCACATTAGACGGTCATGCGCATGGCGCACAGCGCCGGAATGAACATAGTATTGTTCTTGGGAGGGCTTTGCCCTCCCAACCCCTCCCCGCTGGCGGGTTGGTTCCTGGGAGGGGGCAGGGCGCGGCGCCGCCGCGCCCCTACGCCCAACCCCTCCCGCGGGCGGACTATGTTCACCTCAGCGCAGACCGCGCGTTTCCCATCCATGCCAATGCTTATACCAATTTCACTTGAACTCTCCGCAAGCAGCGTTGCGTCCAAGCGCACCCGGACGCCTGGCGCGACAATCTGTAATCCAAAATCTACAATCTGAAATGGTATTACCCGCTTCACAGCATATTCAGCCATCAGTCTACTATATAATCGGCTTATGGCTACAAGTGACTCCGCCCTGAAGGGCGAGGCTTGCCGGTAAACTGGTCACAACCGCTGGCGGGCATCAGCGCCAGCCCCGTCGTTCCCATCATCGCCCCACGCGCCAACCTGCGGGCGGCGCGGGAGAGTAGCTCATGGACAATCGCAAACACCTGAGCCAGTCTGCCATGAATCCTGGTTCCATCGTTCGTTGTCGAAACCGGGACTGGGTGCTGCTGCCCAGCGACCAACTCGAGGTGTGGTTGCTCCGCCCACTAACCGGGGCAAGTGAAGAAGTCGTCGCAGTGCACCGGCAGCTATCCGATCTGCTCGGCTACACCCTGCCGGAGGAACGCCCCCAACCGGCGCATTTCCCCCTGCCCACCCCGGAGGATGTGGCGGATGCCGCCGCAGCCCATCTGCTCTGGCAGGCGGCGCGGCTCACGTTGCGCGAGGGGGCTGCGCCGTTGCGCTCGCTGGGGCGTATCTCTATTCGCCCACGCACCTATCAGTTCGTCCCGTTGCTGATGGCGCTGCGCCTCGACCCGGTGCGCATGCTGATCGCCGATGATGTGGGGGTCGGCAAGACGATTGAGGCGCTCCTCATTGCCCGTGAACTGTGGGAGCGCGGCGAGATCAAACGCCTGGCGGTGCTTTGCCCGCCCTACCTGTGCGACCAGTGGCAGAAGGAGCTGATCGAGAAGTTCAACTTCCACGAGGCGGTGGTCATCCGCTCCGGCACGGTGGGGCAACTGGAGCGCCACAAGCCGCCCACGCGCACCATCTACGAGCATTACCCGGTGCAGGTCATTAGCATTGACTGGGTGAAGAGCGAGCGCAACCGCCGCGCCTTCTTGCTCCACGCGCCTGAGCTGGTCATCGTGGACGAGGCCCACGGCGCGGCGATGGCGCACAACCAGAATCAGCAGCAGCGCCACCAACTGTTGCAGGACATAGCTCAGGACGCGCAGCGCCATCTCATCCTGCTCACCGCCACGCCGCACAGCGGCATCGAATCGGCGTTTGTCTCGCTCCTGGGGCTGCTCGACCCGCGCTTTGCGCAGTGGGAGATGGGCGCGCTGAGCGAAGCGCATGTGAGCGAACTGGCCAGGCACTTCGTCCAGCGCACCCGCCGCGACATCGAACACGACTGGGAGGGCGAAAGCTGCTTCCCGCAGCGCGTTGCCGAAGAACGAACCTACCGCCTGTCGAGCGCCTATCGCGCCCTGTTTGGAAAGACCTTTGCTTTCTGCGCCGAGATCGTGCGGACGGGACAGAACCTGGCGGAGCGCCAGCGCCGTGTGCGCTACTGGGGCGCGCTGGCTTTGCTGCGCTGCGTCATGTCCAGTCCGGCGGCGGCCATGGCCGCCCTGGAAAGCCGGCATATGCGAGCGGGAGAGCGAGAAAGCGAGCGCATGGGAGAGGATGAGGTGGATGTTCGCGGCTTCGTCTTCGAGTCCGACGGCGACCGCACCGACGACGAACAGCCCACCTCGCCCATCGAGGAGGCCGAAGCCAGTCTGCCCGACTCCGAGCGCCGCAAATTGCGCGAGCTGGGCAAACTGGCCTCCGCCCTGCTCGCCCCTGGTCAGGATACCAAACTCGAAGGCTTGATCCAGGCCGTCGGCAACCTGCTCGCCGAGGGCTATTGCCCTATTGTCTGGTGCCGTTATGTGGCGACGGCGGAATATGTGGCCGGGGCCCTGCGTGAGCGCCTGGCCAGCGATCACCCGACCGCGCAGGTGGTCTGCATCACCGGCCGCCAGGGGGATGATGAGCGCCGCGCCCGTATTGACGAGATAGACGCCGAACGCCCGCGCGTGCTGGCGGCTACCGACTGCCTCTCCGAGGGCATTAATCTTCAGGAGAAGTTCAGCGCCGCCATCCATTACGACCTGCCCTGGAACCCCAACCGCCTGGAACAGCGCGAGGGACGGGTAGACCGCTACGGTCAGCCGGCGCGGCGGGTGCGGGCCATCCGCTACTACGGCGCCGACAACCCCGTGGATGGCGTGGTGTTGGACGTGCTGCTCAACAAAGCCCGCGAGATCCACCAGGCGCTGGGCACCCACGTCCCCGTGCCGGAAGACAGCGAGAGCGTGACCGAAGCCGTGCTGAACGCGCTCTTCTTGCGCGGCGGCTATCAGGGCGGGGCGCAGCAACTGACCTTCGATTTCATGGCCGAGAGCGTCACCCGCCTGCACCGCCAATGGGATCGCGACGCTGAGCGCGAGAAGATCACCCGCACGCGCTTCGCCCAGCGCGCCCTCAAGCCCGATGAAGTGCGCCGTGAACTGGAAGCCGCCGATTCTGTGCTGGGCGATCCGCAGGACGTGCGCGCCTTCGTCCTCGAAGCAGCCCAGCGCCTGGGGCTGACGCTGACCCGCGAGAAGAATGGTCAGGTCTTTCGTCTGGTCACCCAGCCCCTGCCGCCGAACCTGCCCGACGTGATCCGCTTCGCCCTGCCGCGGCGCAGGGATGGCTACTGGCGCATCGCGTTCACCTCTCCCACGCCGGAGGGCGCGGAATATCCGGGCCGCAATCATCCCTTTGTGGCTGCGCTGGCGCGCTTCGTGTTCGAGGAAGCCCTGGTCAAAGGCAGCGCGGCCCGCGCCGCGCGCAGCGGGGTGATTCGCACTCGCGCCGTCTCCCGCCTCACCACGCTCTTCCTGCTGCGCGTGCGCTACCTCGTCCATCTCCCGCCGCCCAACAGGGGAAGGGATGCAGCGGAGGGGCGCGCCCCGCTGCTGTCCGAAGAGGTGCGCGTCGTTGGGGCTGCTGAACTGGCGCCCGCCCCGCAGTGGCTCGATGACGATGCGGCGTTGCGCTTGCTCGCCGAAGCGCAGCCTACGGCCAACCTCCCCATGAGCGAAAAGCGCGAGCTGGTTGCGGCTGCGCTGCGCGCCTGGCCGGAGATCGAGCCGGCCCTGGCGCTCCGCATTCGCGCGCGTGCCGCGGAACTGGAACAGGCCCATAAGCGCATCCGCCAGGCCGTGCGCCTGCGCGCGCGCGAAGTGACCGTGGAGCCGCAACTGCCGCCGGACCTCCTGGGGCTGCTGGTGCTGCAACCGGAGGTGCGGGCATGACGTCCTTTCCCGCCATACGCATCGAAGGCGGCCTGCTGGGTCCCGACATCCTCGAGCAGCTCCTCGCTCTTGAACTGCCAGGGCAGCGAGCGAGCGACTTCGGACTGGGGGAGCGGCGCAATCTCACCGACGAGATCGCCGCAGCGTTCGCCGATGCGCGCATCCTCTGGAGCGTGTTCCAGAGCCGCCTGAACCGCCTGCCCGAAAACGACCCGGCCACCTCGCTCACCCGCGATGGCTGGATGATCCCGTTCCTCGGCCTGCTTGGCTACGAGCCGGTGTTCAATCCCCGCGCCTATGTGGTGGATGGCGCTTCGTTCGCCATCTCACACCGCGCCGATCAGACCGAAGACGCACCGCCAGCGCATATCGTCGGCGCCCGTCAGGAGCTGGGACGAGTCGCTCCGTCGGGACGACCGCGCCTCTCACCCCACGCGCTGGTGCAGGAATATCTCAACCGCACCGAACAGCTCTGGGGCCTCGTTACCAACGGCGTAACCCTGCGCCTGCTGCGCGATTCCACCTTCGTCCGGCGGCAGGCCTACCTGGAGTTCGACCTGCAGGAACTGTTCGAGGAGGATCGCTTCGCCGACTTCGTCATCCTCTACCGCCTGCTGCACCGCACCCGCCTGCCGCGCAGCAGCGCCAACGCCGAGCATTGCTGGTTGGAGCAGTACTACCAGCGCTCGGTGGAGCAGGGCGGAAGGGTGCGCGAGCGCCTGCGCCAGGGGGTGGAAGAATGCCTGACGCGCCTGGCGAACGGCTTCCTTGGTCACCCCGAAAGCGCCAGATTGCGAGCGTGGGTGGAACGCGAGGGGGAGCTGGCGCTCTACCGCCAGCTCCTGCGTCTGGTTTACCGCTTCCTCTTTCTGCTCGTCTCCGAGGAGCGCGGCCTGATGGGGCAGCACCCGCTCTACCTCGAACACTACGGCGTCTCGCGCCTGCGCCGCTTGTGCGAACACCGCGCTGCCTGTGGCGGCACAGGCGCCGCTTGTGGCGGCACAGGCGCCGCCTTCACCGACGACGCCGACCTGTGGCTGGGCCTGTGCGCCCTGTGGCGGGTTTTGCAGGACGAACGATTGGCCGCCTTGCTGGGCGCGCCGCCGCTTGTGGCGGCACAGGCGCCGCCGCTGAACGGCGAACTCTTCGCCCATCAGCAACTGGACGAGGCCCTCATTACCAACCGTGACCTGCTGGGCGCTTTCTGGCATCTGGTCTTCTACGACAACCCGCCGCGCCGCGTCAACTACGCCGCGCTCGATACCGAAGAACTCGGCTCGGTGTACGAGAGTTTGCTGGAATTGCAACCCGTCATCGAGTGGCGGGGCAATCGTCCGCGGTTCCAGATGGAAGCGCACGGCGAGGAACGCCGCTCGACCGGTTCGCACTACACCCCGCCGGAACTGGTGACCCCGCTCATCCAGCACGCGCTTGAGCCGGTCTTGCAGGAACGGCTGGCTGCCTGCCGGACGAATGAGGAACGCGAGGTCGCCATCCTGAACCTGAAGGTGCTCGATCCGGCGTGTGGTTCCGGGCATTTCCTGCTCGCGGCGGCGCGGCGGCTGGGGAAAGAACTGGCCCGCCTGCGCACCGGCGAAGACGAGCCGGCCCCCGAAGCGCTGCGTCAGGGGGTGCGCGATGCGATCACCCATTGTCTCTACGGCGTGGACAAGAACCCGCTGGCGGTGGAACTGTGCCGGGTGGCGCTCTGGCTGGAAAGTCACGCGGCCGGCAAGCCGCTCACGTTTCTGGAACATCGCATCCGGCACGGCGATTCGCTCCTTGGTCTGCACGACCTGACCGCGCTTGAAGACGGCATTCCTGATGCAGCCTACAAAGCGCAGGGCGCCGCCGACCGCAAGCGCCTGGCCGAGGCGCGCAAGCGCAATGCCCGCGAGCGCGATGCCGCGCTCTTTCGACACAGTTTCATCTCGCAGCCGCTGGCCGATGTTGCCGCCACCATGGGCCGGATTGCCGCGCTGCCTGAAGCGACCATCGAGCAGGTACGGGCCAAACGCGCCGCCTGGCAGCATGTCCAGGACAGCGCCGAGGTTCGGCGGCTGCACCTGGCATGCGATACCTACACCGCTGCGTTCTTCCTGCCGTCGTCCCCTGCCGCCAGCGGGGAACCGATCACCACCGCCGCCATCCACGAAGCGCTGTCGCGCGGCCGTCTGACCGATGCCCGACAGGCCGCCGCCGCTTGTGGCGGCACAGGCGCCGCCGCGCTGGCCATCCGCGCCGACCGCGCCTTCTTCCACTGGGCATTGGAGTTCCCTGAGGTGTTGCACCACAGAGACACAAGGTTGCACCACAGAGACACAGAGGCGCGGAGACCGGACAATCCAGACGAATCGCTGTGTCTCCGCGCCTCTGTGGTGTACTCTTCCGGCTTTGATGTGATCCTGGGCAATCCGCCGTTTATGGGCGGGTTGCGCGTCAGCGGCGCCTTTGGCGAGGCGTACCGGAAATGGCTGGAATACGCGCTGCAACCCTTCGGCGGCACGGCCGATCTCTGCGCTGCCTTCTTCCGCCGCGCCTTCGGTTTGCTCAAACCCGGCGGACGGCTGGGCATGATCGCGACCAATACCCTCGGCCAGGGCGACACCCGCGAAAGCGGCCTGGCGGTCATCCTCAAGCAGGGCGGCGTCATCCACTTTGCCCGGCGCTTCGTCCCATGGCCCGGTCAGGCCAGCGTCGAAGTCAATCTCGTCGCGCTCACCCGCGCGCCGGCGCGCGCTCAAGCGCCCGCGCGTTTGCCCCTGCTCGACAACACCCCCGTCCCCTTCATCTCCTCCCGCCTCGACGATCAACCCGAACGCGAACCGCAACGCCTGCGGCAGAATGCGGGGAAGGCGTTTCAGGGTGATATTGTGCGTGGCATCGGTTTTGTGCTGGAGCCGGAGGAAGCCGAACGGTTGCTGGCAGAAGACCCGCGCAACGCCGATTGCCTCTTCCCCTACCTGAACGGCGAAGACCTGAACAGCCACCCGCAGCAGCAGCCCAGCCGGCGGGTGATCTGCTTCCACGATTGGGGGCTGGAACACGCTCAAGCGTACCCCGATGTGCTTCGCATTGTCGAAGCGCGCGTCAAGCCGGAGCGGGAACGACTGACCGGCCCCGGCGACAAGCGCAACCGCGAGTACTGGTGGCAGTTTGGCGCGTACCGGGCGGGAATGCGCCAGGCCATCGCCCCCCTGCGGCGGGTGCTGGTGCGAAGTCGGGTGAGCGAAATGCATGTGCCCGTTTTCGTACCGAAAGGCTGGGTGTACAATGAGCAAACCATCGTCTTCGCCTTCGACGACGACTATCACTTCGCCCTGCTCCAATCCGCCGTGCATGAAACCTGGGTCTGGCGCAACGCTTCCAGCCTTGAGTCGCGCAATCGCTACACCCCCACCGACTGCTTTGACACCTTCCCCTTCCCGCCATCCGAATACGCCGCGCCCGGTCTGGCGGAACTGCTGAGCCAGCCGGTCTTTGCCCGCGCCGCGCAGATCGGCGCCGACTACCACGAACACCGGCGGCAGACCATGCTGGCGCGGCAGTTGGGCCTGACCAAAACCTACAACCTCTTCCACAACCCCGCCGTCGCCGACGAGGACATCGCCCGCCTGCGCGACCTGCACATCGCGCTGGACACCGCCATCCTGGCCTGCTACGGCTGGCAGGATGTGGACCTGGGTCACGACTTCCACCAGAACGAACGCGGCCAGACGCGCTTCATGCCCGCGGCGGAGGCGCGGCGCGTCCTGATCGAACGATTGCTGCAGTTGAACGGGAGTCTGGCATGAGCGCCAACGCGAACGAATTGGTCGAACGAGCCGTGGCAGCGATGGTTGTGGCGATTGACGCGTACAATCGACCGGCTTACCCCTACCGCGGCGAAACCTTCGCCATTCTCGCGCTTAACGCCTGGGAATTGCTGCTCAAGGCCAAATGGATCGCAAAACATTCAGATTGTGTTGAAAGTATGTATAAGAAAGATAAACAGGGACAGATCAAACGGAACCGCTCAGGAAATCCGCTCACGTACGGTTTGAGTTATCTCACGCAGCATCTCGCTGAGGATGGCATGCTCCACCACAATGTAAGATCCAACCTTGATCTTCTCTCTGAAGTACGCAATGTTGCTGTTCATTTCCGTCATCGCGAGAGTGAATTGACTCGACGCCTTCAGGAACTGAGCATGGCCTGCGTGAGAAACTTCGTGATTGCAGTTCAGGATTGGTTTCATACAGATCTCACGCAATTGAATCTCTACCTCATGCCGCTTTCATTTCTCCCCCCGCCCTCAAGTGTTGAAGGCGTTCAACTGAATGCCGAAGAGGAGCAGTTTTTGTCTTTCTTGAACCAGACTGCTCGCGCCGAGGAGAACTCTGAACTCGGCTATCACATCATGGTGAAGGTCGAAATCCGTTTTGTGCAGTCTGAACAGGCTCAAGCGCTGCCAGTCCGCGTGACGGATGATCCTGATGCGCCAGCTGTGCGCCTGACCGAAGAGCAAATGCAGTGTCAGCAAAGGTATTCAAATTTCAAGATCAAAGATACGTATCACAATATTCGGAAGAGATTAGAAAATGATGGAAACTACTGTTATGTTCGATTTCTCGACCCAAGTAATCCTGTAAGTAAAAGCAAGAAGTTTTATAATCCCAAAATTCTGCAAGAGTTTGATAAGGAATACGAAAAGAAACAGGAGGAATGATAAGCGATGATCCAATTTGTGAGGTCTTCCGATGAACACTGAAAGCTTTTCGTCAATTCTCGATGGCGATCTCCAGAGATTCGGGTCAGCTTCTGCTTTTTTTCCAGAGACGGATTTTGGGTGTTCTATCTCAACCATACCATGTTGATGGCTTCCGCCACAGTTTGACATGGCATCCTGAAGCCTTCGCATACCGGCCAAAGCCCCTCGATCAGCCGATCAACACGGAGCAGGTAGACCACCAGCAATCTGGCGATGTCTAAAATCATCTTCGACCTGCACACCGCTGTCCTGGCTGACTACCGTGACGTCGTGGCCTCGTTCTTCCATGTGGCCGACCCGCGGCTGCAGGAGTTCGTGGATCGCGCTCTGGCCGGGGAGGCCCACCTGTGGCATGATCCGCTGTTGCCGGTCAGCCCCTCCTAACTAGCCCGACCGGAACATGGACAACCTGGCACGCGCTGGCGTCATCCACCCGGAGACGGCGCGTATCTTTCGCCGGGCCGATGGCGCTCCCTTTGTCCTCTACCAGCGCCAACGCGAGGCCTTGCAAAAAGCCCGCGGCAGGCAGAGCTACGTCGTCGCCGGCTTCGGCTTCCTCCCCGGTTGACGCCCTACCGGCCCATCGGGTACAATCAGGCGGTTTTTCCGCCTCTCAGCGGTGGGCAGCGGCGCGCCCTCGCGCCGTGTTCTCTGCGTTCCTGAATAGCCCGCGCGCGGGGGCGTAGAGGCTCGGCAGCGCCGAGCCTCTACGCCCTCCCAGGAACAAGTTCTTTTCATTCTTGTAGCGTGCGGCGCAGCCGCATGGGTGACTGATGAGCAAAGTATCGTCCGAAGGCGCGATCGGCGCTGCCAGTGTGAACCCCGTCGCGACGTTGCGTGACCTGGCGCGCGCCATGCGCCCGCGCCAGTGGGTCAAGAACGTCTTTGTCTTCGCGGCGCTGGCCTTTTCCGAAGAACGGCTCTGGCGCTTCTGGGATGCCACGGTGGGGCCTGCGCCGTTGCTGCGCACGCTCGGCGCCTTCGTGGCCTTTTGCCTGGCGGCAAGCGCGATCTATCTGGTCAACGATCTGGTGGATATCGAGAAGGACCGCGCCCATCCGAAGAAGCGCCACCGGCCCTTCGCCTCCGGGCGCCTTAGCCCCACGATTGGCATTATCGCGGCGATGGTTCTGATCGCATTTGCGGTTCCCCTCGCCTGGCTCGCCGGTCGTGGTATGGCCTTTCTGGGCGTGCTGGCGGCCTATGTGCTCATCCAGGGCTTTCTGTACTCCTACTGGCTCAAGAACGTGGTCATTCTGGATATCCTTGTGCTGGCTGCGGGCTTCGTCTTGCGGGCAGTGGGCGGCGCGGTGGTGATCGGGGTGCTGATCACGCCCTGGTTGCTGCTCTGCATGCTGCTCCTGGCGCTCTTTCTGGGCATCGGCAAGCGCCGCCATGAGTTGATCCTCCTGGAGAATGGCGCGGGCGAGCACCGGCGCATCCTCGCCGAGTATTCCGTGCCGATGCTCGACCAGATGATGGCGATTGTTACGGCCAGCATCATTATGGCCTACAGTGTCACGGTCTTTCTCGCGCCGGTGGCGCCGCAGGAGCCGTACCCCATGTTGATGCTGACTATCCCCTTCGTCATCTACGCAATCTTTCGCTACCTCTACCTCATCTACATCCGTGGGGAGGGCGGCGCGCCTGACGAGTTGATCCTCACAGATGCGCCCCTGGCGGGGAGTGTGGCGCTCTGGGGATTGACCGTGCTGGGGGTACTGCTGCTCTTCCCGACGTGATGGCGCACCGCATGAGGTCACGGAAGTATGTACACCTTCGTGAAACTTGGCGGTTCGGTAATCACCGATAAGGCCGGGCGCGAGGCGCCCGACCGGCCCGTGATTGCGCGGCTGGCCGCTGAGCTGGCCGCTGCCCGCCGCGCCTCTCCCGGCCTGCGGCTGATCCTCGGTCACGGCAGCGGCTCCTTCGGTCACCACTACGCCGCGCGCTACGGCGTGCACCGAGGCCTGGCGCCCGGTAGCGATTATACCGGCTTCGCCCTGACCGCCGCGGCTGCGCTGCGACTCAATCGCATCGTGGTGGACACGCTGCTCGAGGCGGGTGTGCCCGCTCTCGCTCTGCAACCCTCGGCGGCGTTGCAGGCCGCCGGTGGGCGTATCGCCGCCTGGGAAACCGGCCCGATTGCCGAGGCTCTCGATCGCGGCCTGGCGCCTGTGGTCCACGGCGACGTGGCCTTTGATCGCCTCCAGGGTAGCGCGATCATCTCCACCGAGGCCCTGCTGGCCCACCTGGCCCTCGCGACGCCGCTGCGCCCTGCCCGCATTGTGCTGGTCGGCGAAGCTGCCGTCTATACTGCCGATCCCCGCGTCAATCCCGGCGCCGAACGGGTGCCGCTGATCACCGCCGCCAATCTTGATACGGTGCTGCGCGGCGCTGGGGGCTCCCACGCTGTGGATGTCACCGGCGGCATGCGCAGCAAGCTCGAGTTGATGTGGCGTCTGATCGAGGCCCTGCCTGACCTGGAGGTGCGCCTGATCGGGCCGGATCCCGGTAACCTGGCCGCTGTGCTCGCCGGTGAGCCAGTTGATGTCGGCACGACCATCCGACTGAGGTGAACATACGGGGAACCCGGGGTTCCCCACGCCCCTGCCGGTGAGGGCGGCAAGCCCTCTCCAGCGGGAGGGTTTGGGAGGGCTGCGCCCTCCCAGGAAAAGACGTATTTTCATGCGTCCCAACGATTTCATCACCCGTCGGCGTGAGCGCTGGGAGCGTCTCGAGACGCTCCTCGAGCGCGCTGGCGCCGGGCTGGACGGGCTTTCCGCCGGCGAGTTGCGGGATCTTGGCCGTCTCTACCGCCAGGCTGCCGCCGATCTGGCGCTGGCGCGTCGCGACCTGCCCGAACATCCTGTCGCGCTCTATTTGAACAGCCTGGTGGCCCGCGGGCACGGCGCCATTTACCGCGAGAGCGGCGCGGGCGGCGCGGCGCGGGTGCGCGCCTTTTTCGCCGCAGGTTTTCCCCGCGCCTTCCGCGAGACCTGGCCGGCTACCCTGGCTGCCTGTCTGATGTTTCTGGCGCCGGCGATAATTGCCTTTGTGACGACCTACAACGACCCGGCCCTGGCCGGCGCGCTTGTCCCCGGCGCCGAGGCGGTGGTGCAACAGGTGCAGGCTGGCGAGGAGTGGTGGCAACGGATCAATGAACAGGGCGCCGGTGTGGCCTCGGCGGAGGTTATGACCAATAACATCGGCGTGGCCTTTCGCGCCTTTGCCGGCGGGGTGACCCTGGGGGTCTACACGCTCATCGTGCTGGTGAGCAATGGGATCTTGCTGGGTGTGGTGGCGGGCGCGGCGCAGCGCTTCGATTTCGCCGACAATCTCTGGGGTTTTGTGGCGCCCCACGGGGCGATCGAGTTCAGTGTGATTTTCCTCGCCGGGGGCGCCGGCCTGCAACTGGGCTGGGCCATCCTGCGCCCGGGTCTGCTCAGTCGCCGCGCGGCGCTGGTGGTTGCCGCTCGACGCGCTCTGCTGATCATCCTGGGTTGCGTGCCGCTGCTGGTCATCGCCGGCCTGATCGAAGGCTTTATCTCACCTTCGGAGTTGCCGCTGGGCGTCAAGTTTGCCGTGGCGGCGATCTCGGGCGCGGCGCTGTGGGGGTACCTGCTGGGCGTGGGTCATCACAGGCCGTAGGGGAGCGCCGGGTTCTCCACTATGGCGCCAGCCGCAGCCATTCCACCACAACCGTGCCGCCGTCGCCTGTGCTCACCGGGTCAAGCCGCAAGCCGGTGATAACGCCTTCCCAGCCGGGAGCGGCGCGCAGGTCGAGGCGATAGGTGCGCGCCGCGGGGCCGGGTTCGAGCCTCCAGCGCAGGGAGCGCGCCTCGTCGGCCTGGCCGTTGCCGTCGAGGAAGAACACCTGCGCGTCGCGGGCAGCCGTATCGGCGGCCAGGCGCACCTCCAGGGCGGTGAAGCGCGCTGGCTCCAGGCGCAGGGGCGGGCTGATCAGCGTCGGGTCGCTCTCCGGGCGCAGCGCCCATCCCGGCTGGCTGCTGGTGGCCGGGGCCGCGCCGGTGACGCGCCAGCCCCAACGCCCGCGCGTGAAGTCCCAGCCCGGGCCGTTGGCCAGTTCCTGGGCCGCGGGGAGGCGGTAGTAGGCAGGCAGCCCCGGACCAGGCGCGATACCATTTTGGATTTTAGATTTTGGATTGTGGATTGCCACGCTGGGCAGCACAACGCCTGAAATCGCTTCAGGCAATGCGGCATCATCAACGGTAATTGGTATGAGTGGTTCCAGCGCCGGTTGCAGCGGCGCATAGCACTCCGCCACCGTTGCCGGGTCGAGGCCCATGCGTTCGGCGGGGGTGGGCGGTTCGCCCGGCGGCGCGGGGAGGGGCCGGATGGCATCGGCGGCGATCAGCACGGCATAACCGGCGCTCAGGGCCGTTTCGATGCGCGCGTGCAGCCAGGCGCAGGCAGCAGGCCAGGCGCCCGTAGCGATCATGGCCTGGTTCAGCGAGATCGCCTGCGGGCGCTCGACATAAAAGGGCAGGTACAGCTCCAGCACCCCATCGGGCACAATCAGTAAGTCGCCCGGCGCGCTGTGGGCCGCCAGCGCCGTCGCCGTCACCCGTTGCAGGTCGCGGGTCGCGTCGCCGCGGCGAAGGATGGCGCTGCCGTTGATCGGCAGCATGGCCAGCGCGCTCACCAGCAACAGCGCCGGCCCCAACCGGGGCAGAGGTTGACCCGAGGTGGGCGGGTACGCTGCCAGGACGACCAGCAGGTAGAACGGGGGCAGACTGGCGATCCAGAACTCGATGTTCTCAGGCTCCCACCAGATAAAGAAGGCTCCATAGACGGCCAGCCAGGTTAGCGTGATGGACAGGACGCCCCGCGGCGCGCGCCCGAGGCGCCGGAAGTTGAGCGCCAGTATCATCAGCAAGGCCAGACCGATCAGCGCCCCTCCGGGCCAGGCGATGGTGCGCGCCAGGCCCTGCCCCAGCAGCGCGAGTTTTGCCCCGTCCACCGCGCCGCCCCAGTAGCCCGTGGTGGTGTAGCCCGCCACCCAGCCGAAGAACGCCTCCCAGGACCGGAAGCCGCTCACTCCCAGCCCGACCCACAGGTACGCGCCGCCCACCACCAGCGTCAGTGGCGTTGCGTAGGCGCAGAGGAGGGCCAGAGCAGCGCGCCAGCGCGCGCTCGCGGCGGGCGGTGTGGCCTGGAGGCCCAGCCACAGCGCGACCAGCCCCGGGAAGCTCAGCAGCACATTGGTCTGGTGGAACAACACTGCGAGGCCCTGGAGCAACCCCAGTCCTGCCGCTAGCTGCGCGCGCGTTGCGCCCCGGGCAGCGACCCGGTGGGAGGAGGGGGCAGGCCCTCCCGGCGGCACGTGCGCAACGGCAGAACCCGGAACCGACGCGGGCCGCTGCGCCAGTTCCAGCATGAGCCACAGCGCGGCAATGAGGAACAGCGCCGCGATGGTGTAGACCTCAACCTCGACGGCGTAGTACCAGTAGGCGTAGCTCGCGCCGAGCAACAGCGCGCCGAGGGCCGCTGCCTGCCAGTGCCGGGTGAGGCGGGCCAGGAGCGCCGCGAACAACCCCACCCCGAGGCCGCCGGCCAGAGCGTTGGTCGCCTGCAACAGCCGCTCCGCGCTACCCTGCCAGCCCAGGCCCAGGGCCGCCAGACGTATGCCTGCCCCCAACGGCCCGTAAGCCAGATGGTGGGGGTGAAACAACTCGCGCCAGGGCTTGCGGTCAACATCGAGGATATACGAGAGCGCGTCGAAGGTATGGACGCTGGTGAGTGTCAGCAGGTAGAGGGCGGCGAAGAGCGGTGCAATGAGTAGCAGAATGGTCGCGTATCGGCGCATAGCACCGGTAGTGTACCATGATGAAGGGAAAAGGGGGGTGGCGTAATACCAATTACCGTTGATGATGCCGCATTGCCTGAAGCGATTTCAGGCGTTGTGCTGCCCAGCGTGGCAATCCACAATCTAAAATCCAAAATGGTATAACATCTTGCAGCCCATTGGCCGATACCCTGCCGCCCCGTGGCGCATTGTCGCATGCCCCGGGGCCGCCCCCATTGCCCCCGGTCACCGCGGCGCCCCGTGGCGGGGTCGCGGGGGCATCACGCCCCCGCCCATCGGGGCGTCAGGCGCCTCCAACACCGGTTGGAATGTGGAGAAACCCGGTTTCCCCACACCCCTCACCCCTGCCCGCCGTGGGCAATCGCCGCCTCGACCAGATCCACCGTCACCTCAGGAGCGCCGCGGGCGCGGGCGGCCTGCTCGGCAGCCAGGCGCAGCGAGCGACTGGCGCTGATCCGCGCCAGGTAGGGCACCTGTTCTAGCGCCGCATTCAGACGCTCGGTGGCCTCCTTCGTCCAGGGCATGGTCTCCGCCGAGGGCGGCGCGGGCGGCCCGGCGGGCGCGCCGTGGGGCGGGCCGCCGGGAGCGGCGGGCGCTTTCACCTGCTCGACCGGCAGGAAGTTGAAGACCATCTCGTAGAAGCGGTTGACCAGCTCCTGGATAATATGCGCGGCGCCGGCGTAGCCCATAAACGGCGTGCCGGTGGTCCGGCGCACCACGGGGCCGGGAAAGGTGGCGGGGACGTAGTGGGTGGCGCGGGCATTGGCCTCGGCCAGGTAGATCTTCTCGTTAATACTGCCGAAGACAAATGCCGGGGCCCTGGCGTGGATGCGCCGGCGGATTTCGATATTGTCCGGCTCATCGGGGCGACGGGGGCGGCCAGAGGTCCAGGCGATTTTCATACCCAGTTCATCGCCCAGCAGAGCCGTCAGACCCTCGACATAGCTGCGACCGGCGACAATGGCGCAGTCCACCGTGGCGAACCAATCACTCTGCGGGCCGCGCCATAGATCCCACACCGGCTGGAGCGTGGTGCGCTTCTCGCGGGCGATAAAGGCCTCGACCTGCGCCGGGTCGGCGCCGATCAGGCGGCCCAGGTCACGCAGAAAGGCGGTCGTGCCAAAGACGCCGAACGGAGCGAAGAGGTAGGGGCGTCCCAGCGCCTCGGCGAGGGGTGCGCCGAACTCGCGGTACAGCACCACGTTCACGGCGGCCTCGGCCAGGCGGGGCGTGCTGGCGATGCTACCCTCATAGGGATAGACCAGGTTCACCGTACCGCCAATGCCCTCGATCAGCCGGCGCACCTCGTAGAGATCGGCCGGCGCGTTGAAACAGCCGAGGGAAGGACCGATGATGTTCACCAGGTTGGGGGCCCCGGGCGCGGCAGCGGGATCAACAGAGGGCCTGCCATACTCCTCCCAGGCGAAGAGAAGCGCCCGATCGCGCCCGGTCCACTCATCCTGTTCCAGCGAGCGACTCCAGAAGAAGCGCGCCTGCGGATCGATCCGTGCCACCAGGCGGGTGTGATCGGCGCTGATCATCTCGCTCTCAGCAGTGGACATGACCAGCAGCCGCTTGCCCTCCAGACTGCCAAGGCTCCGCAGGTCGTCAATCGTTCGCACGAGGGCGCCGGCAGTGCCATTGATCACATCTTCCTCACGGATGGAAGTGGGCGTCAGATTGGCCATCTGCGGCAGCGCATCGGTATAGTCGGTCACCGCCACGCCCAGGAGGTTGTAGCAGCCAATTGGCGCATCACAGACGATGTGCAGATCGGGGAAACACCCGAAGACCCACGCAGCGCCCCAGAACGAACTCGTATCCGAAATATCGCGAATGAGTTGGATGCTCATAGCAGGCCCCTATTGCGCGGTATCGGCGCTGAAGAACTCGACCATACGCTCATAGAGCGGGCGGCGGTTCATCAACTCACGCACGAAGCTTAGCGAGGCGATCATCCCCCCGGCGAGGAACAAGGGGCGCACGCTGAGGATATTGGTATAGTACACCGAGGGAATGCCGCGCTCTTTGGCGTAGGCCGCCAGGGTCGTGGTGCCGATGACCAGGTCGAAGCTCCAGTGGCGCATCGCTGCCTGGTCATCCTCGATCGCCTTACGGTAAATCACCGCCTCGGCGCCATGGGCCTTCAACCAGGCCTCATCGGCGGCGGTGAGGGCGCTCTGGCCGATACTGGTGCTGACATAGGGCACATGGGCGCCCCCTTCGATCAGCAGGCGCGCGTAGAGCATCTCATTGCCCTCATAGCCCGACACGAGGATCGTCGCTCCTTTGAGGGGTTGGGCAGCGAGGAAACCGCGGGCCGTCTCCTCCTCTTCGGCGGCAACGCGCTCGACCACATCTTCGTCGAGATCGAGCGCCGCGCCCACAGCTCGCAGCCACGCGGCGCTGCCCGCGGCGCCGATAGGCGCCCCCGTGACCACGCCAACGCCCCGTTCGCGCAGCACGTTGACCGTCTCGCGGTAGAAGGGGTGCAGGGCGGCCACCGCCCCGCCGCGCCCGGCGAGCCGCAACTCATCCACGTGACGCCCGGGCAGGGTGGTCAGCACCCGCGCGCCCATCTTGCGCAGCACGCCGTCGATCAGCAATGGGTCAGCCGGAAAGACCTCGCCGACCAGCACCAGGGCGCCCGGTTCGTGGTCGCTCTGCCGATCCACGAAGCGGCGCAGCACCGCGGCGAGGGCAATATCCTTGGCCTCAGGATGGGAGTGGATGGCATAGGCCGGCACCCGCACCAGCACCACCGGCTTACCATCAACCTCGGTCGGCAGCAACTCCTCGGCCAGGCCGGCCGTCTCGGCCACGCAGAGCGAAATCACCGGGATCACCGAGACGTGCTGCTCCCTGGCCGCCTCGGCGATGGCCGCATTGGCTGCCTCCTGCACCTTCCCGCCAGACAACTCGGCGGTGCCCAGGGCCGGCGCGACAATGCTCTTGCGCGCGGCATAGAAGTGGGTTACAAAGGTCAATCCGTAGAGGCAACCCGTGTCGGTGACCATCGCGGGTTGGGCCCCTTCGATGCGCGCAAGCACACGCAGGGCGCCAAAGGCCGGGCACATCGTCTGGGGGTGCAGCTTGCAGGCGCCGGGCTTGAACGGCTCCTGCGGGGCGCTGGCATCGCCGGGCGTCAGGGGAATGATCTCGGCCATGGTTGGTAACCTTTCCGCTCACCTGTATGGCGGTATTATACGACACTTTGTTTTGTTTTTGAGTAAGTTTGGTCACATTCAGCTTATGAAAGTGAGGAAACGTAACAGCGCGGGCAACCCGGGTTCCCCTACGCTCACCTCAAATGTTCCAGCACCTCACGCGCAGCCCGACGCCCGGAGAGCAACGCCCCGTGGACGGTGGCGGGGTGTTCGACGCTGGTGTGCTCGCCGGCAAAGAAGAGCCGGTCGTTGAGCGGCGCGGCCAGGGCCTGGCGGTCGGCGGGTGTGGCGCCGGGTGGCATGGAGGAGTAGGAACCGCGCGCGAACGGGTCGGCGGCCCATCGGGTGCGCAGGAAGCCGGTGGGTTCGGGGATACGCGGCCCATAGATGATCCGCAGTGTTTCGAGGCCCGCGGCGACGAAGGCCGCGTCGGACATAGCCTCGCTGGCCCGCCCATATGCGGCAGCGTTGAAGGCCAGGAGTACCGGCGCGCCCGTGTAGAACGCCAGGTTGAGCCACTCGGCCCATTCGCCCTTGCGATGGGCCATGTAGCCCAGGAGTTCGTACTCGCGCGCCCAGAACACTCGCGGAAAGCGCAGGTAGAGCTTGTTGAGCACCCCGCTGCCCAGGCGCGTCGCGGCCCGGCGCATCGGCGCGGGCAGCTCAGGCGCGAAGCGCACCGCGTTGGCCTGCAACACCCCCAGGGGCAGGGTTACCACGGCATAGCCAGCGCGAAAGACGCCGCGGGAGGTGTGAACGCGCACCCCGTCGGCCCCGTGGCTCACCTGCTGCGCGACCGTGTCCAGTTCGATCCGCAGGCCCTGCGCCAACCCCTCGGCGATCTGCCCGTAGCCGTTGGGGAACAACACATCGCCGCCGCCGAAGGAACGGCCCGCGTCGTAGTGCAGGAGCGACAGTTCGGCGCTGTCGGCGGCGTACTCGTGTTCGATGATCGTATTGACCACGTAGTCCAGTTCGCGGCGTTCGGTCGGATCGAGGCCCGAGGCGGCAAGGGTAGCCTCGAAGGCTGTCTGAAGGGATACATCGGCCTTCCCGGCGCGGCGTAGTTCGCGGCGCTGGATCTGGACCTGGCCCAGCAATGTGGCCAGGCGCGCGTCAATCCGCGCGTGGCGCGCATCGTCCACCTCGGCGCCGTCTACGTCGTAGGCCAGCAGGTTCTCGTAGTTGGTGCGGGCAGTAACAAGCCCCTGCTGGCGGGTCAGGGCGCTCAAGGGGTTACCGGTCACCCCGTGGATCCAGGAGGCGCCGAGGTCGAGGGGCGCGCCGAGACCGGTATGCGACCAGACCCGCCCGCCGATGCGCTGGCGGGCCTCGAGCACCAGCACGTCCACACCCTGGTCTTTCAGCGCAGCGGCAGCGCCAAGGCCGGCAATGCCCGCGCCGATCACCAGGACATCGGCATCGGCGCGGCGCAGGGGCGCGGCGGGCGTGGCAGCCAGAGCTGCCGTTGTGGGCGCAACGATCACCGTCAGAGCAGTCAAAAGGGCGCGCAGCGCGCTGCGTCGAGTCATAGGAACACTACCTGGCTTGAGGTGAACACAGGCCGCGTGCGGGAGGCAAACCCTCCCCTCAGGGAGGGGCGTGGTTCGGCAAGCTCACCACAGGTGGGGAAACCCGGTTTCCCCATATGTTAGTGATCCTCTCGGCGCCGGGCGCGTTGCCGCTGTGGGGGAATACCCAGCAGTTCGCGGTACCTGGCGACGGTGCGCCGGGCGATGGGATGGCCGCGCGCGGCAAGCAGGTCGGCCAGTTCCTGGTCGCTGAGCGGCTCCCCTTCGGCAGCGATCAGCTCGCGCAGCGCCTCTTGCACCGGACGAGCGGCGGCAAAGAAGTCGTCGAGGGGGGCCAGGGCGCGATTGGGGAGCAGGGCGAGCTTGTCGGCCACGGCGCGACACACGGTTGACTCGTGCAGGCCCACGTCCTGTGCCAGTTGCAGGCGGGTGAGTGGCGCCAGGTGCGCCGGTCCCGCCCTCAGGAAGCCAGCCTGACGCGCGGCCAGGGCTTCGCCAATGCGCTGAAGCGTTTCGTGACGACGCCGCAGGCTATTGAGGAAGGTTCGCGCGCGGGCAACGTGTGTCAGCACGTGCTCGCGTTCAGCAGCAGGAAGTTCAGCAGCGCGGGCCGCCAGGTCGGCATAAGCCCGGTTTAGCCCCAACCAGCGCCCCGGACCGACGGGCACTTCGACGGCGAATCCAGATTCGTCGAGGGTGAAGATCAGATCGGGCGCGCGATAGACCGGGCGCTCCAGCCCGGACCGTTCCGACGTAACGGCCTGGAGCGGGTAGGGCCAGAGGCGCTGCTGGATGAAGCTGTGCGCCGCCCCGACGGCGCTCTCGTCAACACCCAGGGCACGGGCAATGGCCCGGTAGCGGCCCGCCGCCAGATCCTCCAGATGCTCGGCGACGATAGTTCGGGACAGCGGTGCGGGCGCGCCAGCGGCAGCCAGAGCATCCAGTTGCGCCAGCAGGCACTCGCGGGGACCGGGGGTAGCGATACCGGGCGGCCCGAGTTCCCGCAGCACTCGCAGCACCGCCTCGATCTGGCCACGCGGCACGTCTAATTCACGGGCGAGGGTCGGGAGGGGAATGGGCAGGAAGCCGTGCTCGTCGAGGTTGCCCACCAGAGCCTCGGCCAGAGGATACTGATCGGCTGGCAGACTGGCCCGCAGATCGGCCAGCAGAGTATCAGTGACGCTCACCGGCGCAGGCACGCGCAACAGCGGGTCGCGCTCAGGCGCGGGTGGTGGCCTGGCCGGCGGCTCCTCGACCTCCTCAAGGGCAGGATTGGCCGCCAGTTCCTCCTGCACTGCCTGATGCAGCGCCAGGATCGGCAACTCGAGCATGCGCGCCGTGGTTAGCAGGACCGGCATAGCCCGCAGTTCTTGCTTCGCGGTCAGTGCGAGACGGGGCATCCTGGCCTCCTGAGGTGAACATACGGGGAAACAGGGTTTCCCCAGGCCCCTGCCTGTAGGGGCGCCAGCCGCTCCCACCAGCGGTTGAGGCATGGGGAAACCGGGTTTCCCCACCTGCGGTGAGCCTGTCGAACCGAACCCCTGCCTGTGGGGCGCCAGCCGCTCCTAACAGCAGTTGGGAAATAGGGAAACCGGGTTTCCCCACCTGTGGTGAGCTTGCCGAACCACGCCCCTCCCTGCGGGGAGGCGCCCGGTTCCCTCC
>CAKZKA010000166.1 GCA_937120965.1 uncultured Chloroflexota bacterium
ACCAGAGCCATGCGCGGGGGCGTTCCAATGCGGTATAAGCCACGTTAGCCCGGATGTTCTGTCCGCCCTTAAACCGGGGAGAGGGTGGGAGGGCTACGCCCTCCCACAAAAAAACTGTTTTCATTGTGTTGTTGTGCGGCGCAAGCGCATGGATACGCGCTTCTGGCACAGACAAGGCTCATCTCCCAACCATGGAAACGGACGACCAATTCACCGCCGAATTGGCGCCATGGAGCGTATCGGTCGCCGAAGCCTATGCTGCGCTCGGTTCAGGCCCCTGTGGCCTCTCGACCCCCGAGGTCACAGCGCGCCTGCAACGCTACGGGCCAAACACCCTCCAGACAGTCAGGGGCCGGCCTCTGCTCTGGACCTTCCTCGAAAACTTCACCCACCTGATGGCGATCTTGCTGTGGATCGCCGGCGCGATCGCCTTTCTGGTGCAGTTGCCCGAGCTGGGCGTTGCGATCTGGGCCGTCACCCTGATCAACGGCCTGTTCAGCTTCTGGCAGGAGTATCGGGCTGAGCGCGCCGCCGCGGCCCTGCGCGCGCTGCTGCCGGCCCGGGCGCGCGTGCTGCGCGATGGCGCCGTGCAAGAGGTGCTGCGCGACGAGATTGTGCCCGGCGACCTGCTGCTGCTGGCCGAAGGCGATCTCGTCGCCGCCGACGGGCGCCTGGTCGAGGCCGCCGAACTGCGAGTTGACCAGTCTACCCTTACCGGCGAGGCCCGCGCCGTCTCCAAGCGCGCCGAGGCATACGAAGGCCCCGAAAGCGGCCCGGCGCTGCCGAACGTGGTCTTCGCCGGCACCACAGTGGTCGCCGGCAGGGGCAAGGCCCTCGTCTTCGCCACCGGGATGCGCAGCGCCTTCGGCGCAATTGCCCGGATGACCCAGAGCGTCACCGAGGCGCCCAGCCCCCTGCAACAGGAACTGGCCCGCCTGACCCGCGTCGTGAGCGCGATTGCCATCAGCGTCGGGACTCTCTTTTTTATCCTCGCCGTCGGCGTGGTGCGTATCGGTCTGGTCGAGAGCTTCATCTTCGCCATGGGCATGATCGTCGCCTTCGTGCCCGAAGGACTGCTGCCGACGGTCACCCTCGCCCTCGCCATCGGCGTGCAGCGTATGGCCCGCCGACACGCCCTGGTCAAGCGCCTCTCTTCCGTCGAGACCCTCGGCTGCACGCAGGTGATCTGTACCGATAAGACCGGCACACTCACCCAGAACGCCATGACCGTCCGCTACCTCTGGGCCGGTGGCCGACAGTTCGAGGTGAGCGGGAGCGGCTACGACCCCGACGGCGGCATCAGCGCCGATGGTCGGCCCTGCGTTCCCGCTCCCGGCGACGATCTCTACGACCTGTTGCGCGCCGCCGCGCTCTGCAACGATGCCCGGCTCCTGCCGCCGGGCGCCGCTCCCGCCGGCCACGGCGACAGCAGCGGCTGGAGCATCCTCGGTGACCCGACCGAGGCCGCGCTCCAGGTGGCGGCGCGCAAAGGCGGGTTGGATCTCGAGGCGCTGACCCGCGCCGAGCCGCGTATTCACGAGTTGCCCTTCGAATCGCGGCGCAAGCTCATGAGCACGGTGCATCGCGCGACCGGCACATTCGTCTACACCAAAGGCGCACCCGACGAAGTGCTGGCCCGGTGTGTGGCCATTCGCCTCTCCGGGCGCGATGTGCCCCTCGATGAGCGGCTGCGGGCCGACGTGCGGATGGTCAAGGACCGCCTCGCCCGGAGCGGGCTGCGGGTGCTCGGCGTGGCCCGGCGCGAACTGCCGGAGAACCAACCGCCGCACCAGGCTGACGCCGTCGAGCGCGATCTGACCTTCCTGGGCCTGGCGGCCATGTACGACCCGCCCCGGCCAGAGGTGGCCGCCGCGGTTGCCAAATGCCACCGGGCAGGCATCCGTATCGTGATGATCACCGGCGACGACGGGCTAACAGCCACAACCATCGCGCGGCGCCTCGACCTGGTGCAGCAGGAGCATCCGCGCCTCGTGTCGGGAACGGAACTCGACACCCTCGATGACGCCGCCCTGGAGCAGATCCTGCGCGACGAAGTGATTTTCGCCCGCGTTGCTCCCGAGCACAAGCTGCGGATCGTCGCGGTGCTCCAGCGTATGCGCCTGGTCGTCGCCGTAACCGGCGATGGAGTCAACGACGCGCCTGCGCTCAAACAGGCCGATATTGGCGTGGCCATGGGCATGGCCGGCACCGATGTGGCCCGCGAGTCGGCCGATATTGTGCTCACCGACGACAATTTTGCCACCATCGTCCACGCCATCGAAGAGGGGCGCGCCGTCTACGCCAACATTCGCAAGTTTGTGACCTACATTTTCACCAGCAACATGCCCGAAGCGGCGCCCTTCGTGCTCTTTGCCTTGAGCGGCGGGCGCATTCCGCTGGCACTGACGGTTATGCAGGTCCTGGCAATTGACCTGGGCACCGACCTCTTGCCCGCCCTGGCCCTCGGCGCGGAACCGGCCGAACCGGGGGTCATGGACCGTCCACCGCGGCGACGCGAGGATCACCTGATCAACCGCGGCTTGCTCCTGCGCTCCCTCTGCTTCCTCGGCCTCATCCAGAGCGCAGCGGCCATGCTAGCCTTCTACACGATCTACTGGAGCGCGGGCTACGCCGGGCAGTGGCTCGATCTGCCGGGCAGCGGCCCCCTCTACCAGGCAGCGACCACCATGACCCTGGCGGCGATTGTGGCAACCCAGATCGGCAACCTGTTCGCACAGCGCACCGAAGAGACCTCGATCCTCACCGTCGGCTTGGGCGCCAACCGGCTGATCTGGATCGGTATCGCCGTGGAACTGGCACTCATACTCGCCATTGTCTATGTTCCCTTGCTCCAGTGGGTCTTTGGCACGGCGCCGTTGCCCGCCGCAAGCTGGCTGGTGTTCCTGGCCTGCACCCCCGTGCTGCTGATCGCCGACGAGGCGCGTAAGTTCGCGCTCCGCAGCTACCGCCGGCGCTGGCGAGCAGACCTTCCAGCGCCGGGCGTCTCACCCGGGAGGTGAGGTATGCGCGTGATCATCCTTGGCTGTGGCCGCATCGGCTCGGGGTTGGCCGGGCGGCTCAGCTACACCGGCCACACCGTCACGGTGATCGAACCGGTTGCCGCGGCGCTGGCCCACTTGCCCGAGAGTTTTCGAGGGCGGACCCTCGTCGGCGACGTGCTCGACCGGCGGCTGCTGCTCGAGGCCGGCATTGACCACCAGGACGCCCTTGCCGCCGTGACCCCCAGCGACGACATCAACATTGTCGCCGCCCGGCTGGCGCGCCTGGTCTTCCGGGTGCCGCGCGTGGTAGCGCGTGTGTACAACCCGCGCGCCGCCGAGATCTACCGGCGTCTCGGCGTTCAGACGGTCTGCACCACTACCTGGGGTATCAGCCGGATCGCCGAACTACTGAGCTACTCCGAACTGGAGCCGGTGGCGAGCCTGGGCAGCGACGTTGACATCCTCGATGTCGCCGTTCCCCCCTTGCTGGTGGGCCGCCCAGTCAGTGTCATTACCGTGCCCGGGGAGATCCAGGTCGCAGCGATCAGCCGTGGAGGGCGCACCTTTTTGCCCCAGCCCGCCACGCGCCTCGAAGCGGGCGATCTTCTGCACCTGGTTGTGCTGACCGCGGCTACCGACCATCTGGTGGCCCTGCTGCGACAGTGAAGGAGGCCGGCTATGCGCGTGTTGATCGTCGGCGGTGGGCAGGTGGGGTCGTACCTGGCCGCCTTGCTCCTGGAGCAACGGCATACCGTGACCATCATCGAGACGCACGAGGCCGCCACTGCTGCCCTGCGCCGAACCGTGCCCGGCGTGACGGTGATCCAGGGTAACGGCACCGACCCCGACGTGCTGGAGATGGCTGGCATTCGTAACGTGGACCTGGTTGCCGCCGTCACCGGGACCGATGCGACGAACCTGGTGATCACCAGCCTGGCGCGCTTCGCCTTCAACGTGCCGAAGGCGGTTGCCCGGGTGAACAATCCCCACAATAGCTGGATGTTCATCCCCGAAATGGGCGTGGACCTGGCCCTCAACCAGGCGGATGTGCTCGCGCGCCTGATCACGCAGGCTATGCTGTAGCTGGCCGGGAGGGCTACGCCCTCCCAAACCCTCCCCTCAGGGAGGGGCGTGGGGAAACCCGGTTTCCCCGTGTCCCAACCGCGGTTGGGAGCGGCTGGCGCCCCCACAGGCAGGGGGATGGGGCAACCCGGTTTCCCCGATGTGCACCTCAGGCCCCATTTAGGGAGGGGCGTGGGGAAACCCGGTTTCCCCATGTCCCAACCGCGGTTGGGAGCGGCTGACGCCCCCACAGGCAGGGGGATGGGGAAACCCGGTTTTCCCGATGTTCACGTTAGCACAAAGAAAGGAGACCTCCTATGAGCACCGTCCTTGACCGGGTAATGGACATGCTGCGCCAGGAAGCGATCCCCTTTGAATTGATCCACCATCGCACCGACTACACCGCACAGGACACTCACACCCCGGGACGCCGGTTCATCAAAACCGTAGTGGTGCGGGTTGATGACGACCTGGTACTGGCGCTGCTCCCGGCGCCGCGTATGGTGAACGTCGAGGCCCTTCAGCGCGCCCTGGGCGCCTCAAGGGCGCGTCTCGCCAGCGAGGCCGAGATTGCCGAACGCTTCCCCGAGTGTGAGGTGGGCGCCTTGCCGCCCTTCGGGTCGCTCTTCGGTGTGCCCGTCTACAGCGACCTGCACCTCAACGACGACGAACAGGTCACCTTCACCGCAGGAACGCACCGCGACGCCATCCGTATGCGCTACGGCGATCTGCGCCGGCTGGTCGGCGCCACGCCGCTCGCCTTTGCCGAATAGGCCGACAGGGGTCCGTGGGGTCAGGCCCTGCCCGGACCTGCCCCCGGGCCAACCCGGTTTCGCCACTACGCCGGAAGTGTTCTCCGGGAGGGCATAGCCCTCCCAATTCCTCCCCCCGGGCAGATCGACCGGCAGGCCAGGAGGGCCAGGTCCTCTTGCGCCTTCCCGCCGGGCAGAGGCGTGGGCCAGCGCCATTCGCCGGTTGCCCCGCCCGCCAGAGAAAGCCCCTCTACCACAACCCGTACAATTACGGGGTTTTAACCTGCATCAGCACGTATGGCAGTCGCCCCCTCGCTCGACTACACTTAAGGATGTCGGAGAGTATGCAATTGCTTGCGCCCCGATCCAGTGTCGGTACACGCGAAAAGTGACTCGGGATGCGGGCAGGGCGCGGGAAGGGCTTCGCCCTCCACGCGCAGCCCTCACATCACGAAGGCGTTTCGTGGTTATTATAGAAGTGTAAAGAGAGGAAAGCCTTGGATCGCTACACGTGCCTGCGCGAACTCCTGCCGGTGATCGAGACGGCATTGGCGGCCAAGGGCTATGTGGCTGAGGCCGGGTACCGCTACGCAGTTGATGGCAGGCGCGTCACGGTGATGACGCGCGGCGCGGCGGTAATCGCGCTCCAGGAGGACCCGGGGTGCGACATGGCCGACATTACCGTCTACGGCAGCCCCGAGACGGGCGGTATCGGGGTGCTGGAAGAGCTACCGCGACCCTTCCCCTCGGTCTCCGGTCAGGCACTGATGCCCTGATCCTGTGCCGGGTTGCAGCCCCATGGCACCGGGTCCGTGATGAGGCGGACCGTGCCCGTGGTGCCAGATGGCTTCACGCGGCGGTTGGCCATGCTGTCTGCAAGAAACGCCTCCAGGGCTCTCCTGTAACACGCGCTGCGTCGCTTCGTGCCCGGGCATCCGCGATGGCCAGCCGTGGGTCCCGGGCTGAGGATGACGCTGCCCGGCGCCGGGCTTCCGCTCTTCCGGGCAGGGGGATGGGGAAACCCGGTTTCCCCGATGGTCAGAGCAGCGATTTTTGGGAGGGCGGCGCCCTCCCACACCCTCCCCTCAGGCAGGGGCGCAGGGAAACCCGGTTTCCCCGCATTTCACATCAGTCATCTATGCGGCTACGCCGCACAACGCCGGAATGAAAATATGTGTTCCTGGGAGGGCTGCGCCCTCCCAAACCCTCCCGCGGGCGGGCTATGTTCACACCAGAGAGGTGTGTTATGGCAGGGTTCCAACGCTTACATTCCTGGATCCTGAGCCAGGGACACCGTTTCCACGACCGCGCGGCGGCCGGTCGCGCCCTGGCTTCGCGGCTCACCGCCTACGCCGGTCGCCCTGACACGCTGGTGCTGGCCCTGCCCCGTGGCGGCGTCCCCGTAGGCTACGAGATAGCGACGGCCCTGGACGCCCCGCTGGACCTGATGCTCGTGCGTAAGCTGGGCGTGCCTGGCGAGGAAGAGCTGGCCATGGGCGCCATCGCCGAGGGCGGGGTGCGGGTGCTGAACACCGATGTGGTGCATGGGCTGCGTATCGGCCCCGACACGATCGCCCAGGTTGCCGCGCGCGAAGGGCAGGAACTGGAACGCCGGGGGCGACTGTACCGCGGAGGGCGCCCGGCGCCCGATCTGCGTGGTAAGACGGTCATCCTGGTGGACGATGGGCTGGCGACCGGCGCGACGATGCGCGCCGCGATTGTGGCCGCGCGCGCCCAGGAGCCGGCGCGTATTGTGGTCGCCGCTCCAGTCGCAGCGCGCGAAACGGTGGCCTTGCTCGAGGCGATGGTTGATGAGGTGATCGTGGTGCAAACTCCGGAGCCACTCGCCGCCATCGGCCTGTGGTACGAAGAGTTCCCCCAGGTGAGCGACGACGAGGTGCGGGCGTTGCTGCAACGCGCCGCAGAGCGACAGAAGACGCTGTCGTAAATGCGCCATGCGTACCTGCTTCCAGCGCGACTACCGGGGCGCGAGCGAGCTTGAACTCGTGCTCAACCTGTGGTGCGCCGCCAGAGCGGTGGATCAGGGCGATCCCTGGCCGCCACTCGATACGCTGCGCGCAGAACTCGCTGCGCGCCAGGCGGGAGCACGTGACGCGCAGGTGTGGGAAGACACCCACGGCGACCTGGTGGGCGTGGCGATCCTGCTCGATGAGTGCGTCATGGTCGCCTGCGCCAGGCCTGGCGCAGAGACCGAAGCCCTCACAACAGCAATGCTCGCCTGGGGGTTGCAGAGCGTCGCCCGGATCGCCTGCGGCTGCGGCGAGCGCCCCTGCCTGTTCGTTCCCGTCCGCAGCGATGATCGGCGCTTGATCGCGCTGCTCGAGCGATCCGGTTTTCAAGCCGATCCCTGGCGCACACTGCGTATGCGGCGCTCATTACACGCCCCGATTGCCGAGCCGCAGCCGCCGCCGGGGATTGTGATCCGCCCCGTTGCCGATGCGCGCGATGTCGCAGCGGTCGCGGCGCTACACAGCGCCGTGTTCGCGGGCAGCGCCAGGAGCCTCGATGAGCGCGCGGCGCTGATGCGCGCGCCGGGGTATCAACCCGCGCTGGACCTGATCGCCGTAGGGCGCAATGGCGTCCTGGTCGGCTATGCGTTGGGAATGGCGGCGCCTCTGGAGCGCGAGCGTCTGGGGCAGGCGTGCGGGTGGATCGAGTTCGTCGGAGTGGAACGCTCACAGCGCGGGCGGGGCCTGGGGCGCGCGCTCATCCTGCACCTCTTGCGCGCTATGCGCGACGCGGGCCTGGATACCGCCCTGCTCAGCGCTGGCGCGGCCAATCTGGCCGCCTGCCGGCTCTTCGCCGCCTGCGGCTTCAACCTCTGGCACGAGATCTCCTGGTATGTGCGCGAAGCCGGTACCGGCGAAGCGGCCCTCGTCTATCCGACGCGAGCATATCGGGAAAGCAGGCTGCCCCTTCCCTCTCCAAGCTGACATGTCAGAGTGTGGACGAGCCTCGGGTTCGCAGCAGAGCTGCGCCCCTGCTGCGACCCTACGGGCAGCCACCTGGCCGGGGTGCGGGGAAATCCGGGTTCCCCGTCCCACAACTGCCGTTGGGGTCGCCCGTCGCCCCGGCAGGCAGGGGTGTGGGGAAACCCGGGTTCCCCATATGTTCACCTCAGACGCCCATTCGCGGGGCGCACAACGCCGCGATGACCATGGGGTATCGTTGGGAGGGCCGCCCCCTCCCTGGCCCTCCCTCGCTGGGGGAAACCGGGCGCCTCTCCGCAGGGAGGGGGGTGGGGAAACCCGGTTTCCCCAAGCTCATATCAGGCTCTAATCGTCCTCGTGATACTTGAAGGAGAGTTTGATCTTAGTGCGGTAAATGAGCGACTCCCCATCTAGATGGATGTCCTGCGCTACGACCTCGGCGACGCGAATGTCTCGCAGGGTCCTGGCCGCCGTCATCATTGCAACTGCTGCGGCCTTCTCCCACGACTCGGGGCTCGTGCCGACAATCTCTATCACCTTGTAGACGCTCTCTGCACTCATGATCCGCTCCTTTCATTCTGGCTTGCAGCACACAGCGCCGGGCTGCGACGGACCTTGAGAACACGGCACACGAACCTTCCTCCCCTTCTTGTTACCCCTCACAATACATCAGCCGGGGCTACAGCGCAAGTGGGTAGCGAGTTACCAGGTGTAATTGTTTCTCGACGATCACCCGGTGATATGCCGGTCTTCCGTGCGGCTGCGCCGCACCCCGCCCGAATAAAACCCGTAGAGGCGCAGCGGCGCTGCGCCTCTACGCCCACACCCTCCCGCGGGCGGGCTCTGTTCACCTCAGAGTCAGGCACACCTTGCGCATTCGTTTATTCGTTT
>CAKZKA010000167.1 GCA_937120965.1 uncultured Chloroflexota bacterium
ACATACGGGAAAACCGGGTTTCCCCACCTGTGGTGAGCTTGTCGAACCGCGCCCCTGCCTGTAGGGGCGCCAGCCGCCCCCACCAGCGGTTGGGACATGGGGAAACCGAGTTTCCCCAACCCCCTACCTGAGGGAGGGTGGCCGCGTCTCGGGGCCGGTTGCCTGCCTGTCCAGGGTAGGGTATACTACCTTTGAACAGCTTTTGCACAATTTCTAAGGATCATGCTTATGACTATTTACGACTTTTCGGCCAACCTGCTTGACGGCACACCCCAGAAGCTCGACGCCTACCGGGGCAAGGTGCTGTTGATCGTCAACGTCGCCAGTCGCTGCGGCTTCGCTCCGCAGTACGCGGGCCTGGAGGCGCTGTATCGGCGCTACAACGATGAGGGCCTGGTCGTGCTGGGTTTCCCCTGCAACCAGTTCGGCTTTCAGGAGCCGGGGAGCGAGGCTGAGATCCGGGAGTTCTGCAGCCTGAACTACGACGTGACCTTCCCTATGTTCGCAAAGATCGACGTAAATGGGCCATGGACCCACCCGCTCTACGCCTATCTCAAGGCCGAGCAGCCCGGTTTCCTGGGCATTCCGACGATCAAGTGGAACTTCACCAAGTTCCTGGTGGATCGCAACGGCAATGTGCGCCGGCGCTACGCGCCCACTGATACGCCGGAGTACATCGAGCGCGACATCGTAGCCCTGCTGCACGAACAGTCAGCCACGGAGCCGCGCACCGTGGCCTCAGGGTAAGCCTGGTGTGAGTCTGGCCCGCGCGGCAGGGTGTCGGAGGGCGCGCAGTACGTGTTCACACTTCTCCCGGGTACGCGGGCATCTTGCCCCATCCAGGCCATTGCGGGCGAGACGCCCGCGCACCCGAGTGACACCTTAACCCAAATGTGAACACTTACGGCGCGCAGCCCTCTCACACCCTTTTCATTGCAGACCCCGGATTGCAAATAGTCGCACAGGGCGTCCAGGTGCGCTTTGACGCAACGCTGCGCGTGGAGGGCTTACGTGCCATTGGGTTCGCACCCTTATTCTCCTGCGCCCTGCTGCGCGCATTACGCTCCCCCGCTAAGGGCGGCAACGGTCAGCCGCGCCGCGGTCAGGGGCGAGGGATGCGCCTGAGCCTCGGCCAGGCGCCGGGCAACCAGCGGCATGGCATGCGAGCCGAGCATCAACGGGGCGCCAAGCGGATGGAAACGGGCGGTGAGCACCGACTTTTCGGGCGAGCGGAACATCAGGGCGTTGCAGACCACGCCCTCGCCCGTGCCGCGATCGTGGGCCAGTGCGCCGGGGAAGGCGCCCCAACTGGTCAGGCCGGTGTAGTAACTGTATCCGGGGTGGGTATTCACCGCGATTGTGCCGTAGCGCAGGTCGAACAAGGCCCGCTCATAGGCGGCGCGCACCCGCGGATCGCGCAGCGTCTCGGGATGCACCACAATCGCGGCGGCGAGCCGGCCCCACAGCCGCTCGTTGGCAAAGACGACGGCCCGGTCAATGAAGCCGGCCACATCAGGCGCATCGAGCGCCGTCTCTCCCAGGAAGGGGCCGAAGTGCTCGTGGATGAAGAGCGGCTCGTCGTAAGCCTCCGGATCCAGGTCGGGCGCCAGGATCCAGGGCAGATCGTCGGGGCCGGGCGTGCCGAGGCGCCGCACATCGCGATGCTGGGCCAGCAGCGCCGCGTAAGTTGCCTGGACGCCGGGGTAGTAGGCGCGGCGGGTGGGGGTGGCAGCAAGGATCTGCTCGAAGCGGCCCAGGAACTCGTGGCGCAGCGCCCACTGCCGATGCTGGATGATCACCCGCGGGGCATAGCACAGGAAGCCACCGTTGAAGACCGCCCAGGTGGCCAGGGCAATGGCCTGAGCCTCCAGGTCGGCGTGCTTCCAGGGTCCGGGGACGATGATCACCGGTGTGACGTTCCCCACCTCAGCGGTGAACGGGCGGGTGATGGGTGGCGGGCCGGCCAGGAGCTGTTCGCAGGTCGCGGGCGAGCCAGTCAGGTGGACGCAATCCACCACAGGGTGATGGGCCAGGTAGAAGCCAACCGAGGCGCCGCCGGTGAGCAGGCGCAGGCAACCCTCGGCGATCAGCGGCGCGAAGGCCTCGGCGAAGAGTGGCTCGAGGTAGCTGTTGACCGGGCTGAACTTAAAGGCCACCACCCGGCCTTCGACGAAGAGCTGGTAGAGAATGTCCGTCGAGATCACCGGCGAGGCGTTCCCGGCGCCGAGCACGGCCACCACCTGGCCGGCGTGCGGCGTGCGGTAGGCCCAGGCCTGGGTCGCGATGGTCTCCTCCAGCGAGATGCCCGGTTGCATCCAGACCTCGGCGTGCATGCCGGGCTGGGTCACCTCCTCATAGATGTCATCGGGATAGACCCGAACGATTGTCTGCTCGCCGGGGCCGAGGCGGGGCGGGTGCGGGAGATGGGGGTGGCCATAGCGCTCGATCTCGGCCATGGAGCGGCGGAGCAGGCGCGCGTAGCGCACACTGGTCGCCACCCCGAGCCACTCTTCGCCCTCGGCGTGGCCGCCGGGCGGCAGGCTCTTTGCCTCCAGCGAAGCCGCCACGATGCGCGGCCCAACGCGGAGCAGCCCCGCGACAACATCCTCGAGGAGGGCGCCACGCTGCGCGGGGCCGCGGCGCGCCCAGGCGCCGGCGCCGGCTTGCAACTCCTCCAGGGCCGCGTCGAGAGCCACGCGCCGCTCGGGGGTAAGCTCAGCGTCTGGCGCTGGCGAAGCGGCGCGCCCCTCATCCGGCCCAACGCGATCAATGGTCGTGCTTGTCATCGCCTTCCTCCTTGAAGTCGAATCGACAGCGAACGACACACGAACACACGCATCTCCGTGCGTGTCCCTATCATAGCCCCGATACCCGCCGCTGTGCGAGAACAAGCCGGCACTGTGCGTAGCAGGCCCGCTACCAGCGCGTCTGCGTGCCCCGGGCCACCGGGCGCCGGCCCCGGGGGCGACCGGCGCCGGCACGGGCGCAGCCCCGCCACGTGACGCCACAATCAACCCCGCAGCCCACCGTAGGGCCGAAGCATTCGCCCCCATCGCCGCCCGCCCACCGCGCGCACCCCCGCGCGAATGCTTCGGCCCGGGACCCCCGGTCGGCCACCGCGCTCCCGGGTCACCGCACGCACCCCCGCGCAAACTGTGCGCCCCCGATTGGACCACCGCCGCCCTGCCGTCGCACGCACCCCCGCGCGAATGCTTCGGCCTGCGCGCCCCGGTTGGACCACCACGCCCCGGGCCACCGCGCGCCGGCCCCGGGGGCGTCGGGGCGACACCAGGCGCCCGGGGCCGGCGCGCGGCGTCCCGGATCCAAGCACAGCATCACGCGGGGAGGCATCGTTATCATCGCGAGTCCAACGCCAGGGATAGCCTCGATCCGCCGGTGGCTCACCACGGTGACGATGTGAGAGGAAACCGGAGTTCCCTCCGCCCTGTTCACCGGGTGCCGGCCATCCCCAACGGCGTTGGTGGGTGGGGAAACCGGGTTTCCCCACACCCCTGGGGAGGGCGTAGCCCTCCTGGAACCAGGCCGTTCCCCTGACGCAGACAACCGGCCCCTGGTATCTCTCCCCTCAACGCATCTCGAAGACCTCCTTCTCCACCAGCTCGATCTGCACCGGGTACCTACCGGTAAAACAGCCCTTGCAGAACTCGCTGGGCGCCTGGCGGGTGGAGCGGATCAGGCCCTCCAGGCTGAGGTAGGCCAGGCTATCGGCCCCCAGGTGAGCGCAGATTTCGGGGATACTCATCCGGTGGGCGATCAGTTCGGGGTAAGTCGCCATATCTACGCCGAGGAAGCAGGGGTGACGGATGGGCGGTGAGGAGACCCGGATATGGACCTCGCGGGCGCCGGCCTCGCGGAGCAGACGGACAATCGGGCCGCTGGTGTTGCCGCGCACGATGCTGTCATCAACCAGCACCACGCGTTTGCCGGCCAGATTGTCGGGCAGGGCGTTGAACTTCAGATTAATGCCTACTTTTCGCAGATGATCATCAGGCTGAATAAAAGTTCTTCCAATATAGCGATTTTTGATCAATCCTTCTGAGTACGGAATACCCGACTCCTGAGCATAGCCGATGGCCGCAGGGGTGGCGCTGTCGGGCACGGCAATCACCACATCGGCCTCGGCGGGCGCCTCGCGGGCCAGTTCACGCCCCTGCTCGACGCGCACGGCGTGCAGTGCCGTCCCGTGGAGCAGGCTATCCGGCCGGGCGAAGTAGATATACTCAAACAGACACTCCGCGCGGTGCGGGGCCGGCATTCGGGCCACAGTGCGCGGGCCGTCTTCGGTGATCGCCACAATCTCGCCGGGTTCGATCTCGCGCACAAACTCGGCCCCGATGGGGCCGAAGGCGCAACTCTCCGAAGCCACCACCCACCCCTGCGGGCCAAGTCGGCCCAGGCAGAGCGGATGCAACCCCAACGGGTCGCGCACGGCGTAGAGCGTCTGGCGCGTCAGCACGGTCAGACAGTAGGCCCCCTGCGCGCGGACCATGAACACGCGCAGTTTTTCCTCCCAGGTATGGCCCTCACCACCCGCGAGCATCTGCGTAATCACTTCGGAATCGCTGCTGCTGGTCAAACCGACGCCGCGGTTAAGCAGCTCGCGGCGCAGGGCGGCAGCGTTGGTCAGGTTCCCATTATGGCCCACGGCCAGCGGGCCAAGGGCGCTCTCCACCACAAACGGTTGCGCGTTCTCGATGCGCGAGGAGCCGGTGGTAGAGTAACGCGTGTGACCTATCGCCATGAAGCCGGTGAGCGGGCGCAGCTTATCCTCGTTGAAGACCTGGGCCACCAGCCCCATCTCCTTGTGGTAGCGGATCGTGCGTCCGTTGGAGACGGCGATCCCTGCGCTCTCCTGCCCGCGATGCTGCAAGGCGTAGAGGCCAAAAAATGTCAGACGCGCGACATCGGCATCGGGATGCACGATGCCGAAAATGCCGCATTCGTGGCCGGGTTTGTCATCGGACTGATCGGTCACAGGCGGTTGACGGCCCGGATGGGCAGCAGCGGTCATAGTTCCATATTCCTCCACGGGCAACCAGGCCCGTTGGCGCCGGTACGATCCAGGAAGCTCTCTCAACGAGGGCGCGCGGCGCAATCCTGGCATTGGCAAGCGACATTGCTTCGAAGATCTAAATAAAGTATAGCACAGACGGAATGAAGGCTGAGGTGAAAATACGGGGAAACCGGGTTTCCCCACCTGCGGTGAGCCTGTCGAACCGCACCCCTGCCTGTGGGGCGCCAGCCGTTCCCAACCGCGGTTGGGACATGGGGAAACCGGGTTTCCCCAACCCCATCCCTGCGGGGAGGGTTTGTCGGATGTGAACATATGGTACAATGTCCTGCTGTCAGTGGGAGCGAAGCTGCCGCAGGCTCACCTCTGCCGCCACACTCGCCCGATGCGCTTACTTACATTCGCGCAACAAAGCCGCATGGGCGCCTGATGCATTTCCAGGCAACCCGCTGGCGTATCAGCGCGACGGTGATCGCTTTTAGATACACTGCGACCGATTTGCAATCGAACGAAGGAGCGCCGTTGTGGAAATTGCGCTGTACATCGCTCTGATCATCATTAGTGTGGTGCTGATCGCCCTGGTGGTCTTGCAGGCGCGCAGCCCGGGTATGGCTAACCGCGACACCAGCTCGATCTACCGCACGCGCCGCGGCCTGGAGAAGACCCTCTACCAGGCCACCCTGGTTCTGAGCACGTCGTTTCTGCTGCTCTCGTTGATCGCCAGCCTGCCGATTTTTGGCTAGCTGCGCTGCGTAACGACGGGGTGAACCCGGGGTTTTTCCCGGGAGGGCTGCACCCTCCCGGGCCCTCTCCGCCGGCAGGGGAGTGGAGACGCCCCGTTTCTCCATCGTCGTATCAGCAGCATGTGGACCGCCGATGGCCCGTCGCATTCGCTGGCAAATTGTCATCGCCACGTTGAGCATTATGCTGATCGCCGGGTTGCTTGGCGCGGTGGCCTTGCGCAACGCGTCGGTGGCGACGCCTCTGGTCGGCGGTTCCTACGTTGAGGCCGTGGTTGGCGCCCCGGTACGCCCCGTTCCCCTGCTCAACGATCCGCTCGCCGACCCGGTGGGCCGCGATTTGATTGCGTTGATCTTCGATGGCCTGGTACGTATCGGCGCCGATGGGCTGATCGAGCCGGCGCTGGCTCAGTCCTACCAGGTTGATGCGAGCGGTACGATCTATGAATTCAACCTGCGGCGCACGCTCACCTGGCACGATGGCCGGCCCTTCACCGCCGATGATGTGGTCTTTACCCTGCGGGCGTTGCAGGTAATCGATCAGCCCGGCGAACCGGCGCTCGCCGCTGTCTGGCAAGATGTGCTGGTGGACCGGCTGGACGCCTATACCGTGCGCGTCACCCTGACCGCGCCGTTCGCGCCGTTCTTGAGCATGGCCCGCGTGCCGATCCTGCCGGCCCACCTGTTTGCCGGCAACCCGCCGGAGGCCTGGGTCGCCGGAGCACTGGCCGAACGGCTGGTGGGCACCGGCCCCTATCGCCTGGTTGAACTGCGCGAGGATCGCGCCGTGCTCACGGCCAATGAGCGCTACTTCGGCGGCCGTCCCTACGTCGAGCGTCTCGAGTTGCGCTTCATGGCCTCGCCCGAGGCTGCCTTCGCCGCCCTCGCCCGCGGCAATGTGACGGCCTACGGCGCCCGTCTGACCGGAACGGACGCGATTGATGACCTGCCCGCCGGTCTCCGCGGAGCGCTTGTGCCCCTCGATGAGTACACCACCCTGAGTTTTAATTTGCGCCGCGCGCCGCTCGACAATCTGAACCTGCGCCGCGCCCTGGCCCACGGCCTTAACAAAGACGCGCTGATCGAGCGCGCCCTGAATGGCTCGGCAACGCCCCTTGATACGCCCATCCTCCCCGGCTGGTGGGCCTATGACCCTGAGGCGCGCTGGTATGCGCCTGATCCTGCCACCGCCGCGCGCATCCTGAGCGAATCGGGCTTCGACCGTGACGCCGACGGTACGCTCCAGCGCGCCGGACGCGCCCTGGCCCTGGAGCTGCTGGTGGATAATGAGCCGAAGCGCCGCGCCGTCGCCGATGAGATCGCCCGCCAGTGGGGCGATCTCGGGCTGCGCATCAGCGTGGTCGAACTCGATGGGCCGGCGTTGCAGGCCCGCCTGCGCGCCCACGACTTCGACCTGGCCCTGCACACCTGGACGCGCCTCGGCCCTGACCCTGACCCCTTTGCCCTGTGGCACTCCAGCCGCGCCGATACAGGGCTGAACTACGCCGGTCTGGCCGATAGCCAGGTTGACGATCTGCTCACCAGCGCCCGCGTCGAGAGCGAGCTTGCCGCTCGTAGCGCCGACTACGCCGCCTTCCAGCGGCGCTGGATCAGCCTGGCGCCGGGCATTACCCTGTACCAGCCGCTCTACCGCTTTGCCGCCCTCGAGGCCCTCGACGGCACAGGTCTTGACGATCCTGAGAGCACCCTGCACCAGTTGCTCATCGGACGCGAGGATCGCTACCGTAATGTGACGCGCTGGTTCCTCAAGAGCTACCGCGAGATTCAGGGCGAGGTTCGCTGACCCCGTCAGCTTCGCAGGTCGCGCAGGTCGAAGACTGGCCCGTCCTTGCAGCGGAGGCGCGCGCCGTTGCGGGTCTCGACCAGGCAACTCAGGCACGTACCCACGCCACAGGGCATCACGCCTGCCAGGGCCGTCTGAGCGAAGCCCCGCTCCCAGCGCAATGTGCCTGCGCGTACCTGTTCGATCACCGGCGCCAATAGCGGCGCCGTTAGCCCCAGGCAGAGCTGATCGGCCCACCCCAGTGGCGCTCCGCTCAGGGCAGGGCCGCCGGCGAGGTGGGCGCCGGCGAGCAGCGCCGGCAGGGTTGCTTCGCCGCTCGCCTCCGTCAGGTACTCGACATCCGAGGGCAGCAGGAAGGGCGGTGGCAGTACGTCGGCGCCCGCAGCGGCCACCAGCAGCACCACGGCAACGCCCCGCGCCACCGCAGCGCGGGCAAGGAAGAGCAGCGCCGGCACGGTGGGGCCGGCCCCGGCCAGCAGCAGGTTGCGCGTCTGCTCGGCGAGGGTAAACCCGTTTCCAACCGGACCATAGACATCGAGCCGCGCCCCCGACGGCTGGGCGGCAAGCCAGGCCAGGCCGCGCTCTTCGGGCGCCAGAAGCACCTCCACCACGCCCGTGTGCGGGTCGGCATCGGCGGGGAACAGCGTTCGCCGCAGCAGTGGATCGTCGCTTTCGGGCGGCGCGCAGCGCGCGAGCATAGCCTGCCCGGGGCGCATGGCGCGCGCCAGATCCGGAACGTGCCAGCGCGCCAGGGTCAAGGCGCCGAGCTGGCGTCGCTCCACGACAATGGGTTCGTGGTAGGGCATGGTTCAAACCAGCGTGACAGGTTGCGGTGACCGTTGCCGGCTGATAGTCTTTGAAACTTCACATTCCACGAACGCTCAGGCTGGAAGAGCCGACCCTGAACTACGGCGCCGGCGCGCGCCAGAGCTGTGCGCGGAACGAAGCGATCACGCGGGGGGATTGTAGCATAGCTACGGGTTCTCCATCTCCCTGCCTGTGAGGTTCAGGGGCGGACAGAACGTATGAGCGCCGACGGGCGTTATGGCATTGGGATGCGCTGGTTGGTCCTCACCCCCT
>CAKZKA010000168.1 GCA_937120965.1 uncultured Chloroflexota bacterium
GGGGAAACCCGGTTTCCCCATTTCCCAATCGCTGTTGGGCGCGGCTGGCACCCCCCACAGGCACAGGGATGGGGAAACCGGGTTTCCCCGATATTCAAGCAATGGCAAAAACACGCCTTGACCAACTGCTCGTAACGCGTGGGCTGGCCGAGACACGCAGCAAGGCTCAGGCCCTGGTGCTGGCCGGGAGCGTGCGCGTCGCGGGCCAACCGGCAACCAAACCCGGTCTGCTGGTAGACGAGAACGCCGCCATCGAGGTCATCGCAGCGCTGCCCTATGTCAGCCGCGGCGGCTACAAACTGGCCCATGCCCTGGACGTTTTCGGCCTCAGAACCACCGGCCTGATAGCTCTCGACGTCGGCGCCTCCACTGGCGGCTTCACCGACGTCCTGCTCCAGCGAGGCGCCGCCCATGTCTACGCCGTGGACGTGGGCTACGGCCTGCTCGACTACCGGCTGCGCTCCGACCCACGGGTGACGGTGCTCGAACGCACCAACATTCGCCACCTGGAAGCCTTACCCGAGGGAGTCATCGCCGACTGCGCCACGATTGACGTCTCCTTCATCTCCCTGCGCCTGGTATTACCGGTCGTGCGTCGGCTTATACGCCCGACCGGCTGGATCGTAGCGCTGATCAAGCCCCAATTCGAGGCCGGCCCCGAGCAAGTGGGCCACGGGGGAGTGGTACGCGATCCTGCCGTCCATCGGGCAGTGCTCCACGCTGTTCTGGCAACGGCTGCGGAACTGGATCTCACACCCTGCGGCCTGACACGCTCCCCGATTACCGGGCCAGCGGGCAACATCGAGTTCCTGGCCTGGTTGCAGCCCGGCGGCCCACCGCTCAACGTCGAGGCAGCGGTACGAGCAGTTACACCAGACGGCTAACGCCAACCCAGGGGAAACCGGAGTCTCTGATGTGAAAATAGCCCGCCCACGGGAGGGTTTGGGAGGGCGCAGCCCTCCCAGGAAACAACCCGCCAGCGGGAGGGTTTGGGAGGGCTTCGCCCTCCCAGGAAACAACCCGCCAGCGGGGAGGGTCTGGGAGAGCGCCGCCCTCCCAGGAAAAAACCCGGGTTCATTCTGTAGCTATGCGGCGCAACCGCAAGGGTGTTTAATGAGAACCGCGGGAAACCGGAGCGCCCCTGGCCCCGGCCTCGCCTGCGGGTGAGGCTAGCTGCCCCTCACCCACACCAACGAAAGCGGGACCTGTATAGACCAGCCGATCGTCCTGCCAGCGGGCCAGATCCACGGCGCACAGCCAGGCGGCAATGGTACAGGCGCGGCGGCTGGCCGTGCTGGCAGCAAGAGGAGCCAGGTGCTGCAACGCGTGAGCCAGCTCCTGGCGATCCAGCCCCTCACCCGCGCGCAGCCTGGTGATGATCGAGCGCATCGGCTCACGCTGGAGGAGCAAGCGGCGCAGGAAGGTGCGCTGCTCGACCCGATTGCTTCGGACGAAGCTACGACCCAGGGTAGTGAGCTGCGGCGCCTCTCCAGGGCCGCCTTCGGTGACCAGGCCCAGAATACGCGCCGCCTGGATGTAGTAATGGCCCTGGCGTGGCACCTTCATCCCGATGTACGCTGCGACCTCTTCAGTGCTGTGGCGGCCCTGGGCAATTGCCTCAGGCACGCGCGCCACATCCCAGAGTTGATCCGCCTGGGGAATATCGGCCGTATCCAGGGTCATCGTCACCCTCCTGCCTGTAACGAACATCTGTTTGTATCTTAGCGCACCCACTGCGTTTGTCAAGCCTGGCTGCGGGTATATGTTTACCCTTCTCCCGGGAATGCGGGCAGCTCGCCCGCACCTCTGAACACGTACGGGGAGCCCGGGGTTTCTCACCTGCGGTGAGCCTGTCAAACCGCACCTCCCCGAGGGATGGCTTGCCGCCTCCACAGGCAGGAGTGTGGGGAAACCCGGTTTCTCCATATGTTCACGTTGTGCCCCATCCGCGGGACGCGCAACGCCAGCATGAACGTGCTTATTCCTGGGAGGGCTGCGCCCTCCCACACCCTCCCGCCGGGCGGGTTGTTTCCTGGGAGGGCGTAGGGGCGCGGCGGCGCCGCGCCCCTACGCCCCAACCCTCCCGCGCGCGGGCTCTGTTCACCTCAGAGTCAGGCACACCTTGCGCATTCGTTTATTCGTTTCCCATTCGTTGGCCCATTTCCCCTCTGCGTCCCAGGAAGCCCATTCCAGAGCAGGTGAAACCCGTTGAAGGGCTGCGCCCTCCCACACCCTCCCGCCGGGCGGGTTGTTTCCTGGGAGGGCTGCGCCCTCTCAAACCCTCCCACAGGCAGGGGGATGGGGAAACCCGGTTTCCCCATATGTTCACATCAGGATTCGGTCGGAAAGCGGGCACAGCAAGTCTCCACATCCCGGAGGGACGTGTTCATGCCCGATGCGGATGAGACGTTATGAACCGGGTCGGCCCTGCTCAACCCCGTAATACAGATTGTGCGGCCTGTCATACAGCGCCGGTCACGGGTATTCGAAGGCGTGCCCTCCGCCAGAGGCGCTTCGAAAACCCGATCTGCAATAACCGGCCCCTCGCGCGTTTCCGCGTGAGGGGCCGATACACCAGCACGCACCCGCTTCTTACTGGATCACGAACGGTGCAACCACGGTAAACTCACTCCACAGGCCGTAGAAAACCATCGAGTAGGCGCCGGGCGGCAGACCGCGACTGTTGAAGTTAACGGTCAGTTCCCCATTATCAGTATCGGCGCGGAGTGTAT
>CAKZKA010000169.1 GCA_937120965.1 uncultured Chloroflexota bacterium
GGCTTATACCGCATTGGAACGCCCCCGCGCATGGCTCTGGTCTCCCCTCTCCAGCTTCGCTGGAGAGGGGGAGGGGGCGGGAGCCAGGCAGCGCATCCCAACGCCATAAAGCCCGTCGGCGCTCATACGTTCTGTCCGCCCCTGAACCCCGCCGTGAGGGGGAACGTTCCAAACCTTCCCCTGGGCAGGGGTATGGGGCAACCGGGTTTCCCCAGCCTCCAACCGCTGGAGGGGTCGCCTGGCGCCCGGCCAGGCAGGGGGCATGGGGCAACCGGGTTTCCCCAGCCTCCAACCACTGGAGGGGTCGCCTGGCGCCCGGCCAGGCAGGGGGCATGGGGCAACCGGGTTTTCCCATATGCTCACATCAGTATGCCTGCTGGTGCTTGCTCGCGGCTCAACGGCGCACAGGTGACGGATGACAATTCTCTTACCGTCCGGGCGCGCGTTGCCCGGCTTTCAAGAATCCCTCGCTGCTACGTTCAATAAAGCAAGTGGTGGAGGCATGGGGCCAGGGCGTAGGGCAACCCAGGTTTCCCGGCTGCTCCTCGCGGAGGAGGACGCAGCCCACTCCAACGCTCCCGTCCGGCAGATCAGGGCAAGCGGGAACCGGGGTTTCCCTCGGACCCTCCTACATCCCGTACTCCAGGCGGCGTACCAGCGCCCCCGGCAGCCGTGCCTCGATCATCTGGCGCTGCGTTTTCCGCACATCGTACTCCACCCGGGCGAAGGTCACGGTGCCGGCATCAGTGTTGAGAATCGCATAGGCCGCCCGCGGGTCCTGATCCCGAGGCTGGCCAACGCTGCCAGGGTTGATGATAAAGCGAGAGTGATCTTCAAGCTCAACGACGCGCTGGCGGTCGGCCAGGAAGCGTTCGCAGCGCTCGTAGCCATCGCGGACGCGAAAACCGAGTTGCACGTGCGAATGACCGATGAAACACACCTGCTGGTGGAACACCTGGAAGTTCCTGGCGGCCTGCTCGGTCGAGAGCAAATACTCCCAGACCGGCTCGCGCGGGCTGCCATGGGCCAGAAGGAAGCGGTCGTCAACCGGCAGCGCGGGGGCGAGTTGCTCGAGCCAGGCGCGGTTGTCCGCGCTGAGTTGTTCGCCGTTCCAGATATTGGCCCGGCGCGCATCGGGGTTGAAATCGCGCAGATCGATTTTGCCCAGACAGGCCAGGTCATGATTGCCGGTGAGGGCCTTGCTGGCGTACTGGCGCACCAACGCTACACACTCATTCGGGCGCGGACCGTAGCCGATCGTATCACCCAGGCACCAGAGGTCGTCAAAACTGCCCGCAGCGGCCAGGACTGTCTCCAGGGCAACGAGGTTTGAGTGGATATCAGAGACGATAACGACACGCATACAGGGCCTTCATCTCTGTCGGGTACGTGTTCACACTTCTCCCGGGAGCGCGGGCATCTTGCCCGCATCCAGGCCCTTGCGGGCGGGACGCCCGCGCACCCGGGGTGACGCCTTACTCCAAATGTGAACACATACTTCAGACAGGCTCTTTGACGTCACCTGAACCAGGTTCTATAATGAGGACGGCAACGTCCCCGCGCAAACGTTCACCAATTATGCTCGAGCCAACCGGACACTGCCCATACCTCGGGCTAAAGCAGAACCAGGCGATACGCTTCGCCTCGCCAACGCCTGAGCATCGCTGCTACGCTACCGGCCAGGCTCAAGAAATCCCCTCGACCCCACCGGAATATCAGCCTACCTTCTGTCTTTCGGCGAATCACGTTAGATGCCCATTATACACGGGCACGGCGCTCCCTTCAACGCCAGCGCCGGTTACGGGGCCGGAGATCGGACCGGCGCTGGCCTCTGCTGGCGGGCTGCGCGGCTGGTTGGCAGGCCTTCCGCCCCGCGATCGCGCGATCTATGGGTTGCTGCTCTCCCTGCTGGGGCTGATTCTGGTGATCTACGCGGTTGCCGGTGTGGGGCTGATCCGCGAGGGCGGCTTTGCTGGCGGTCTGCCTTTACCCCCGCCTTCCCCAACCGAAGAACCCGGGTCTGGCGTCGCGGTGTCGTCGCCCACCATGACCGCCACAGCAACGCCGACTGCGATGGTGACGGCGACCGCCCAACCTTCCAGCACACCAACCTCCAGCGCCACCCCGACCACGTCGGTCTTGCCGACGATTGAGCCTGTTTCTCCCAGCCCTGAGCCGCCCACGGCAACCTTCCCGCCGCCAATCTACATCCCGCCTGCTCCTCCGCTACCAACCAGCACGCCAGGGTCGCTGATCCCGATTACCCCCGAAGCGCCGACCGAGGTGGTCGAACCCTCTCCGCCGCCACCCGGAGAGACTCCAACTGACATCCCTGCTCCCTTCCCCTCGGAAGCGCCCACCATCCCGCCAATCGAAACGCCCATCCTGCCATTTCCGGAGCCGACCGCGACCGCGCCGGCAGCAGCACCCCCCGGTGTGCCTCCCGAGCCGCCCACGCCAGGGCCGCCACCTTCGCCTGCGCGAACGCCCGGGCCGTAAACCCCCCGTACCATCAAGATAGCTCCACAGAGGACGTTGTGGAGCTGTAGACTTGTGGAGGTGTGGAGCCGAGCCAATGCGAGGCCATCGTGCACAACTGAGGTGAAAATCGCCCGCCCGCGGGAGGGTTTGGGCGTAGGGGCGCGGCGCCGCCGCGCCCCTACCCCCTCCCAGGCAACACCCCACCCGCGGGGAGGGTGAGGGAGGGCGCAGCCCTCCCAAGAACAATTAATATTTTCATTCTGTCGTTGTGCGGCGCAGCCGCACGGACGACTGGTATAGGTATAAGAAACGGGTGTGGGGAGTCAGACCCCACACCCGTCTCGTAATCGTTGTGACCCTGGCTGTTGAATGTCTACCTTTGGCCCCGGGGTGTGGGGCGACCTGGCCGCCCCACGAGACAATTCTGGTTCGTTGTGGCGGTGAAGCCATTGTAACGAACCGGAAGACCGGGGTTTGGGGCTTGCCCCAACGATCCTGCCACCAGGTCTCCGGGCGATGCTCGGGCTTTGTTCGCCTCAAATCTAGTTGAGGCGCTCCAACCAGGGCAACAACGCCTCGCAGAACGCCTCCGGCGTCTCGTCGAAGGGGCAGTGACCACTGTCGGACAGCACGGTGATCTCGGCCTGGGGCAGGAAGCGGCGCTTGATCGCCTCGGCATCCGATGGGGGAATCGACCGATCCTCCGCGCCCCAGATCAGCAGTGTTGGGCCGCTGTACTCGCCGGGGTGCATCTCGATCACCAGGTTGGTCGCATTGCGGGTTGCTGCCAGGTACGACCCCGCCCCGAAACGGCGCAGCGGGCCGGCAAAGGTTTGCACCAGTTCAGGGGTAACGCGCTCCTTGCGGTGGTACGACGCCAGCAACGCCTGGCGCACGCCCCACTCGTTGGCGAAGATGCCGGCCATGGTCTCGCCGACCAGCGGCGCGCCGATGACGTTGAGCAGCAGCCGGTCAGTGGGTGTCAGCGGGCGCTCGTAGGGCTGCATCCCCGAGCTGTTGACCAGCACCAGCGCGTGGGTGAGCGCGCTGTGGCGCCGGGCCACCTCGCTGGCAACCACCCCGCCCATGGAGTGGCCAATCACCACCGCCGGGCCGCCTACCACCTTGTCGAGAAAGGTGGCGACCTGCTCGGCCCAGCGCTCACGGCTCGGCGGCGCCGCAGGTCGGGCCGAGTAGCCGAACCCGTAGAGGTCGAGCGCGAACAAGCTGTGCCTGCGCGCCACCGGGCGCATGATCGGGCGCCAGTGCTCGATCAACGCCCCGTAGCCGTGAATGAATACCACGGGCAACCCGTGGCGCGGCTCGGAGGCCCAGTAGCGCATTGGCCCCTGTGGCCCGTCGAAGTAGTGCTCGCTAATCGTGTAGCGCCGCTCGGTGGCCGGCGCGGTGGTTGTAGTTGTTGCTGCATTCATAGGTGTTGTTTACTCACGCTGTGTACAGGGATAAGGCCCATATATGAGCGGTCTCTGCGGCTGCGCCGCTTTCCCCGGACATAGATTCTCCCGGGAGGGCCAGGCCCTCCCAAACCCTCGCCCTGGGGAGGGGGTTGGGGAAACCCGGTTGCCTCACAATTCCCCGGCCGCGGGTGGGGGCGCCCGGCGCCCCGGGTGTGTTCGTGAGAGAGCCTGGCCCTCCCAAACCCTCGCCCTGGGGAGGGGGTTGGAGAAACCCGGTTTCCCCAATCTCCCAGCCGTGGATGGAGGCGCCCGGCGCCCGGAGCGTGTTCGTGGGAGGGCCTGGCCCTCCCAAACCCTCACCCTGGGGAGGGGGTTGGGGAAACCCGGTTTCCCCAATCTCCCAGCCGTGGATGGAGGCGCCCGGCGCCCGGAGCGTGTTCGTGGGAGGGTGCACCCTCCCCAACCCTCCCGCAGGCGGGCTATGTTCACCTCAGAGTCAGACACGCCGCTCGCATTCGTTTATTCGTTTCCCATTCGTTGGCCCATTTCCCCTCTGCGTCCCAGGAAGCCCATTCCAGAGCAGGTGAAACCCGTTGAAGGACTTCGCCCTCCCAAACCCTACCCCCACATGGGTTATTTCACTTTAGTAGCATACCACAATTGCACACCTTTTGTCGTTTACTTGCACCGGATTCCTTCTGCATCAACCCCGCCCTCCCGCCAGGCGCGCCGCGGCGGGCGACCGGCGCAACCTGAGCATAGCCCAGATGCCGCAAACCGGCCCGAGAGCCAGCGCGGCGAAGGCGCCGGTCCAGCCGATCAGTCCAACCAGAGGCGGGACCATCCAGATCGTGAACAGGGTCAGCAGGAACCCCAGGCTGGTTTGCAGGGTGAGGGCGGTGCCGGTGTACTCACTGCGGCACAACTCGCTCACCGCAGCCAAGAACTGAGCCGAGTCGGCTACGACTGCGAAGCCCCACACCAGAGCCAGCAGGGTCACCAGCGCCGGGTTGCCGCCGTAGAGCCAGCCGATCGCCAGGGCGCATCCGCCGCTGGTCAGCAGCGAGCCAATCGCCACCCGTGTGCGCCCGACCCGATCGGCAAGTATTCCTGCCAGCAGACTGCCCAGGCCGCCGGCGCCGATCACCGCAAAGGCGGCGACACTCGCCCACACCGGGTCCACTCCTGCAACCTGATAACTGGCCAGAAGAAACAACGGCGCCCAGGCCCACATCGCATACAGTTCCCACATGTGGCCCAGGTACCCCAGATTTGCCAGCAGCAGGTTGCGATCTTGCAGCACCTCGCCCGCGTGGCGCCAGCGGAAGCGAGGCGCCGCTGCGGCGTAGGGACCCTCACGCACGAATAGCGCCGCTACCAGCCCCCCCAGTGCTGCCATCACCGCCGCCAGCCACAGCACCGGACGCCAGTCGCCGACACCCCCGAGCGCGTTGAGCAGGTGCGGCCCGGCCTTGCCAATAGTCAGCGCGCCTACCAGCAGGCCAATGCCCAGACCACGGTCGCGCCGCGTCCAGGTCGCGGTGATTTTCATCCCAACGGGGTACACGCCTGCCAGAGCCATGCCGGTGAGGAAGCGCAGAGGCAGGGCCAGGATCGGACTGACGCCAGGTGCGGTGATCAGCGCTGTTGCCAGCGCGGCTCCGCCTGCCGCGCCCGCAAAGAGCCAGCGCGCAGGAACGCGATCCGCCAGGTTCAACAATGCCGAGCCGAAGGCGCCTACCACAAAGCCGGCCTGTACCGACATCGTCAGCCAGGCTTGCATCGTCGGGGTCAGGTTCCATTCGACACTCAGTGCTGGAACTACCGCCGAAGCCGAAAACCAGGGACCCATGGCCAGCAGTTCGGCCAGGGCCAGCAAGAGCAATGTTGACCATTTGTGGCGTAGTGGGGCGCTTTCTTGTGCACCTTCGACCTCGGGTAGAGCTGTAGGCATGCTGAAATGCTCTCTGCTATGCTCTCGCGTCGGTGCTGCGGGCCACTTCCCGGCGCTCCAGGGCAAAGAGCACTATCGCTACGTCGGCGGGGTTGATCCCGGCAAGGCGCGCGGCCTGCCCGAGTGTAGCCGGGCGGAAGCGCTTGAACACCTGGCGCGCCTCATTCCGCAGGCCGGGCAAATCATCGTAATCAAGATCCGGGGGAATGCGTCGGCTCTCCATCTTCCGCAGCCGTTCCACCTCCCGCTGCTGGCGCGCAATGTAGCCGCCGTACTTGCACTCGACCTCCACCAGCTCGACCACGTGGCCGGGCGCGTCGGGCAACTCCAGCACCTCGCGCACCTGGGCGTAGCGCACCGCCGGACGGGCGAGCAGGTCGGCGGCGCTCATAGGCTGGCTGAGGCGTTCCACGCCCACCTCGGTCAGCGCCGCGTTGAGCGTTACCGAAGGGTAAAGCTTGCGCCCCTCCAGAGCGGCGCGCAGGGCCATAGCCGCCTCGCGGCGTCGCTCCACCGCCGCGGCGCGCGCTGCGTCCACCAGCCCCAGTTCGCCCGCCAGGGGAGTGAGGCGCAGGTCGGCGTTGTCGCCCCGCAGCAGCAACCGGTGTTCGGCCCGCGAGGTGAACATACGGTACGGCTCGCGGATCTCTTTGGTCACCAGGTCGTCAATCAGCACGCCGATGTAGGCCTGGTCGCGCCGCAGGATCACCGCGGGCGCGCCGGCAACGTAGCGCGCCGCGTTAATGCCCGCCATCAGCCCCTGCGCCGCCGCCTCTTCGTAGCCCGTCGTGCCGTTGATCTGCCCGGCCAGGAACAGCCCTGGCAACCGTCGCGCCTGGAGATCGGCGCCGACCTCGCCGGTTGCCACCGCGTCGTACTCGATGGCGTAACCGATACGCATCAGTTCGGCCTGCCGTAGCGCCGGAATCGAACGCAGCATGGCCCACTGCACATCTTCGGGCAGCGACGTGTTACAGCCCTGGACGTACACCTCGTAGGTGTGCCAGCCCTCCGGCTCTAGAAACAGCCCGTGGCGCTCTTTGTCCGCAAAGCGCACGATCTTATCCTCGATGCTGGGGCAGTAGCGCGGCCCGACTCCCTCAATCACGCCCGAAAAAAGTGGCGCCCGGTCGAGATTGGCGCGGATCAGGTCGTGAAAGGTCGGCGTGGTGTGCACCAGGTAGCACGGCAGTTGCGGACGCCAGCCGGTGAGGGTGGGTTGTGGATAGACTGCTGCGGGCGCGCCGCTGTAGGCCGGCGCAGGCGGGTCCTCAAGCTCGGGGTAGTAGTGGCCGAAGTACACCGGCGTCGGGCTGCCGTGTTGCGCCTCGGTGTGGCGAAAATCAATGCTCCCGGCATGCACCCGTGGCGGCGTGCCCGTCTTCAGGCGCACCAGGGGAAAACCCAGCGCCGCCAGGTCCTCGCCCAGCGCGACCGCCGGCGCCTCACCCGCGCGCCCGGCGCCCCACGCCGCCTGCCCGGTGATCGCCCGGCCCCGCAGAAACGTTCCCGTCGTCAACACCAGCGCCTTTGCTCCGTATATCCAGCCAGTGTGCGTGACCACGGCAAAGGCTGCCTCTGCCGGCAACCCCAATCCCTCCCCCCCGGACCGGTCACGCAGCGGAACGATCCGCTCGACCATCGCCTGACGGATGTCCAGTTTCGGTACCCGTTCCAGGGTCTCTTTCATCACCTGGGCATACAGGCGCTTGTCGCACTGTGCCCGCAGCGATTGCACAGCGGGACCCTTACTCTCGTTCAGCACTCGCAGTTGAATGGCAGTACGGTCGGTGACCCGCGCAATTAGCCCGCCGAGGGCGTCAATCTCGCGCACCAGGTGGCCCTTGGCCGGCCCGCCAATGCTGGGGTTGCATGACATATGGGCCAGTTTATCAAGGTCAATCGTCAACAGCAGCGTGCGCTGGCCCATACGCGCCGCCGCGTGGGCTGCCTCGCAGCCGGCGTGCCCGGCGCCAACAACAATGACGTCGTACAGAATCTGCATATGCCGTGCTATAATAGCGCCCCGAAGCGATCGACATCGCCCCGACGCAACATTTCATCAGCGCCCGGGCGGATGCGACGCGCACGTTGCACCCGCACAGGAGCACCCATGTGGCTTCTCTTTTGATTATAGACGATGATGTGACCTTACTGACGCGCCTGTCGGCTCAACTCGAGGCTGCCGGCTTTCAGGTGGCCCGCAGCAGCGATGTGGTTCACGGCGAGCGGCTGTTTGCCGAACAACGCCCCGATCTGGTGCTGCTGGAGGTGCGCGCCAGCGAAGGGCGCGGCTGGGATCTGCTCGAACGTCTGGCCTCCGAGCGCCCGGTGATGGTGCTCAGCGGCCTGGCCCGCGAGGAAGATGTCGTTCGCGCCTTTGACACCGGCGCGGTTGATTTTATCCCCAAGCCCTACCGTTCAGCCGAACTGCTGGCGCGCATCCGCGCCCGTTTGAGTGAAACCCCCGCCCCCGCTCTGACGGGCGCCGCCACGACCCCTTCAGTGGCTCCGCCACCTGCCGCTGCTCCCTCGTCTGGTGCGCTATCGCCGCCCGCCCCGGCTGCCGGCTCCCCTGGCTCGCCGGAACCTCGACCGTCGCCACCGGCGCCGTCGCCCGTCGCTTCTTCTGTCGCCGCGCCACAACCTCAGAGGAACCACAAGCGCCGCAACAGCCGTAACGATCACGAGGAGGCGGTGTTCATGTCCGAGGCCGAAGAGATGGCTCTGCTGCGCGCGCCGCCCCCCTCCGGCGGCCAGGCGCCACCGGCCTCGGCGCTCCTCAGCCAGGAGGAAGCCGCGCGCTTCGGCCCCCGGCTACGCGCCGAGCGCCTGCGTCGCCACCTCACCCTGGTACAGATCGAAAACGAACTGCATATCCGGATGTCGTACCTCCAGGCCATCGAAGACGAAAAGTTCACCCTTCTGCCGCGTGGCCCGGCAGCCCTGGACATGATCCGGCGCTACGCCGAACATCTGGGGGTCGATCCCACGCCCGTGCTCGATCAGTTCGGCAGCAAGTTCACGCTCGAAACGCCGGAACCCCTCCCCTCCCTCGGGGCCGCCCCGGCGCCCCGCAGCCTGCCGCGCTGGATCGTCGCGCTTATCGCCGTGGTCCTGGCCCTTGCCATTGGCATCGGGGCCATCGCCATCTTCGATCCCGGCTTCTTCAGCCGCGCGCTGACCTTCTTCCAGGAATTGTGGAGCTATCTCCTGGGGCTTATCGGCTTCTGATGTGAAAATAACCCGCCCGCGGGAGGGTTTGGGAGGGCGCAGCCCTCCCA
>CAKZKA010000170.1 GCA_937120965.1 uncultured Chloroflexota bacterium
CTGCCCTCCGGGGCGGCAAGCCCTCCGCCTGGAAGAGGGGAAACCAGATTGCCCTGCGCCCCTGCCCCGCTTGGAAGACGGAGAAACCGGGTTGCCCCGCGCCCCTGCCCACCGGGGCGGCACGCTCCCCGCACCGGGAGGGTGCAGCCGCATGGGCGGCTGAGGCGCCCGGAGGGGCAACCGGGTTGCCCCGCGCCCCTGCTCCGCCGGGGCAGTCACTCCTCGCGCTGCTCGTCGAGCGCGGATTCGCGGCGGGGGCTGGCGGCGCGACCCGAGCGCGTCTGCCACTCGCTGAGCAGTGCCCGGGCCTGATCATCGCTCAGGGTGCTGCTGTCAACCCCGAAGCGGCGAACCAGCTCCGCATCCAGGTCGAGGCCGCGCGAGTGGGCCAGCCGCGCCAGGGCCTGCACCTGCTTCTCAGTCGCCGGGGCCGCGCCGTCGCGAACGGCGCGCGCCTCTTCGACAACACGAGCGCGCGCCTCGACCGTATAGCGGGCACGCTCTTCGGCCAGTTTCTTCAGCCCGTCAATGAAGGTCGAGGCCTGGCCCTTGGTCATTGTCACCAGGTCCACGCCGTGTTCGCCGGCGAAGGCGGTCAACTGGTCGCTCGTCCAGTGCAACTGATCCTGGAGCGTGGCGATGTAGTTGCGCTGCTTCTCGCTGGCAGGCGCGTCGGGATCGCGCACGATGATCGCCGGGTGCGGACCCTGGGCCTCGCGCACGGCGGCGATCTGCTGCTCGATCGCGTCGCGCTGCGCGCGGTAGATGCGCCAGCCCAGGTCCACGGCTTGCTGCACGTCCGCATCGCTGGCGTCAATCGGCAGGGTGATCGTTTCTTCAAGCGTAATGTAATCTTCGCCAAGGCGTACAGCCGCGCGATAGGTCCGCGTGACCGTGCGCTCGTCGCCACGGGGAGTGGCCATAGGTGCGCTCCTTGCGGGGCGCCGCTGGGGGCGCCCCTGCCGGTTCTCTCTAACGCTCCGTATCTGCTCGCGCTTACTGTCCGGGAAGGCTGTAACCCCTTCCTGAAAATTATGGGACAATCAGGTTTCCCCACGCCCCCACCCACCGGGGTGGCAAGCCCCCCGCACCGGTTGGAAGGTGAGGAAACCGGGTTGCCCCACGCTCCTCCCTCTGGGGAGGGTTCGGGAGGGCGACGCCCTCCAGCAGCATTCCTGCTATGACCGTGGGAAAACCGGGTTTCCCATCCCTCTGCCGGCGGGAGTGGCAAGCCCTCGGCACCGGGAAGGCCTGGAAGGGGGCCGCCCTCCCGAGAGCATCGCTGGGCGCGCCGATGAGTGCGACGCAGCCGCAGGGGGGCTGTCGTCCGCCCCGTGGGCAGGTGCAGATAAATTGTAGCACATGTGTACTATTCTGGCAAGAAGCAAACGAAAAGTGCGTGTTCACATGTGGGGTAATACCATTTTAGATTTTGGATTTTGGATTGTAGATTGCCACGCTGGGCAGCACAACCCCTGAAACCACTTCAAGCAATGCGGCATCATCAACGGTAATTGGTATAAGGCGTCACCCCGGGTGTGCGGGCGTCCCGCCCGCACTGGCCTGGATGCGGGCAAGATGCCCGCGCACCTGGGAGAAGTGTGAACACGTACAACGAAGAGTAGCTGTTCACACATCAGCTATTCATTACACAACGTTTCGTGGAGCTGTGGAGCTGAACTGGACAACGCGACGGTTTCAGTTCCACCTGGCATTACCCGTGCCGGCCCATCCCATGTACAATACACCCGGAACACTTCAATGCGCGCGCAGCGCAGAAAGGCGCCGATGTGATACCTGTAGGCGATGATAATCCCACGCGTCGCACTCCCGTTGTGACGCGGACGTTGCTGTTCATAAACGTGATCGTGTTTGGTCTCCAGTTGCTGCAGGGGGTGGAGTTCACGCTGCGCTTCAGCTTCGTGCCACTGGAGTTGACGGCGTTGCTGCAGGGGCGCGACAGCCTCTGGGTGCTGGTGACGATCTTTACGGCGATGTTCCTGCACGGGAGTCTCGGGCATATTCTGGGGAATATGCTCTTCCTCTGGATCTTTGGCGATAATGTTGAGGATGTGTTTGGCCGTGTTCCCTACGTGCTCTTCTACCTGGTCTGCGGTATTGCCGCTACGATGACCCAGTATGCAACCGGGCCGCTCTCGCCGATCCCGAACCTGGGGGCCAGCGGGGCCATCTCCGGTGTGCTTGGCGCCTATGTGCTGATGTTCCCGACAGCGCGAGTTAATTTGTTTATCTGGCCGTTTTCGATCTTTTTTGGCACCTTTGGCATCGCCGCGTTTCTCTGGATCGGCTTCTGGTTCTTGATGCAACTGTTTCTGGGGATTCAGGATCTGGGGGAGATTGCCGAGGGCGGCGTCGCCTTCTGGGCCCATATCGGCGGCTTTGTGGCTGGCGTCGTGCTCACGCTGATCATGCCGCGCCGACGACGACGGGCCTATCCCGCGCCGCGTACCTACCGTTGACCTGGTTCCTCGATTGATCTTCGTAATACGACATGGCTATCATAGCACGTGGCAGCCGGAGGCGATAGGCTGTCCGGGGTGACCATCGGGGCAACCCGGCTACCCCCGGATATGCAACAGCCCGCGTGCTTGTTCCAGTCAGCCCGTGCTGGAGCGCCATCCCGGCGGTCTGTACTCCGGAGTCTGTCATCGAGAACGGTATTACCTGCGTGCGGGGACCAATGAAGTCTGCAACTCACCATTCAGGCCTGCCCGCAACGCTGGTTACGGCGCGGAGCAGCCTGTCGGCACGGATCGTTCTCTGGGTCTATTTTGTGTCGGGGTTTTGCGCGCTGCTCTACCAGACGGCCTGGCAACGGCTCCTCGGGTTGTTCACCGGGGCCGATGTGCGCTCGGTGACGATCATTGTGGCGGCCTACCTGGCCGGCCTGGGCGCCGGCAGTTTGATCGGCGGCGTGATCGCCGATCGGCTCTCGAGCCGCGCGGCGGTTCGCCTGTTCGGGCTGTGTAATCTGGGGATTGCCGGGTTCGCGCTGGTTGCGCGGTTGCTGTTCTACGACCTGCTGTTCCTGCGCCTGCATACGCTCGCCGCCAATCTGGCGGGCTTGATGGTCGTTTCGTTCCTCACCCTGCTGATCCCCACCACCCTGATGGGCATGTCCCTGCCGCTTCTGTCACGGGCGCTGGTGCGCTCCCTCGATGAAGCGCCGCAGACCATCGGGCGCCTGGAGGCGATCAATATTATCGGGGCAGCCCTGGGCGCGCTGGTGGGCGGCTGCCTGCTCATTGGCGCGCTGGGCTTTGATGGCGCCTCCTACGGCGGCGCCGCCCTCAGCGCCCTGGTCGGCGTGGCAGCCCTCGCCGTTGCGCCAGCCTTTGCCGCTAATGATCGCCGTCAACCGGAACGGCAGGGCGCCCCTGCCGGCCATTCGGCGCGCCTGTGGTTCTGGAGCGCGCTTGTCTTTCTCTCTGGCTTTCTCGCCATCGGCTTGCAGGTGGTCTGGTTCCGCCTCCTCAGCGTGCCGATTGAGTCTCTGGCCTATACCTTCGCCATCCTGGTGGCCCTGGTGCTGCTCGGCGATGGGATCGGCACGGCTCTCGGCGCCCACCTGGTGCGGCGCGTCGCCGATCCCCGGCCCTGGTTCATGCTGACCCAGTCGGTCATTATGCTCTACGTGCTCGGGTCGGTCCTGGCGCTCTGCGTTCTCTCGACTCGCCTCAGCGATCCCGACTCCGGCGCCCACGCTCTTGCCGCTCAGCCCTTCACCACGCAGATGCTCCTGCTGGTGGTTCTGCCGCTGGCCCTGTTGCTGCCCCCCAATCTGCTGATTGGCCTCACGCTGCCTTTTGTGCAAAAAGCGGTGCAGACCGAGACGGCCAGCGTCGGGCGCAATGTCGGCCTGCTCCAGATGGCCAACCTGGTCGGGAATGTAGCAGGAGCCACGCTCACCGGCACGCTCCTGCTCGACGCCTTCGGCACCAGCGGGGTGCTTACCATGTTTGCCCTGGTCGGCCTGGGCTTCGCGTTGGGGGCGCTGGCCTGCGCCTTTCCGCGGCCACGGGCCGCGCGCTGCGCCCTGCCCCTCACCCTGGCCCTGACGCTCGCCGCGCTGATCGCCCTGATGCCTTCGAACAGCCGCCTCTGGGCCGCGCTGCACGGCGGCGAGCCAGCCGGGGCGACCGTGGTCGAGGACTCCACCGGCGTCACCGCAATCATTGCCCGCGGCGAACGGGCGACCCTCTACTCCGGTGGTAGTGACCAGGGCCAGGTGCCCTTCCTTGACGTGCACGTCGTCCTCGGCGCGCTGCCCGCGCTGACGCACCCGCATCCACACCACCTGCTGATTATCGGGATCGGCTCCGGAGGCACTCCCTACAGCGCCGGCTTGCGCCCTGAAACCCGCAGCATCCTGGCAGTCGAACTGGTCGGATCGCAGCTTCCGGCGCTAACGGACTTTGCCCACACCAGCGACAGCGCGCCACTCAAGGCGTTGCTCGCCGATCCCCGCTACCACCTGGTCGTTGGCGATGGGCGGCAGGCCCTGGCCCATAGCACCGGGCAGTATGACCTGATCCAGGCCGATGCCATCCGACCCTGGCGCGCGGGCAGCGGCCTGCTCTATTCGCGCGAGTTCTTTGAACAGGCGCGGGCGCGTCTGGCCAGGGGCGGCATTATGGCCCAGTGGATGCCTACCCAACGCACCGCCGACACCTTCCGTCAGGTCTTCCCCTACGGCGTGCAGATCGGCGACTTTATGCTCCTCGGAGGCAACGAGCCGATAACCTACCAGCCGGAGGCGCTGGTGCAGCGCCTTGATCACCCGGACGTGCAGGCGCACCTGCAGCGGGGCGGGATCGACCCCGAACTGGTGCGGCAGTTTGTCCTTACGCAACCGGTCGTCTTCTGGACCCCGGAAACGCCGCGCAGAGGCGAGATCAACACCGACCTGTTGCCGCGCGATGAGTATTTCCTCAACAACTGAGGGCGTGGTACACTACAGGCGGCTCCAGAACCTGATCGGTCTCACGACACCTGCATATGGGTGCGGGCGGGACGCGAGGGGGATAGCGTCCCGCCCGCACATCCCTCTCAACGCGGCGAGGGCGCCATCCCCCTCGCCGCCGTGCGTCGTTGTAACGCCTGCCGCTCCCAGAGCGCCGGAGAGAGCTATGAGCGAACTGCGCGAACTGCTCGACTTCGCCAACCAGATCGCCATTCATGCCGGAAAGATCACCCTGCGTCACTTCCAGCGCGACCTGGTCGTGGAGCGCAAGGCCGACGCCTCGCCGGTGACGGTGGCCGACCGCGAGGCTGAAGCCTATCTGCGCGAGGCCATCCGGGGGCGCTACCGCAGCCACGCCGTCCTCGGCGAAGAGGAGGGCCTGAGTGGCGCGCCCGGAGCGACCTATCGCTGGGTGCTCGACCCGATTGATGGAACCAGATCGTTCATCCACGGAGTCCCGCTCTACGGAGTCATGATCGGCATCCTGCGCGAGGGCGAGCCGGTTGCCGGCGTGGTGCACATGCCGGCCCTCGGCGAAAGTGTTGCCGCCGCGCGCGGCCTGGGCTGCACCTGGAACGGGCGCCCATGCCGAGTCTCGAAGGTTGCCACCCTGCGCGAGAGCCTGGTTGTCGCAACCGTTGCCGGAGGCTACGAACGCTACGGCAAGGCCGAAGCCTTTGCGCGCATCCTCGACGCGACGGGGCTGTTTCGCACCTGGGGCGATTGCTACGGCTATGTGCTGGTCGCCACCGGTCGGGCTGAGGTGGCCCTCGACCCGGTGATGAACGTCTGGGACGCCGCGGCGCTGCTGCCGATCCTCACCGAGGCTGGCGGCACCTTCACCGACTGGCAGGGCACGCCGACGATCGAAGGTGGCGAGGGCATCGGTACCAACGGTGCCGTGCTTGATGAACTGCGACGCCTGATTGGAGCATAGCGATGGATGCCAACGAGTACCAGCGCCTGGCCCTGCGCACCGAGGCCCCCGGGCGCGATCAACGCGCGCGTCTGCTCAATGCCGCCCTCGGCCTCACCGGCGAGGCCGGCGAGTTCAGCGAGGCCCTCAAGAAGCACCTCTTCCACGACCATCCCCTGGACGAGCGCGCCCTGCGCGCTGAACTCGGCGACGTGCTCTGGTATGTGGCGCTCGCCGCCGACGCGCTGGGCCTGCGCCTCGGCGACGTGATGCAGGAGAATGTCGAAAAACTGCGCCGCCGGTACCCCGATGGCTTCAGCAGCGCCCGCAGCCTCCGGCGCGAAGCCGAGTAGTCGGAGGCGCCGCTATGGAACCACCCCGCACCGCCACCATTGATCGCGCCACCGGCGAAACGGAGATCACGCTCAGCCTCAACCTCGACGGGAGCGGTCAGGCCGCCGTGAACACAGGCATCGGCTTTCTTGACCACATGCTGACCCTCTGGGCAAAGCACGGCCTGTTCGACCTCCACGTGACCGCTCGCGGCGATCTGCACGTTGACGAGCACCATACCGCCGAGGATACGTGCATCTGCCTGGGGCGCGCCCTCGACGCGGCTCTCGGCGAGCGGCGCGGCATCGTGCGCACCGCCCATAGCTTCGTGCCCATGGACGAAGCCATGGCCCTCGTCGCCGTGGACCTGGGCGGACGGCCGTACTGCGTCGTGCAGGCCGAGTTCGTCACGCCCCGCGTTGGTCAGCTCGGCACCGACCTGATTGCCCATCTGCTCGAAACGATCGCCATCCACGGGCGTCTGAACCTGCACGCCTGGGTGTTCTACGGTCACAACGACCACCACAAGGTCGAGGCCCTCTTCAAGGCCCTCGGACGGGCTCTCGACGCCGCCACGCGCCATGACCCGCGCCTGGCCGGCGCCGTTCCCAGCACCAAAGGAGTGTTGTAAATCCCTGCCTGCATCGACATAACAGCACCACATCCTGGAGGGTCACCCTATGCCCTTTGTGATTGCCGTCTTGCTCAGCTTCGTGCCGGCATTTATCTACGCCACAATTGTCTACTGGCTCGATCGCTTTGAGAAAGAACCGCTCCGGCTGCTCATCGGGGCCTTCGGCTGGGGGGCCTTCGTTGCCACCGTCGGCGCGATTATCTGGAGTTCCGTGCTCCAGATAGGCATCGAGATCTTCATTAGCGACCCGTTCCTGATCGACCTGAGCGGCGCTGCGCTGGTTGCGCCGCTGGTTGAGGAAACCCTGAAGGGCCTGGCGGTAGCGATTATCTTCCTGGCCTTTCCCCAGGAGTTCGACTCGGTCCTCGATGGCATGGTCTACGGCGCCATCACCGCCCTGGGCTTCGCGGCTACCGAAAACCTGCTCTACCTCTACTTTCTGGGGTATGCCGAGGACGGCTATCCGGGCATGATCGCGCTCTTTGTGCTGCGGGTCATTCTGGGGGGCTGGGGCCACGCTGTCTACACCGCCTTTATCGGAATCGGGCTGGCCGTGGCGCGCCTGAGCCCCCACTGGCCGATCAAACTGCTTGCTCCGTTGCTCGGATGGGGCGTGGCGGTGTTTCTCCACGCCCTGCACAACGCTATGGCCACAGTCCTGGCTGGCAGTCTGGGCGGGCTGGCGGCAACTTTGCTGGTAGACTGGATAAGCTGGCTGGTGGTGTTCGGGATCGTGATCGGGGAAATCCTCCGCGAACGTCGCTGGATGCGCCTGTACCTGCGCGAGGAGGTGGACCTGGGCACGATCAGGGAGGAGCACTATCGCACCGCCACCTCCATCCGCGGGCAGGCGCAGGCCCGGATGCGCGGCAAGACGTGGCGACGCTTCTACGAAGCCTGCGCCGAACTGGCCCAGAAGAAGCGCCAGCTTGCAACCCTCGGCGAGGAGCGCGGCAACACCGCGCGTATCGCCGCCCTGCGCGCCCAGCTCACCTTGCTGGCTCCATCGGTCGGAGCGGTCTGAGCGACGCTCCGCCGGGTTCCGCCAGGCGGGTTGGGGCTAAGACCAGTACCATTCAAATAAGTATGTGTTCCTGGGAGGGCTGCGCCCTCCCAAACCCTCCCGGTGGGGAGGTCTTGCCGCCCCTACAGGCAGGGGGAGGGGGAACAGCAGCTTATTTGAATGGTATTGGGGCTAAAACGCCTTCGCCGTGGGCATACCCGGCGAGTCTCCTGGAAGGGCTGCGCCCTGCCCGACCCGCCCCGCGGGCGAGGACGCGGTTGGACAGGCTGGTCGCAAGCGGGGCAATCGAGATTCAACAGAGACTCTGTTCGCCGACGTACTGGCTGAGCAGGCGGTGGCTCCGTTCACTTGCCTGCAACACCATCTGGGTGGCGATCCGTTCCGCGGTGCGCAGGCGGCGACGCTCAACCTCACACCGTTCGGTCTGCTCGATTGCAGCGGCGAGATCGGCAGCGGCGGCGCGCAGGTCGGCGCGCAGGTCGGCGGCAAAGGGCGGGAGTGGCGCAAGCACCTCCAGGGTCGCCGCGAGCCGGAGCACCTCCTGCAACAGCGCGCCAGCGGTACAGGGGCGATCGGGGTGAGCCGGCCCGATCACCCGGGCGTGGGAAGGGCTGTTCTGGTAGTAGCGGCGCAACTGGCGCTGCGCATCGGCGTAGATGCGCTGTGCGGCCACTTCGCAGCGCCAGCGCTGGGCGAGGGCGGAGCGCCAGGCAATCAGCGCCCGCGCGCTGCGCTCACGCTGCTCGGCCAGGGCATCGCTCAGGCGCCGGTGACGGTCGAGTTCCTCGCACAGACAGGGGAAGTCGGCACAGTGACGCTCCAGCAGGGTCACCAGGCGCCTGTTCGCCTCGGCAACGGGGAAATCATCCATAGAAGATCCTCAAACACGGGCAGGCTGGTTCCAGATACCAGGTGCGATGTATGCCTGCCACTGCTATGGTACGAACACGCTTCCGGGCCGTCCATAGTACTTACGTGCTTGCTTAGCGTGGGACCTACTATGGGGTGTCGGAGGGACGGTGTGCTAGAATATCGTATGCTTGCATCCCCGCTGTTCGCTGGCGCGTCTTATCCTCGGACACGCGCAGACGCGCGCGAGATCAACACGTCCAAGGAGGCGTCCCGATGGGTCTCTTCGATCAGATTAGCAGAACCATTGCCCAGAGCGTTGACCGGGCCAGGTTTGAGGCCGAAAAGTTCCAGAAGACCACTCGCCTGCAGAGCGAAGTGAACGAGCTTCGTCGCCAGATCGACTCAAAGCTGAACGAGCTGGGCCAGCGGGCCTACGAATTGCTGCGCGCCGGCCAGATTCAGTCGGCGACCCTGGCCGAGCTGAGCACGGCGGTCGATCAGCTCCGCTCGGCGCTGGTGGTGAAGGAAGAGGAGTTGAAGCAGGCACAGGCAGAGGTGTATGTCGAACCGCCCGCGCCCGCCCCGCCGCCGAGCCAGTCGGTGCCGATTGATTACGGCCCACCGCCCTCCAGCACTCCTGCCGTGAAACACTGCGGCGTTTGCGGCTTCCAGATGCCGGGAACGGCCATGTTCTGTCCCAATTGCGGCACGCGCGTGACGTGAGGGGCACGGCGAAGGTGGAGAGAGGTGGGAGGGCTTACCGCCCCCACCGGCAGGGGTGCGGTTCGACAGGCTCACCGCAGGTGGGGAAACCCGGTTGCCCCGGAAGGTCACCTCAGGCAGGGGTGCGGTTCGACAGGCTCACCGCAGGTGGGGAAACCCGGTTGCCCCATTTCTCAACCCCTGGTGGGAGCGGCTGGCGCCCCCACCGGCAGGGGTGCGGTTCGACAGGCTCACCGCAGGTGGGGAAACCCGGTTGCCCCGGA
>CAKZKA010000171.1 GCA_937120965.1 uncultured Chloroflexota bacterium
GGTTCCCCATCTCCCAACCGCTAGCAGGAGCGGCTGGCGCCCTCTCAGGCAGGGGCATGGGGAACCCCGGGTTCCCCATCTCCCAACCGCTAGCAGGAGCGGCTGGCGCCCTCTCAGGCAGGGGCATGGGGAACCCCGGGTTCCCCGTATTTTCAGAAGCGTGACCGCTGAACCAGCAAGAAAAGGTTCATAACCATGGCACAGACCCTCAGCGAGCAGATCCTCTCCCGGGCCGCGGGCCGACCAGTGTCTGCAGGAGAGGTGGTAACGGTCAATGTGGACCTGGTGATGATGCACGACAGCCTGTCACCGAGCATCATCCGGGTATTGCACGAAGAACTCGGCGCCGAGCGCGTCTGGGACCCGCAGCGCGTTGCGGTGGTGATTGACCATGTGGCCCCGGCTGCCAGTGTACAGACGGCGGAGAAGCAGGCCGAAGTGCGGCGCTGGGTGCGCGCCCAGGGTATCGCTCATTTATTCGATGTCGGGCGCGGCATTTCGCACCCGGTGCTGGTGGAGGAGGGGCTGGCGCGCCCCGGCATGGTCATCGTAGGGAGCGACAGCCATTCTACCGCCTACGGCTGCGTGGGCGCCTTCGGCACCGGGATGGGCACCACCGACATCGCCCTGGCTGCCGCCACCGGCCGCACCTGGTTCCGCGTGCCCGAGACGGTGCTGGTGCGCGCCCGGGGCCGCTTTCGCCCTGGCGTGAGCGCCAAGGACCTGGCGCTCAAGGCCGCGCGCCTGCTTCGCGCCGATGGGGCTACCTATGCCGCCGTCGAGTGGCACGGGGTCGAGTTCCTCAGCGTGATGGAGCGGATGACCCTGGCCACCCTGTCCATCGAGGTCGGCGCGAAGGCCGGCATCGTGCCACCCACCGGCCTGTTGCAAACGATCCCGGAGTGGCTGCGCGTCGAGGAGGGCGCCCGCTACAGCCGCGTGGTCGAAATTGACCTCGACGACCTGGAGCCACAGGTCAGCGCGCCGCATACGGTGGACAACGTGACCGATCTGCGCGACCTGGGCCGCGTCGCGGTGGATGTGGTCTACCTGGGCACATGTACCAACGGCCACTACGAGGATATGGCGGCCGCGGCGCGCATCCTGCGGGGGCGGCGCCTGGCGCCCGGCGTGCGTATGCTGGTGGTGCCGGCGAGCGCCCAGGCACTGCAAATGGCCGCTGAGGATGGCACCCTGGCAACCCTGCTGGCCGCTGGCGCGACCATCGGTACCCCGGGGTGCGGCGCCTGCATCGGACGCCACATGGGCGTGCTTGCGCCTGGCGAGGTCTGCCTGTTCACCGGCAATCGCAACTTCCGTGGGCGCATGGGCAGCCCCGAGGCGCGTATCTACCTGGCCTCCCCCGAAGTCGCCGCGGCAACTGCGCTGACGGGGTACATCACCCATCCGCAGGAGGTGGTTGAGGCACGCTACGCCGAGCCGTAAGCGGGCAACCCGGCTTGCCCCGCCGCGCGTATGGCTTCAGAATCGGGGTAACTACACAAGCCCACGGGGCGGATTGGGCAGGGCACAAGCCCTCCTGGAAAAACCTCTTCTCACCGCGTCGTTGTGCGGCGATGCCGCAGTGGTGCTGACGCTGAACCACGGAGTACACCTATGGCCCGTGTCTGGATATTTGGCGCCGACATCAATACCGATCAGATCGTTCCGGGGCGCTACGCGCCGTACATGCTGAAGAACGAGGACGATCTGCGCAAGTACCCGTTCATCGAACATCGTCCCGAGTTTGCCGCCAATGTGCGTCGAGGAGACATCATCGTGGCCGGGAACAACTTCGGCTGCGGAAGTTCCCGCGAGTACGCGCCCCTGGCGCTGCGCATGGTCGGCATCGGCGCAATCATCGCGCCACTGTTTGCCCGCATCTTCTTTCGCAACGCCCTCAACCTCGGCATCCCCTGCTTTACTGCCGATCTCACCCGCGAGCTACGCGATGGCCAGGAGGTGGAACTGGACCTGGAGCAGGGCCGCATCCATACCGATGATGGGCGCACGATCCAGTTGCCGCCGCCTCCGGCCTTCCTGCGCGAGGTCTGGGCCGCAGGGGGGATTGTGCCGTTCTATCGCATGTATGGACGGTTCCCCGGCGAGGGCTGAGGTGAACATAGTCCGCGCGCGGGAGGGTTTGGGTGTAGAGGCGCGGCGGCGCCGCGCCTCTACACCCTCCCAGGAACCAACCCGCCAGCGGGAAGGATGTGGGAGGGCTGCGCCCTCCCAGGAACATCGCTTTTTATCTGCCGACGCAAGGACGATAGCATGCGAGTCTGCATCATTCCCGGCGATGGGATCGGCCCGGAGGTGATCGGCGCCGCCGCGCAGGTGTTGCGCGCCCTGGTTCCCGAGGCGGCGATCGAGGAGGCCGAAGCCGGCTGGGGCGCCTTTGAGCGGCATGGCGTCGCGCTGCCCGCGGCAACGCTGGCGGCAGCGCGGGCCGCCGATGCTATTCTCTTTGGCGCCGTGGCCTCGCCCAGTCACGCCGTGCCCGGCTACCGCAGCCCGATTGTGCAACTGCGCCGCGATCTCGACCTGTACGCCAATATTCGCCCGGTCAGCAGCGCTGACGCGCAGCGAAGCGTTGACCTGGTCATCGTCCGCGAAAACACCGAAGATCTCTACACCGGGCGCGAGCGGCTGGAGGACGACGGCGCCATGGCCATCGCCGAACGGGTGATCACCCGGCGGGCCAGCGCCCGCATCGCCCATACCGCCTTCGACCTGGCGCGCCGCCGCGCTGCCGCTCTCGGGCGACCCGGGCGCGTGACGGTGGTACACAAAGCCAATGTGCTGCGCGTCAGCGATGGCCTGTTCCGCGAGACGGTTCTGGCCGTGGCCCGCGACTACCCCGAGGTTGCTGTGGAGGAGATGCTGGTGGACGTGGCAGCGATGCGCCTGGCCCAGACACCCGAGCGCTTCGATGTGCTCGTCACCACCAACATGTTTGGCGACATTCTCTCCGATGTGGCCTGCATCAACGGCGGGGGGTTGGGATTGGCCGCCTCGGCGAACCTGGGTGACGGGCGGGCGCTGTTCGAGCCGGTACACGGCGCAGCGCCAGATATTGCCGGCCAGGGAACGGCGAACCCCCTGGCGGCAATCACCTGTGTGGCAATGCTGCTGGAATGGCGGGGCCTGCCGGCCGCGCGCCTGCGCGCCGCCATCGCCGACGTGCTGCGCGACGGCCCCCACACGCCTGATCTGGGCGGCGCGGCGAGGACCACCGATGTTACAGAGGCCGTGCTTGCGCGACTACGGTATCGCTGAGGTGAAAATATGGGGAAACCAGGTTTCCCCAACTGCGGTGAGCCTGTCGAACCGCACCCCTGCCTGTGGAGGCGGCAAGCCCTCCCCACCGGGAGGGTGTGGGAGGGCGAAGCTCTCCCAGAAACAATTAAGTTCATTCTGGCGTGGTGCGGCACAGCCGCACAGGCGCCTGTGGCGCAGATCACAACGAAAGGAACATCCCGAATGATTGCCACCTGTCCCGAATGCGGCGCCGAAGTCACCCTCCCCGAAGACACCATGGAGAGTGAGATCATCGTCTGTCCCGAGTGTGGCGCCGAACTCGAAGTTGTCAGCCTGAACCCGCCCACCCTGGCCCTGGCCCCGGAGGTCGAGGAGGACTGGGGCGAATAGAGGAGCAACGTATGCGTATCGGTGTTCTCTGCTCGCGCATCCGCGCCGAGGAGAAACTACTCTTTACCGAGCTGGAGCGTCGTGGTCTCGATTACGAGAAGATCGACGACCGTGAGCAGATCTTCAACCTGCACCAGCGCGAATACCCCTTCGATGTGGTGCTGGAGCGCTCGATCCAGCACAGCCGGGCGCTGTACATGTTGAAGATCATGAACGATGCCGGGGTGCCAACGGTGAACAGCTACCATGTGGCGCTGACCTGCGGCGACAAGTTCCTCACCACGCAGGCCCTGGTGCACGCCGAAGTGCCCACTCCGCGCTGCCTGCTGGCCTTCACCCCCGAGAGCGCCCTTGAAGCGATGGAGCAACTCGGCTACCCGGTTGTGCTCAAGCCGGTGATCGGCTCCTGGGGGCGCATGGTGAGCAAGATCAATGACCGTGACGCCGCCGAGGCCATTCTCGAGCATCGCGACGTGCTCGGCAATTACCAGCACTCGATTTTTTACATCCAGGAGTACATTGACAAGCCCGGGCGCGATATTCGCTCGTTCGTCATCGGCGACGAGTGTATCGCTGCCATCTACCGCACCAGCGAGCACTGGATCACCAACACCGCGCGCGGCGGCATTGCCAGCGCCTGCCCGGTAACCCCTGAACTGGCCGACCTGAGCGTGCGTGCGGCCCATGCCGTCGGTGGCGGGGTGGTGGCGATCGACCTGCTCGAGACCCGCGACGGGCGCGTGCTGGTGAATGAGGTAAACTACACCATGGAGTTTCGCAACTCGATCGAAACAACCGGGGTGGACATCCCGGCGCGGATCATCGATTATGTGCTGGAAGTGGGCCGCAGGTAGGGCCGAAGCACGGGCCAGATCAACGCCCTGGTCAACAGGAGAACCATGAGTATCCGGGTTTCCGTCGTGGGCGCGAGCGGCTACGTAGGGGGCGAGCTGCTGCGGCTCTTGCTCTGGCACCCTGCGGTGGAAGTGGCACAGGCGACCAGTGGGCGCAACGCCGGGCGCTACCTCTACCAGGTGCACCCCAATCTGCGCGGGCGGACGAGCCTGCAGTTTGTGCATCCGGATCGGTTGGAGCCGTGCGATGTATTGTTCCTGGCATTGCCCCACGGCGAAGCGGCGCGCAGCTTCGCGCGCTACGCGGAGCTGGCCGGGCGGATCATTGACTGCTCGGCCGATTTCCGGCTGCGCGACCCGGCGGCCTACGCCCGCTGGTACGGCGAGGAGCACCCCGCCCCTGAGTGGCTCGACCGCTTCGTGTACGGGCTGCCCGAGGTCAGCCGCCCGGCCCTGCGCGAGGCGCGCTACGCCAGTGGGGTAGGCTGCAACGCTACGGCTACCAACCTGGCCCTGCTGCCGCTGGTGCGCGCCGGGCTGGTGGATCCGCAGCAGCCGGTGATTGTCGAGGTCAAGGTCGGTTCGTCGGAGGGCGGGGCGGGCGCCTCGGAAAGCAGCCACCACCCCGAGCGCGCCGGCGCGGTGCGCTCATTTGCTCCGGTGGGCCATCGCCACACCGCTGAAGTCGAGCAGGTGACAGGGTTGCACAACGTCCATCTATCAATCACCTCGGTTGAACTGGTGCGGGGCGCCCTGGCAACGGCGCACGTCTTTGCCGCCCGCCCGGTGACGGAAAAAGATCTCTGGCAGGCCTACCGCGCCTTTGCGCGCGATGAGCCGTTTGTGCGCATCGTCAAGGAGCGGCAGGGGATCTATCGCTTCCCCGAGCCAAAGATCCTCGCTGGCAGCAATTACGCCGACATTGGCTTCGCGCTGGATACGGCCACGGGCCGGATAGTAAGCATCTGCGCCCTCGATAACCTGATGAAAGGCGCCGCCGGCAGCGCGGTGCAGTGTATGAACCTTATGCTCGGCCTCGATGAAACGGCAGGGCTGGAGTTTCCAGGACTGCATCCGGTCTAGGAGCAATACGTTGAAGTGGACGCGGCGCTTCAGACCCTCCTCCCAGCCTCCCCCCGCTGGAGGGAGACGCCAGGCTCCCGCCCCCAGCGGGTGAGGGCTGAGGCGGGGCGGTCACCCTGAGGTGAACATAGCCCGCCCGCGGGAGGGTTTGGGTGTAGAGGCGCGGCGGCGCCGCGCCTCTACACCCTCCCAGGAACCAACCCGCCAGCGGGGAGGGTTTGGGAGGGCTGCGCCCTCCCAGGAAAAACTCATGTTCATCTTGTCGTTGTGCGGCGCAGCCGCAGGGATGGCTGAGGTGAAAATAGGCGGCCCGGGGTTCCCTATGCCCCTGCCTGCTGGGGCGCCAGGCACCCCCAACAGCGGTTGGGGTGTGGGGAAACCGGGTTTCCCCACACCCCTCGAGGAGCTGTGCCGCGCAGCCGCATAGACGGCTGATTTGAAAGCTACTGCTGGCGAACCCGGGTACGCAGGCCTCTCGCCCGCATACGGGCCGGAGGCTCGCGCGCTCGGCGAGGCCAGAACGGGGGTTGTCAGCAGTGCCTGTAACAGCACCGGGTCCGTGGGCCTGAAGGTATGGAGGCGTGCAGGTGAAACCCCGCTATCCGCCCGCGCTGGCGCCCGCTTACCCTGGCGCGCCTGTGCTCCACCGGGCAGGCCTGCTGATCCTGGGGTGGTCGCTGGCAGTGCCGATCCTGCTGTTCGCCATCTTCCACACCTACGGCTTCGACGACCCCTACATCACCTACCGCTACGCCATGAACCTGGCCGCGGGCCATGGGTTCGTCTACAACCCCGGCGAGCGCGTGTTGAGTACCACGGCCCCCCTCTACGCGCTGCTGCTGGCCCCCTTTGCCGCTCTGGGGTTGGATGTTCCGCTGATCAGCAACCTGATCGGCTGTGTCAGCCTGGGAGCGGGAGCGCTGGCCCTGTGGCGGCTGGGGAGCCTGGCGGGAATGCCGGTCGCTGGCGGGGTAGCCGCGCTCCTCTACCCGCTCAGCCCGTACCTGGTGCTGACCCTCGGCGCGGAGACGACATTCTTCATGGCCCTGACCCTCTGGGGCTTCGTGACGCTGGCGACGGGCCACCCTGCTGCGGCCGGTCTACTCCTGGCCGGGGCGACCCTCACACGCGCCGATGCGGCCCTGGCCGCGGTCATTGGCGGATCTGCCCTGCTGCTGGAGGCTGCCAGCGCGAAGCTGCGACAGGACGGGCCGGCCTTGCCTGCCCGACTCTCCACCCACAAGACTGATACTTCAGGCGCAACTCGCGAGCCGCCAGGAGAGCCTCCCCGGAAGCCGTTCCCTCTGGCCGACGATGGGACAGCCGCCCCGCATGTCCCTCTGGCGGGCAGGTGGGTGGGGCGCATCCCTCCCCTGCTGCGCTTCAGCGGCGCCTATCTGCTCATCGTGGCGCCCTTCCTCGGCGCGGCCTGGATCTATTTTGGCGCGCCACTGCCGGCGACACTGGGCGTCAAGCGCAGCCAGGCCCACCTCCCCGGCAGCCGCAGCTACCTGGCTGGCCTGGGCCAGCAACTCGCCGGGCTGGGGCAACGGCCCCTGTTCTGGCCCCTGCTCGGCCTGGCGCCGCCGGGGCTGATGATGGGGTTACGGCAGCAGGGTCCGCTGCTCCTGCCGCTGGTGTGGGGCGGCCTGCACGCCCTGGCATACAGCCTGCTCGGCGTCACCGCCTACTTCTGGTACTACGGCCCGGCGGCGCTGGCCCTGATCACCGCCGCCGCGCTGGGAGCCGAGGCCCTGGTCGCCTGGTTGCGCCCGTGGCGGAGAGCGTGGGCCAGCGCCGTCGTCGTCAGCGCCCTGGTCGGCCTGATTCTGGCGGCCCAGGGCCTGGCGCTGGCCCGGATGGCAACCCATCCCGACCCCCGCCTGCCACTCTACCGCGCTGCCGGTCAATGGCTGGCCGCCAGTACTACCCCTGACAGCCGCGTTGGCGCCCTCGAAGTTGGCGTCATCGGCTACTACGGTGGCCGTCCGATGGTAGACTTCGCCGGGCTGATCCAACCCGAGGTGGCCCGAACCTTCGAGACGGGCGGAGGGTACGAAGCGGCGGCGCGCCGGGCCGTGGCGGTCTACCGGCCTGCATATCTGGTCAACCAGGAGACCGCCATGCCCCTCATCAGCAACGACCCGGACCTGGCGGCCCGTTGCGCAGTCGTAGCCGAGTTTCCCGATCCGCGTTATCCCACACCGCTGACCATCTACCGCTGCGCCTGGTGACCGGGCCGGCCCCGGTTTTATCGGCGCCTGTGGCCAGACCGCCCCCTGACCGCCCGATGCAGGCGCACAGGGCACCCCGGTTGCCCCGCTTTTCACCTCAGCCATCCATGCGGCTGCGCCGCACAACGCCAGAGTGAAAATATTTGTTCTTGGGAGGGCTGCGCCCTCCCAAACCCTCCCGGTGGGGAGGGCTTGCCGCCCCCGCCGGCAGGGGGATGGGGAAACCCGCTTTCCCCGTATTTTCACCTCAGCCATCCATGCGGCTGCGCCGCACACTATGGGGATGAACATAGACCCTTGGGAGGGCTGCGCCCTCCCAAACCCTCCCGGTGGGGAGGGCTTGCCGCCCCCACCGGCAGGGGGATGGGGAAACCCGCTTTCCCCATATGTTCACATTAGATGGTTCGCCTGGCGTAGTATAATGAAAATCCTAACGTTGTACGCTCTCAGCAAGTGACTTGTCCATGTCGAGGAACGTTCGCAATGAAACAGTGCCCTAACCCTTGCCCGGTTGTCGCCGCTAACCGGAATAGCATGGCCGCGCTGCGGGCACACCTGCTCGAAGGCTACCAGTGCCTCGACGCCTGGCTGGCACTGAGTCAGTTGGTAACAGACGTGCGCCAGCGTCGCGACTGCCTCGAGCGTGCCGCAGTGCTGGCGCCGGAAAATGAAGACATTCAAGTCGCCTATCTCGAAGCCGTGCTGGTGGTCGAGCCCGATAACCGGGCGGCCATTACCCGGCTCAATGAGATACGCACCCTGCGTCTTCTCTCAGATGTTAAGACCTCGCACTTCCACGAACAGCCCCGGGCGCGGCTGCTGGGCGACATTCTTGTTTCAATGGGCGCGATTTCGCCGGCAGAACTGCGCGAGGTGCTGCGCACCCAGCAGACTGGCACCCCGATCACCACGGATCGGCGGCTCGGGCAGTTACTGCTTCGCCAGGGCATGATCACGCCAAGCAAGCTCGCCCACGCATTGATCATTCAGCAGCAGGAGCGCAGCCGGCTACGCATTGCGCCACAGGTGCTTGGCGAGTATCTAGTGGAACAGAACTACATCACCCCACAGCAGCTTGAACTGGCCCTGGCCGAGCAACTCCGCCTCGATCAGAAGAACCAGCGCCTCAGCCTGGGGCAGATCCTGGTGCGTCTGAACATGATCAGCGAGTCGCTGATCGAGCGTGCTGCCAAGGAACACGAGCGGGCCTTCTGGGCCAAGTATGGTTATTGAGCGCCCATACGGCTGCGCCGCGCAAGGCCAGAGTGAAAATAACTACTCTTCTTGAAAGGGCCACACCCTCCCAGGACCTCCCCTCAGGGAGGGGCGTATGGTATAATCAGCGTGTTCGAACACGTCCGTTTCTCTTCTCTCAGCATCGAGGTAGCGCCATGCCGATGTACGAATACCGGTGTCTTGCCTGTGAAAGCCGCTTTGACCGCCTGCGCCGGATGGACCAGGACGATGCCGATGTAACCTGCCCCCACTGCCAGAGCGGCCAGATCCAGCGACGCCTGTCGCTCTTTGCTACGGCGACCCGGAGCGGCGCGGCGCCCGTCGAGGCTCCGGCAAGCGCGTCGGGTGGCGGGTGCTGCAGTGGCGGGTGCTGTAGCGCGCGAACGGCGTAGCTCTAGCTTGCCTCTGCCACCAGCACAGAACTGACCGTTGCGCCGGCGACGTAGCTGGCGAACCCTGGAAGCGGAAGGCTCTATGATCGCCTATAACTCCACTGCCGCTGGCAACGCTGCCGCCGGCACGGCCAATGGGGGCCACGTGACAGGAGATCCTCTTCCTCTGGCGAGCACACCCGCCTACCGTGCCCGGCTGGCCGGTAGCGGTGAGCAGCACCTGGTTCACCACCTCGTTACCACCCTCGGCGACCACTTTCCCCGGCCCCTGCTGATCAACTACTATGTCTCGCTCAAGACCAACCCCTTCGTCGTCCTCACGGGGCGCGAAGGCGCAGGTAGGGCAGCCCTCGCCGCCGGTTTCGCCGCAGCGCTGGTCGGGCACGAGAGTGGGCAGGTGATCACGATTGGCTCGGATCGCTGGGCGCGACGCTACAGCCAGAGCAGTTACTACCGCGGCATTCACGAGCGCTTCGGCGTCAGCCAGTACCTCGAGACGCTTCACGAGGCCGCCGCCCCCGAAAATAGCGGCAAGGTCTATCTGGTGTTGCTGAAGGGCCTGACCGCCGATGAGCTGGATCTGTACCTCAACCGGCTGGTGCGCCCCGGTTGTCACGGAGAACGCTACCTTGCCCTTCCTGGCGTGCCGACGACCGAACAGCCCCCGGTACCGCCGAATTGCTTCATCACCGCGACGATGCACATTCCGCGGGGCGTGACCACACTCGAACTGGAGGCGCTTCAGCACGCTGGCCAGATCGAGTTTAGCCCCGACCTGCGGCGCGCGCCTGCCATTCCCGCCATCCCCTTGCCGCCCGTGGGCCTGCAACGGGTGATGCTGCGCGCCGTTGACCATGACCCTCGCAAGGCGCGCACCCGGCTCACCGCCATTCTCGGCCCCGGCTGGACACGCCGACTCGGCCCCTCAGCCGAGGTGGTGCGCCTCCTGGTTGAAGGGGGCGCCAGCATCCCCCGCGACATTAACGACGCTGTGCTCCTCTACGTCGCCAATAGTTTCGATGAAGAAGGACGCGGGTTGTTTGACCCCCTCGATGCGTGGCACAATGCCCGCCAGGCCTACGATGCCCAGATCATCCAGCGCCTGCTCTGGCGCGTGAACTGGCAACAGCGCTCCCTGCGCCACCGCCTCGCCGATATGTTGCGCCGCTGACGCATTTGCATTCACTCCCGACGTGTGGTATACTCTCAGAAGCGTCGAGGTCGTGGCCCCATCGTCTAGCGGCCTAGGACGCCACCCTCTCAAGGTGGAGATCGCGGGTTCGAATCCCGCTGGGGTCACCAAGAGGGACCCGTGGTGTAGCGGTTAACATGCAGCCCTGTCAAGGCTGAGATCGCGGGTTCGAATCCCGTCGGGTCCGCCAGACACAAGAAGCTCACACGTGCGGTGAGCTTCTTTGTTTTTGCCAGACTAACGATAAGTTGGGGAGCGCCTCCTATGAGGGTACGGCGTCCCACAACAGGGCAGGGGCGGGTTCCAGGGAAGAACCCTTATCGGTCTGCGGCGCAGCCGCAAGGGATCCATTCGCGAGGCGCACAACGCCAGCATGAAAATAGTATTGTTCGTGGGAGGGCTGCGCCCTCCCACACCCTCCCCGCGGGCGGGTTGTTTCCTGGGAGGGCTGCGCCCTCCCACACCCTCCCGCGCGCGGGCTATGTTCACCTCAGGACTCTGAGGCTCGCCTCAGGGTCCCTCTTCATTTCTTGCGCTTGCTGTGCGCCCTACGACGATAGCAAGATGATCGGCACAACCATCAGCGCGCCCAGGACTAGAATCAGGCCGAGGAGCTTCAGTTGCTCCACCGTGCGGCGAGCGGCAAGTTGCTCGCGCGCGGCGGGAGCGTAGGGCACGTTCGGCAGCTCGCCGAGCAACACCTGCCCGAGCGACCCCGGGGCGGTGATCAGGGTCCTGAGCACAGTCTCGATCAACTGGCGGGTTGTGATCAGCGGCGGCGCCCAGTACGCCTCGTCGGGACTGACCGGCACGCCGGTGAGGGCGCAGCGCAGCTCACCGTCAACGACGAGGGGGGGCCGCTGGCCTTCTACTGCGTCGGGTGGATTGCTCAGTTCTACAGGCATTGGTCCGGTTCCTCCTGATTTGAACGTGTACCACGAAGACGCCAGGATAAATAACTATTCCTGGGAGGGCTGCGCCCTCCCAAACCCTCCCCTCAGGGAGGGGCGTGGGGAAACCCGGTTTCCCCGTATTTTCACATCAGGTAACACGGCGCACGAAACGCTCGATGCGCTCAAGCGCCTCCTCGATCTTGTCCAGCGCCGTTGCATAACAGGCGCGCACATAGCCAGCGCCGCTCGGACCGAAGGCATCGCCGGGGATCACCGCAACGCGCTCCTCGGTCAGAAGGCGCTCACAAAACTCTTCACTGCTCATCCCCAGGTGGCCGACGTGTGGAAAGGCGTAGAAGGCGCCCTGTGGCTCAAAGGTAGGCAGGCCGATCTCTCTCAACCCGCCGACGATGACCCGGCGCCGTCGGTCGTACTCGTCGCGCATAGCGCGCACGCTTTCTTCGCCGAAGCGCAGCGCCGCCAGGCCAGCATACTGGCTCATCGTAGGCGCAGACATGATCGCATACTGGTGCACCTTCCGGGCTGCGGCGGTAATGTCTGCCGGAGCAGCGAACCAGCCCAGCCGCCAGCCAGTCATAGCATAGGCCTTGGAGAACCCACCGAGCAGGATGGTGCGCTCGCGCATGCCGGGGAGCGCCGCGAAACAGGTGTGCTTGACCCCGTAGACCAGGCGATCGTAGATCTCATCGGAGATAACCAGCAGATTGTGCCGTTCGGCCACCGCGGCGATTTCGAGCATTCGCTCGGGTGACAGCACCGCGCCGGTCGGGTTATTGGGATAGCCGATCAGAATGGCCCTAGTGCGCGGAGTAATCGCCGCCTCCAGAGCCGCGCCGGTTACCTGAAAGCCGTCCTCCACCCGCGTCGGCACATACACCGGCTTCGCGTCGGCGAACAGCACAGCGGCCGGATAGGCCACGAAGCACGGCTCCGGCACAAGCACCTCGTCGTCGGGGTCGAGCACCGCAAGAGTGGCGATGAGCATAGCCTCGCTCACGCCGACGGTCATCAACAGCTCGTCCTCCGGGTTGTAGTCGGCGCCATACAAACGGTTGAGGTGGGCGGCCAGAGTGACGCGCAGTTCCAGCAGACCCGAATTGGAGGTGTAGGCAGTGGTTTGATCGATCGAGCGCTGGCCAGCCGCGCGAATATCGGCAGGCGTCATCGCATCGGGTTCGCCGACCCCCAGCGAGATCACGTCAGGCATACTGGCTGCGATGTCGAAAAAGCGACGAATCCCGGAGGGCGGCACCGCGCGAACACGACGCGCAATTCGTTGGGACCCCATAGCTTGCTCCTGTCGAGCGCGCCGCAGGTTGTTGCAGCGCACGCTATCATACCACGCTGCTGCAACCAGGATGTATGAGGCTGCGCAGCGTGGATCCAGTGCCAGCATACCACTCTAATGCGCCACAGGCCATGGACATTCGTGGTACCATCGGAGCGAAAGGTGGAAGAATCCGGGTATCCCACCACGCCTTCGCGGGAGTTGTTCCTGGAAGGGCGTAGCCCTCCCAAGCCCTCCCACCAGGGAGGGGTTTGGGGAAACGCGGTTTTTCCATATGTTCACTTCAGCCATCCATGCGGCTACGCCGCACAACAACGAGATGAACATAGATTTTTCTTGGGAGGTCTACACCCTCCCAAACCCTCCCCGCGGGCGGGTTGGTTCCTGGGAGGGCGTGGAGGCGCGGCGGCGCCGCGCCTCCACGCCCAGACCCTCCCGCGGGCAGGCTATTTTCACCTCAGTCGTCCATGCGGCTGCGCCGCACAACGCCAGAATGAAAATATTTGTTCTTAGGAGGTCTACACCCTCCCAAACCCTCCCCGCGGGCGGGTTGGTTCCTGGGAGGGCGTAGAGGCGCGGCGGCGCCGCGCCTCTACGCCCAGACCCTCCCGCGGGCGGGCTATTTTCACCTCAGGAGACCGATGAAAAAGCTTGCGCTCCCCGCGTTCGATCTCGCTCCGCCGGGTGGAGAACGCGCCCACGTCGCCGAGCGACCCTGGCTGCTCTGGCTGGCGCTGGCGGGCCTGGCACTGGGCGCGTTTCTGCTGCGCGCCGTAACCATCGGCCAGACGCTGCCGTTCGTGGATCATCCCGATGAGCCGGTGCATCTGGAGCAGGCGCTCACCATGTTGCGCACCGGTGATCCGAATCAGCAACTCTTCTGGAAGCCGTCGCTGCACACCTACCTGCTGCTGATGGTCGTGCAGGCCTGCTACCTCTGGGGGCACGCGACGGGGGTCTATGGTCCTCTGCACGAGATGCTGATTACGACCCACATTGTCACCACCGTGCCGGAGTTCTTTCTGGCGGCGCGGCTGCTCACGGCCTGCTTCGGTGCGCTGACGGTGCTGGCCGCGTATGGCCTGGGCGCGCGGGGCTGGAACACTGGCGCCGGGCTGGTCGGGGCGCTGCTGGTCGCAGTGCTGCCGCTGCACCTGCGCTTCTCGCAATGGGCCACTACCGACGTCCTGGCGACGATGCTGACCACCCTGGCCCTGGGAACGGCTGTGCTGGCCCTGCGCGACGGCACGTGGCGGGCCTACCTGACGGCAGGGGCCTTTGCCGGCCTGGCAGCTTCAACCAAGTACAACGCCGGGGTTGTGGCGGGGGCGATTGTGGCCGCGGCGGCCCTGCGCGCCTGGAACGGTCGCCGTAGCGGGTGGCGCCATCCGGCTGGGGAGATAGCGCGCCTGTTGGGAGCAGGTCTTGCGGCCATAGCGACCTTCATTGCGGGTACACCCTACGCGCTGCTGCGATGGAGCCAGGTGCGCGCAGGGATCATCGAGCAGTGGAGCAATTACGGTGGCGGCAATGGTCACTACCGTGGCGCGTGGAACGTGGGGGGTTATGTCGAGTTTTTTCTGGGGGATGGCCTGGGTTTGCTCGCCTGCCTGATCGTGCTGGCGGGCCTGCTGATCCTGGCCAGGCGTCGCCCGGCGGTGCTGGGGGTCTGGCTTGGTTTTGCGACGCCCTCGCTGCTGCTGCATCTCTCGCGGCCAACCCATTTTATGCAGAACATGCTGCCCCTCCTGGTGGCCTGCGCCCTCCCGGCAGGGGTAGCAGCGGTTGAGCTGCCGCGCCTGCTGGCCCCGCGCTCCACAGCCATGCGCTGGTTCACCCTGGCAGCCCTGGTCCTGGCGCTGGCGCTACCTCCGGCGCTGCGCTCGGCTGCGGAGGTGAGCCGCCAGGCCGCCGGTGATAGCCGCCGGCAACTGCTAAACTGGATTGACGCCAACGTGCCCCCGGGCGCGCGCCTGGCTGCCGAATTGACGCCTGTGCCCGGCCCCGGCGAGCCGCGCTGGAGCTACGTCCCCCGTCTGGCTGACCACGACCTGGCCTGGTACCGCGCCCAGGGCTTCGCCTACGTGATCGCCACGTCGCACAGTTGGGGGCGGATCGCCGTGCCGGAGGCGTATGCGCCGCTGCTGCCCGCCACCGTCGCCGAGTTCGGGCCGCGCGTGCGGCGCGAAGAGATGCTCGGTCCGCACATTCTGGTCATTGCTACCGGCCTCGGCGCTGGCGATGCGCGCCACCCCCTGGGCGATGCGGTGCGCATCGGCGAGGCGTGGCTGCGCGGTGTGACCATTGGCGATCCTTCGGGAGAGGGCGAACCGCCGATGCTTGTGCCCGCCACGACCTTTACCCCGGGTGGGGTGCTCGGTCTGCGCACGTTCTGGGAGGTTGACGGTCCATTCACCACCGATTACTACATCTTCGTCCACCTGGTTGACGCGGAGGGCCGTCGCCCGACCCAGCGCGATGCCCCACCCTGGCAGGGACGCTACCCGACCAGCGTGTGGCGCCCCGGCAGCCTGGTGGTGGACCACAACGACGTCTATCTGCCGCCGACTATGGCGCCGGGCGTGTACCGCGTCATCGTGGGTATGTACGATCCCGTCAGCGGCGCGCGACCACCGGTGACAGTGAATGGCACGCCGCTTCCCGAGGGCGCCGTTGAGGTGGCGACGATCACTGTTGGGCGATGAAGCGCCGCTGCCCTTGCCGGCAAGGTCGCGGCGCCCCAGTTTTCAATCCGGCGTGCTCCGATGTGCAGGAGTATGGGGAAACCCGGGTCTCCCCATACTCCTCTAACGCTGCGGGCAGGGGCGCGGGATACCCCGTGTCCCGTGGTTTGCTCTCCGGGGCGAGGGGGGAGGGTATGACCTCCCCAGAACGTCAGCGGGCGCCGCGCAAACGGGGCGCGGCAGGGCCAACGCAGGCCGCGCAAACGGGGCGCGGGGTGAAGGGGCGTCTGCGCCCGGGAGCGCGCCGCCGTAGCTACCACCGGGTTGTGGAACAACCGCAAGCGCCTCGCTGTCTCAACGCCTGGCGACAGGCTTGTGGCCGATCCGGCCTCAAACACGGCAGGTTACCGGCAGGAGTGGATGCGGGTCACAGGGCGGGCCGGGGTGCGGTCGCGGCCCGGCGCTTAAAACGGCACGTCCTCATCGCCTGGAGCATCGCCAGCCTCGGAGACGGCTACGGCCTCGGCGGGCACGCCGGGGCGATTGTCGAGGAAGAGCACGTCATCGGCGCGAACATACGTGCGTGAGCGGGGCTGATTGGTGGCCTTGTCGGTCCAGGTATCGGTGCGCAGGGCGCCGCTGACACGGACGCGACTGCCCTTGTGCAGGTAGCTGTTGCAGAGTTCGGCCAGACGTTCCCACGCCTCGACGGTGGTCCAGTCGGTTTCATACTCCCGCCGGCCATCGGCGTCCTGGCCGCCGAAGCGCTTCGTCGCCACGCGGAAACGGCAGACGGCGACGCCCGTAGAGATGAAGCGCATCTCCGGGTCTGCCCCCAGCCAGCCGAGCAACTCCACGCGATTGATCGTGCCCTTCACCTGTGTCATGGTCCTGGTGCCTTTCTTGAACCTGGGCCGGGCGTTGCGCGGCGCCCGGCAGCGCCTATGGCTGATCAGCCCACCAGGTAAACCGGATCACCAGGTGAAAGGTTACGCTACCCAACGGAGAGCGCAAGATGTGAACAAGGGCCAGGGAAGAGCTTTGTCCTCCTGGCAAGTGATCCAACCAGGTCGTCCGCACAGGATCGCCGGCGCATCGGACACGCTCTGGAAGAGGAGGACCGAGGAAGGCAAAGCCCTCCCCGAAGCCAGCTTCTCTGACCAGGCGTGCAAGGGAAGTTGCCAGATGAAGCACTAATCCAGCAATTCCAGCAACTCGCGCACAGCGTGACCTTGCTGGGCGGGATGGCGCATCGGGGCCTCTTCATGGATGTCGTAGCGATTCTGGCGCCCGTCACGAGTATGGCTAATGTAGCCGGCGTCGTGCAGGTCGCGCAGAATACGCTGCACCGCGCGCTCGGTGATACCGACCTGCGCGGCGATCTCGCGAGCGGTGGCGCTGCGATTACGCGCAATACAGAGGAGTACCTGCGCGTGATTGGTGAGAAACGTCCAGTGAGCCATTGCTTTGTTGCCCGTTGCTCGAGGCGCGCGACACCGTAGTCGCACGCGGTGGTTACCGATCGTTGAGAAACTCGGCGGGTAGACTGTCGCCCCATCGCAGGTCGCGGGCCATACGCCAGGTCGCGCCTGCTGAACGGGTGACGCTGAGACGGCGGATACCCTCAGGGGTGCAGAGGGTCAGTTCGATATGGCCGGAGCGCACGAGGGGATGGCGCAGGATGCGGGCGCCGATGGTTTCTCCAGGTTGGCGCGCAACGGCGATGTAGGCATACTTTTCGTCTTCGTAGCCCAGTTCAGCGCCCTTCAGGGCCCGATGTAGCCGCCCACGGGCGAGGCGACGGGCAAAGTGGCACCAGTCGTCGGCGGGCAGCGGGCAGGCCTCCTGGTGGGGGCAGGGAGCAATCAGGATGGCGCCGGCGGCGCGCACCTGTTCCCGGGCAGCGCGGATGCTCGCCCAGCCGCGGGGGGTGCCCGGCTCGATCAGCACCAGGGCGCCGCTGGCCCGCTCCCATAGCCGCGCGATCAGGGAAGTACGGGCCTCCTCGGGCAATTCGCCCAGAACGTAGGCTGCGGTCACGAGATCGTGGCGCGGCGCGTCCCAGGCGGCGGTAAGGTCGGCGCGGACCCAGGCGGCGGCGCGAACGGCGGGAGCGGTTGCGGTGGCGGCGAGGCGCTGGCCAAGGGCGAGCATATCGCGATCGGCCTCGATCAGGGTGGCTCGTTCCAGGGCCGGCCAGATGCGTATGGCTGCCCACAGCGCAGCGCCGCTGCCGGCGCCAGCGTCGAGCAGGGTCCGGGGCGCAAAGCCGGGCAGGCGCGCCGCGAGTTCTTGCAGCGCGGCGGCGCAGGCGGCGTAGGTGGCAGGCATACGCGTAGCCGCGTATGCCGCGGCAGCCAGCGGGCCGCGCGGCGGTAGCCCCGCCGCCGGGTCGCGGTAGCGCGCCGTGGCTTCGGCGGTGACGCGGGCCAGGCTGCGGGGGTCGTAGCTGCGCAGTTCACGCTCCAGACTCAGCCTCAGGTCGTTCGGGAGGTCCATAGGTTCCTGTTGTGACCAGCGGGGAAACCGGGTTTCCCCATCGTCTGCCTATGTGGAGGGTTTGGGAGAGCTGCGCCCTCCCAGGGCCAAACCTGTTTTCATCCTGTCAGGGTGCGGTACATGCTCACACTTCTCCTGGGAGCGCGGGCATCTTGCCCGCATCCAGACCCTTGCGGGCGGGACGCCCGCGCTCCCGGGGTGGCGCCTTACCCCAAATGTGAATACGCACACCGGCGCGCCACCTTGCGCGCGGGTATATGATAGTGTCAGGAGCAGATTAGCCGGTCCGAGCGTTGTAACGCAAATGAGTCGCGAACTTTGTGTCTTTTAGCGTGTGGACTTCATTATAATGGTCTCCTGCGCTATGTGCACTACTCATAGCGGGCGGTTGGGGGGGTATAAGGGCTGGTGGTCACAGCCATCGCGTCCTGATGTGAGCGGATGGGGAAAGCGGGTTTCCCCATCCCCCTCCCTGAGGTTCAGGGGCGGACAGAACGTATGAGCGCCGACGGGCGTGATGGCGTTGGGATGCGCTGGTTGGCTCCCGCCCCCTCCCCCTCTCCAGCGAAGCTGGAGAGCCTGCGCTGAGCCTGTCGAAGCGGGGAGACCAGAGCCGCGCGCGGGGGCGTTCCAGTGCGGTACACGCCACGTTGGCTCGGATGTTCTGTCCGCCCTTAAATTCCTGAGGGGAGGGTTTGGGAGGGATCTGCCCGATGGGGAACTTCTGGCAAGGCAAGCGGAGGGCCTGCCGCATCGAGGCGGCGGCGCCCTCAGGGAGGGTCTATGGCAGCCTCGATTCGCTCAAGCCGGGTCTGGTTACTGTTCGCCGCGCTGGTCGCCGTCGCCGCCCTGGTGGGGGCATCGGCGCCGTATGCTCAGGCAGCGGTGTTGCAAGGCGCGCTCGCTGCGCCTCCCACTGCGCCCGACCCACAATCTGGTTTGACCTGGACGGCCTGGCAGGATCTCGGCGGTACGCTAACCTCCGCGCCGGCAGCCGTCTCATGGGGCCGGGAACGCATAACCGTCTTTGCGCGCGGGGGGAACGGTGAGATCATTCAAACCTACAAAGAAGGCGGTGGAGCCTGGTCACCATGGCGCACGCCGCCTGAACTGCGCGGCGTGATCCTCCGCTCAGCGCCGTCGTGCGCCTCGTGGACGGCGGGGGCCATCAACTGCGTTGCCCTGCGCGAGGGTTACGGCGGCGTTTTCCAGTTCTACTGGAACGGGCGCGGCTGGGCCGCGAACGACCTTGGCGGCGACGCGACCTCGGCGCCGGCAATTGTGGCCTGGGGCGCCGGACGCCTGAGCGTCTTTGTTCGGAATAGCAACGGGAACCTCATCCATCGCTACTGGCAACACGATGTTACCGATTGGACCCCGCCGCGGTGGGAGGCGGTCGGGAGTGGAACCATCACCTCGGCGCCGGCGTGCGGCTCACGCGAAACCGGGATCATTGACTGCTTCGCCCTTGGCCCCAACGGTGTAGTCATGCAGCTCTACTACGACGAACGGGTGGGAGCGCGCTGGGTCGGATAGAATCAGCTCCTGGGCATGGCGACGTTCCGCGCGACGGCGCCCATTAGCGCCGTCGGGTGGAACCGCAATCTGCTCGACCTGTTCGCGCGCGGCCCGGATATGCGGCTCTACCAGATCACCTACAGCGGTGGGTGGAACCAACCGTGGTCGGTGATCGAGGAGCGCCCGCTGCTGAGCGCGCCGTCCTGCACACAGGTTGAGCCGGGACGGCTGGACTGTTTCGCGCAGGTGCTCGACCCGCAGGCGCAGAATGCCAGCGCTTTCAACCTGGCCCCCGGCCTGGCGTACCGCTACGCGCAGCGACGGTAAGACCGCAGCGGCGCCCGGCGTCAGGCAGGGATCAGATATCCGGGGGTGGTTCGGGTTCGCCGATCATGTCGCCGTACCAGCGCTCCAGCCACTCCAGGGCCTCATAGAGCCGTCCGGCGGGCATGCGGCGATAGGAAGAAATGCCAAAGTTGCGGTACAGCCCGCTGAGGGCGCCCCAGTACTCGTTGCGGCGGGTGCGCTCGCCGAGGGTGTGCACCACCCTGCGCACCGTCTGGGCCAGCCGGGCGGCCTGGGGGTCGTCAACGGCTGCGCCGCGGGCGGCCCAGGGATCGGCGCCCGGGCTTTCATCGCCAGCGGGGGCGGTGTCGAGCTGCCGCTCGATCAGCACCTGCTGGCGAGCCAGGTTCGCGATGGCCATGGCCCCGACATAGGCCTGCTCGGCGTGACCCTGCTGGGGTCGGGGGGCAATCAACCCATCGCCGCTGTCGAAGCCCTGGGGGCGGAAGGCCTGCCAGAGCAGCGAGGCTGCTTCGCGCTGGAACAGGGCCAGGCGATCGCGAAGGGCCGGATCGGGGATATGCTCGGGGTTCAGGGTAGTCAACCAGAGGGGTACCAGTTCGATCCGCAGGCACAGGCGCGTGGGCGCCCCGCCGTCGTGCGGCTCGGCGGCAAGGCGACGGGCGCCCTGGCGCAACAAGGGGTGCGCCTTTACCCGGCGCTCCTCCCGAGCCGCCGGCAATCCCAGCGCAGCACAGAGGTCGGCCAGGGCTACCAGGGTGCGGTTCGGGTCCAGCTCCAGACAGGCGACAATATCCCGGGCATAGAACCAGTGCATGGGGTGGCTCCCGCAGGGTGTTGCTCGTGTTCCATCATCTCTGGCGGCTGCGCCGCCCACCAGAAACCAGGGGAAACCAGGTTTCCCCGTCCCCTGCCCGCCGGGGCGGCATGCCCCCGGCGCCGGTCGGAGGGCAGATAAACCTGATCGCTCCACGCTAATCGTAGGGTACTCGCATCGGCTCATTTACGCAATCAGATATCATTATCCACAATATGGAGAAAAAATCCACATTTTGGATTTTCGATTACATGATACAATACGGCTATCGGTGTATTCAGCAACGTTCGTCACACACATAGTCGGGTAAAGAAGCGCAGCGGTGCTGCGTCTCTTCCTGGAAGGGCTTCGCCCGCGCAAACCCTCCGGCGCGGAGGGCTTACCACCCCCGTGGGCAGGGGCGTGGGGAAACCCGGTTTCCCCATATTTTCACATCATGAGGAATAGAACATGAACCGCTCCCAACTCATCGAGGAGTTGCGGCACGTTGTGGGGCCCACCGGAGTAGTTGCCGACCCGGTGGCTCTGATGACCTACGATGCCGATGGCTGTGTGATGGATACCGGCGAGCCGCAGGTGGTAGTATTACCCACCAGCGCCGAGCAAGTTAGCGCCGTGGTGCGTCTTGCCGCGCGCTACGGGGCGCCAATCGTGCCCCGCGGGGCCGGCACCGGTCTTGCCGGTGGGGCAACGCCCATCGGTGGCGGCATCGTGGTCAGCACGGCGCGGATGGACCGGGTGCTGGAGATCGATGCGCGCAACGGGCGCGTGCTCTGCCAGCCGGGGGTGATCAACTGGGAACTATCGCAACTGCTCAAGCCCTACGGTTACCAGTTTGCCCCTGATCCTTCGTCGCAAAAGGCCTGCACCGTCGGCGGCAACATTGCCAACAACGCCGGCGGCCCCCACTGTCTGAAGTACGGCATTACCTCCAGCCACGTACTGGGAGTGCAAATGGTGCTGCCCGACGGCTCGATCATCTGGACGGGGGACGGCAATCCTGCGCCAGTGGGCTACGATCTGACCGGGGTGATCACCGGCAGCGAGGGCACCATCGGCCTGGTGACCGCGGCCTGGCTCAGGCTCACGCGGCTGCCCGAGGCGGTGCGGGTCGTCCTGGCCCTGTTCCCCGACATTGCCGGCGCCTCGGCCAGTGTTTCGCAGGTGATCGCCAGCGGCTTTTTGCCCGCGGCGCTGGAGATTATGGACCGGCTGGCGATCAAGGCCGTCAACGATATGTACAAACTGGGCCTGCCCGAACAGGCCGGCGCGGCGCTGCTGATCGAGGTGGATGGCGTAGACGACGGCCTGGACGAGTTGCTGGCCGACATTACCGCTGTTTGCTGGCGCAACGGCGCGATTGATGTGCGACCCGCGCGCACGCCAGCGGAGCAAAATCAGGTCTGGGCGGCGCGGAAGAACGCCTTTGGCGCGATGGGTCGCCTGGCGCCAACGTACTACCTGGTTGACACAGTGGTACCGCGCACCCGTCTGCCCTACACGATGGAGCAGGTCGGGCGCATCTCGCAGGAGTACCGTTTGCCGATTGCGAATGTGTTCCACGCCGGCGACGGCAACCTGCACCCGATCATTCTCTTCGACCGGCGTGACCGGAGCCAGAACCAGCGCGCGCTGGAGGCGGCCACCGGGGTGATGCACGTGAGCATCGAGCAGGGCGGGGTCATCAGCGGCGAGCACGGCATTGGCGTGGAGAAGCAGGACTACATGACCCTGCTGTTCTCCACCGACGACCTGGCGGCGATGGCCGGGCTGCACCAGAGCTTCGACCCCTACGATCTCTTCAATCCGGGCAAGGTCTTTCCCAAGGGACGGGGTTGCGGGGAGCTGGCCGCCCTGCGCAAGGCGGGCGTGGCCTGGAGCGAGCTGAAGACGCGGTAGGTGCATCTATGCTTCCAGCAGCGCTGACGCGCCAGTTGGTCGAGATTGTCGGCCCCGAGCGCATCTCTGAAGAAACGGCGCCGTTCGCCGTGCACGGTCGCTCCCCGGCGCTGGTGATCAGTCCCTCCTCGGTGGAGCAGGTGGCCCGCGCTGTCGCGGCCTGCCACGCCGCGCGCGTTCCGCTGGCGCCGTGGGGCGGCGGCACGCGTCAGCGGTGGGGCCGGCCTATCGCTGCGGAAACCTTTGTCGTCCTCCGCACGAGCGGGTTGCAGGCCATTCTTATGCATGAGCCTGACGATCTTACGATCTCGGTCGAGGCGGGGATGACCTTCGCGGCCCTGGATGCAGCCCTCGCCGCGCACAACCAGATGTTGCCCCTGGACCCGCCGCGGCCGGCCCTGAGCACCATCGGCGGCCTCCTGGCCTCCGGCGCAGATGGCCCGCGGCGCCTGGCCTACGGCACCAGTCGCGATCTGCTGATCGGCATCCGGGTAGTGGAAGCGACGGGCCGGATCAGTAAGGCCGGCGGTATGGTGGTGAAGAACGTCAGCGGCTTTGATATGATGAAGCTCTACCTGGGCAGCCTGGGCACGCTGGCGATCATCGTCTCGGCCAACTTCAAGCTGATGCCCCGGCCGCGGGCTGCGGCGAGCCTGAGCTGTTTCTTTGAGCAACCTGAGCGGGCCTTCAGGCTGATCACCGCCTTGAGCGCAAGCCAGCTCATCCCGGCCGCAGTGGAGTACCGTGAGGACGGGACCACGGCGAGCATCGAGGTGCGTATCGAGGGGTTGCCCGCCGCTGTCGAACGCCATGTGCGCGATGTGCGCCGCCTGGCTGAAGAGGCCGGCGCTGGCAGCGTTTCTGTCGTCGCCGAAGGTCTGGCCGCGGTAGAGGAACGCTGGGCAGACTTCAATGACGCGCCGCAGACGGTCGATCTGGCCGCCGATGAACTGGTGGCACGGCTGAGTTGCCTCCCCGGCGCCCTGGAAGCGGCCCTGGGCGACGTGCGAGCCCGGGCCGCGCGGGAAGGGTTGCTGCTGCGCGTCCAGGCCCGCGCCCTCAGCGGGGTGGCCTACCTGCGCCTGCGGGGCAGCGACGAGCATCTGCGCGCCTGGCACGCAGCTATACTGGCGCGCTGGCCGCAACTCGTGGTTATTGGCGCACAGCCTGCTCTCGCTGCCGAATTGCCGGTCTGGGGCGCAGGCATTGCCAATCTGGATCTGATGCGGCGGATCAAGCAGGAGTTTGATCCAGAGAATCTGCTGAACCCGGGGCGGTATGTGGTGTAGATTGTGAAACAAGGTGACCGTCCCCGCCTCGCTGCGGGCGGGAGCCCGACTCCTCCCTCTGAGGTGATCATATGGGGAAACCGGGTTTCCCCATACCCCTGCCTGTGGGGGCGGCAAGCCCTCCCAAGAACGCATATTTTCATTCCGGCGTTGTGCGGCGCAACCGCATGCGTCTAACGGGTTCAGGGGCAGGAGGCTCACGCGCCGCACCGGCCTGGTTGAGAAGGTGGAGACGCGCCAGCGATGTTGCACTCAACCCTGGTTGCCGAACTGATCCGCGTCGTCGGAGCGCACGCGGTGGTGCGTGACCCCGACGCCCTGCGCACCTACGACGCTGACGCGAGTATGATCGTCGCCCGTGCGCCGGATGTAGCGGTGGCGCCCGGCACGCCCGAGGAGGCCGCCGCGGCAGTACGGCTGGCCGTCAGCGCCGGGTTGCCTGTTGTCGCCCGTGGCGCCGGCACAGGCGTCGCGGGGGGCGCCATTCCCCTGCGCGGGGGCGTGCTCCTGAGCACGGCGCGCATGGAACGCATCGAGGCGGTTGAGCCGCGCTCGCGCCGCGCCCTGGTGGGCGCCGGGGTGGTCAATGCCGAGTTAAACGCCCGCCTGGCGCCCCTGGGGTTGCAATTCGCCCCCGATCCCTCCTCGCAGAAGGCCAGCACCATCGGCGGTAACCTGGCCACCAATGCCGGCGGCCCCCATTGCCTGAAGTACGGCGTGACGACCAACCACGTCCTGGCGCTAGAACTGGTGCGCCCCGATGGAACGTTGCTGTGGACCGGCGATGGAACGCCCGATGCCGCTGGCTACGACCTGACCGGCGTAGTGGTGGGGAGCGAAGGGACCTTCGGGGTAATCACGCGGGCACTGGTGCGCCTCACGCCGCTGCCCGAGGCCAACCGGGTAGTGCTGGCGCTCTTCCCCAACGTGATCGCCGCTTCGACCGCAGTGAGCCAGATCATCGCCGCCGGGTCTCTGCCCACGTCGCTGGAGGTGATGGACCACAACGGTATTCGCGCGGTCAACCGGGCCTATGGGCTGGGCCTGCCCGAGGCCGGGGGCACAACCCTGCTGATTATCGAAGTGGACGGCGTCGCCGAGGGATTGGACGAGACCCTCGAAGAGATCCTGGAGCTGTGTCGGGCGCAGGGCGCCTTCGAGCTGCGTCCGGCGCGCACCCCCGCTGAGCAGGCACGCGTCTGGGCGGCGCGCAAGGCGGTAGCCGGGGCAATCGGGCGGCTGGCGCCGGCTTACCTGCTGGTAGATACAGTGGTGCCCCGTACGCGCCTGCCGCTGATGATGGAGCAGATCGAGCGCCTGCGGCGCGAGTGGGGTATGGAGGTCTGCAACGTCTTCCATGCCGGCGATGGCAATCTGCACCCTATGGTGCTCTACGACCCCCGCGACCCGGATCAGCGCGAGCGTGCCCACGCCCTCGCCGGGGCCGTGCTCAAGCTGAGCATCGAGCAGGGCGGGGTGATCAGCGGCGAGCACGGCATCGGCGTGGAGAAGCAGGAGTATCTGCCGCTGCTGCTCGATCCGCACGAGCTGCAACTCCACGCCGCCGTGTACACCTGTTTCAACCCGGAGGATTGCTTCAACCCCGGCAAGATCTTCCCGGTGGCCCTGCGCCCGCACGACCTGGCCGCGCAGCGCCGGGCGCGCATCGGCAGCACGGCCGGACACGGGCCGGTGCTGGCGCATCTGTCGCCGTCCGCTTCCGGGTCAGTGCGCAACGGAGGGCGTATGGACCAAAGCGCAGGCCCGGAAACTGGCGACCGGCCGGGGGCCCCGGAGACCGGCGCGAACGGCGTTGACGCTGCGGCGCTGGCAGCGATCGTTGGAGCCGGACACGTGACCGCCAACGGCGCCACTCTCGCCATCAGCCCCGGTAGCGTCGAGGAACTCGCGCAGGTGGTGGCCTTCTGCCACCGCGCAGGCATAGCTGTGCGACCGTGCAGCGACATATCGCATGGCGACAACGCGTTCTCCGCGGCACGCCCGCTCCACATCGTCACCCGACGCCTGAACCGGGTACTGGCCTACGAACCCGACGACCAGACAATCGGCGTGGAGGCGGGGATGAGTCTGGCGGAGCTTCAGGCGCTCCTGGCTGCCAACGGCCAGATGCTGCCCCTTGACCTGCACCGGCCCGAGGCAGCCACCCTGGGCGCGCTGGTCGCCACGGGCGCCGACGGGCCGCGCCGCCCGGGCTACGGCATCCTGCGCGACTGGGTGCTGGGCCTGACCATTGTCGAGGCCGATGGCGCCGTGTCGCGCCTGGGGGCGCAGGTGGTCAAGAATGTGAGCGGCTTCGACCTGGTCAAGCTGCTGGTGGGCAGCCACGGCACGCTAGGAGTGATCGCGGCGGTGCGCCTGCGGGTCTTTCCGCGGCCACGCGCCACCGCCACGCTGACTGCCGCCTTCGACCGGCGCGAGCAGGCCCTGGCCTGCCTGGACGCAGTGGCGAACACGCGGCTACAGCCTACTGCCGCCGAACTGGTCGCCGGGCCGCTGGAGCGAAGGTTGCCGCTGGAATTTCCGCCTGGCGGAGCGCTGCTGGCCTTGCGGGCCGAGGGCCACCCGGCAGCGGTGGCGCAGCATATGCGCGCCTTGCGCGGCCTGGCCGCCGGAGCCGGCGCCCTGAGCGTGGAGGAACTGAGCGAAAGCGGCGAAAGCGCCCTGTGGGTAGAGCTAGCGCGCCGGGCCGCGCCCCCGGAGGAGCCTGGCGCGAGCCTGGTGCGCCTGTGCGCAGCGCCGGCGGATCTGGGGGCAGCCCTTGAGACGGCGAGCACCGAGGCGCTGTCGCGCCGGCTGACCCTCGGCCTCTGCGCCCGCGGCCTGAGCGGCGTAGCCTACCTCCAGGTCGAAGGGCCGGAGGAGCAGCGCCTCGACTTCCACGCGGCCCTGGTACAGCGCCTGCGCCACGCCCATCTGCTCGACCCCTCCCTGGCCAGGCGCGCGGCGCACCCCTGGGGCGCGCCGCCGCCCGCCCTGGCGCTGATGCGCGCCCTCAAAACTGAATTTGACCCCTTCGACCGCATGAACCCTGGCGCACTGTTCTGGCGGGATGAAACGCCCGCGCCCTTGTCAGCCTGAACTACCGGTGGGGAAACGCCCGCCCTGGATGGAGAGCTGGTATGACCCTGACCACCCCTGATCGCGAGACGGTGAACATCCCTCTGGTGCCCTTCAGCGCCCGGGATCGTCCCAGTTCCGACATTATCAACACCTGCGTCCACTGCGGCCTGTGCCTTTCCTCATGCCCAACCTACCGCGAAACGGGGTTGGAGATGTCCTCGCCGCGCGGGCGAATCTACCTGATGAAAGCAGTGGACGAAGGACGCATCGGCCTGGAGAGCGAAGTCTTTCAGGAGCAGATGAGCCAGTGCCTCAACTGCCGCGCCTGCGAAGCAGTCTGTCCCTCAGGAGTGCAGTACGGCGCGATCCTGGAGGCAAGCCGGGCGCAGATCGAGCAGGCGCGGGAGCGGGGGGCGCACGACCCCACGGCGCCAGCGACGCTGCCTCCGCGCCCATTGTGGCAACGGGCGCTGCGCGGGGTGGTCTTTGGCGCCCTGTTCAAAGAGATGGGCCTGTTCCGAGCCTTCTCGGCTACAATGCGGCTCTACCAGCGCAGCGGAGCGCAGTGGATCGCCCGCAAGAGCGGCCTGCTGAGCTTGATCGGCATGGCCGATGCCGAACGGATGCTGCCGCCGATCAACCCACACTTCACCGTGCCCAGGGGGCAGATCTACCCCGCCGAGGGCGAACGCCGTTACAGTGTGGCCGTCCTCACCGGCTGCATCATGAGCACCGCCTTTGCCGGCGTTCACGAAGCCACCATTCGCGTGCTGCAGAAAAACGGCTGCGAAGTGATCCTGCCCCCCGATCAGGGCTGTTGCGGGGCATTGCACACCCACGGCGGCGACCTCGACGGAGGCCGTGAACTGGCCCGGCGCAACATCGCCGCCTTTGAAGGGCTGGGGGTGGACGCGATCGTGATCAACGCCGCCGGTTGCGGCAGCACGCTCAAAGAGTACAGCCACCTGCTTCACGACGATCCGCTCTGGCACGAGCGTGCAGCGGCCTTCAGCCGCAAGGTGAAAGACGTACACGAATTCCTGGCCGGCATCGAGTTCAACCGCGCCGACCTGGGCCGCCTCGAGGTGCAGGTGACTTACCAGGAACCATGTCACCTGGCCCACGCCCAGCGCATCACCGTCCAGCCGCGGACCCTGCTGATGGCCATTCCAGGGTTGCAGTTGCGCGAAATGCACGAGAGCGCCCTCTGCTGCGGATCGGCGGGCGTCTACAACCTGACCCAGCCCGAGATGGCCGCTCGGCTCGGCGCGCGCAAGGTGGACAACGCCCTGGCTACCGGCGCGCAGGTCATCGCCACGGCCAATCCCGGCTGCGCCCTGCAACTGGCGGGCGAACTGCGGCGGCGCAGCGAGGAGGTGCAGGTGCGCTACATCGTCGAGTTGCTCGATGAGAGTTACCGGCGTGGCGGGAGGGGCTGAGGTGAATATAGCCCGCCCGCGGGAGGGTTTGGGAGGGCTGTGCCCTCCCAAGAAAAACCCATGTTCATCGCGGCGTTGTGCGGCGCAGCCGCATGGATGACCGAGGTGAATATAGCCCGCGCGGGAAGGTCTGGGCGTAGAGGCGCGGCAGCGCCACGCCTCTACGCCCTTCCAGGAGAACAATAATTTTGCATTCGGGCGTTGCGCGCCCCGCGACTGGCGCCTGGCAGGCCAGCACCTTCCCGAAGACGATTTGCGGATCACTAGTGGACATCTAACATCTTTCTAACATTGCCGTGGTAGATTCGCGGCCAGATCACGATGTATACGCCGTCCATCTATTTCATCGTGGGGAGACATCCATGACTGCGGACAAGGCTACGGCGAATCAGGCCGAGTCACTCACCTTCAAAGCCGAAGTGCAGCAAGTACTGCACATCCTGGCGCACTCGCTCTACACCGATCGTGAGATTTTCCTGCGCGAGCTGATCTCGAATGCCTCCGATGCGCTGAACCGCGTGCAGTTTGAAATGCTGACCAACCGCGACGTGCGCGACCCGGACGCGGAACTGGGGATCTGGATCGAGTCCGACCCGGATCAGGGCACGCTGACCGTGCGCGACACGGGGATCGGGATGACCCGCGAGGAGCTGATCGAGCACCTGGGCACGATCGCCCAGTCGAGCGCGCGGGCCTTTGTCGAGCGCACCCGTGAGGCCAGTAAAGCTACCGCCAGCGAGATCATCGGTCAGTTTGGAGTTGGTTTCTACTCCGTATTCATGGTTGCTGACAGAGTTACCGTCGTCTCGCGCTCTTACCGACCCGAGGCCGAGGCGGCGATGTGGGAGAGCGACGGCAGCGAGCACTACACTGTTGGTCCCGCCGAGCGCGAAGGCCGCGGCACCACGATCACCGTGCATCTGAAAGACGATGCGAAAGAGTTTGCCCAGAGCTGGCGGATCGAGCAGATCATCAAACGTCACTCCGACTTCGTGGCCTTTCCGATCTACATGGGCGAGCGGCAGATCAACCAGCAAAAGGCCCTCTGGCGCCGGGCGCCGCGCGAGGTGGAGGCGGAGCAGTACCACAACCTGTACCGGCAATTGACCCTTGACACGGAAGAGCCGCTGCTGCACATACACCTCTCGACCGATGCGCCAGTGGATCTGCACAGCATTCTGTTCATTCCCGCCAAACGCGAGCGCGGGCTATTTGAGCGGCGCATCGAGGGCAAGATCAAGCTCTACTCGCGCAAGGTGCTGATTATGGAAGAGGCCAGAGACCTGTTGCCGGCCTACTTCCGCTTCGTCGAAGGGGTGGTAGACAGCGAGGACCTGCCGCTGAACGTCTCGCGCGAGAGTGTGCAGAGCGCGCCGGTGTTGCAACGGATCCGCAAGACCCTCACCGGGCGCCTGCACCGCGAACTCAACGATCTGGCCGACAGCGATCCGCAGAAGTTTGCCCGCTTCTGGCAGGAGTTCGGCGTCTTCATCAAAGAAGGCGTGGCGATGGACTACGAGAACCGCAGCGAGTTGCTCAAACTGCTGCGCTTTCACACCACCCGCGGCGGCGACGAGCTGGTGACCCTGGGGCAGTACAAGAGCCGGATCGTTGATGGGCAACGCGAAATCTACTACCTGATGGCCTCGAGCCTCGACGCGGCACGCACCAGCCCGCACCTCGACCCCTTTACCGCCCGCGGCATCGAGGTGCTTCTGCTGCACGACCTGGTGGACGGGCTGATGCTCTCGGGGCTGCGCGAGTATGAGGGGCTACGTCTGCGCAACGTTGATGAAGCCGATCTCGACCTGCCCGGCGTGGTCGAGGCGGCGCCCCCGCAGATCGACGATCAGCAGTTCACGCGCCTGGCCGAGCGGGCAGCCGCGGTGCTGGGCGAACGGATCAAGGAGGTGCGAGCCTCAAAGGTGCTCCGTGACAGCCCGGCGCGCCTGGTGAGCGACGAAGAGGGCCTGGGGCGCCAGATGCAGCGCATCCAGCAGGTGCTGGGGCAGGAGGTTGAGCAGCGTCCGCGCATTCTGGAACTGAACCCGGCGCACGGGCTGATCGCCGCCCTGGCCCGACGGCTCGAGGCGAACCCGGAGGACCCGGTGGTGACGGCGGCCCTGGAGCAGCTCTACGACAACACGCTGCTGCTGGAGGGGTTGCACCAGAACCCGGCAGCCATTGTGCCACGCCTGTTGACGCTGCTCGAGGCCGCGGCGCGGAACGAGTGAGGGCGCTCGCCACCGCCACAATAGGTGCAGGGTCACCCTGCTCCCGGGAGCGCGGGCAGCCTGCCTTCGAACGCTGACGCGGGCGGGATACGAGTTTCACGTGAAACGCTCCCCAAGGAGCGCTGGGTCAACGCCCGCCTGAACGCCTTGCGCGACAACCGGCAATCCGAAATCTACCATCTGAACACGGTGGACGCCCGCGCTCCCGGGTGTACGTGGTTACCCCGGCGCTGAACACGCGCGCCGCGTGCAGCCCCTGCTGACAAGCGGCCCGACTCGTGGTACAATCTACGACGGCGTGCACGGCGTGCACGCCACTGCTTTAGCTTCGCGCTTTAGCACTCTCTACTAGAGAGTGCTAAGAATTCATCCCAAAGCGGGGTAGACGGCCTGGCGGCTGCCCCGTACCTCGCGGAAACGCCACCGGCGTCCGCTGAGGGGCGTAGCCCTCCCCAACCCTCCGGCAGGGACGTGGGGAAACCAGGTTTCGCCACCCTCCTTCAGGTTTTGAGATAGTCTCGAAACAGCGGCCAGGAGCAATGCAGCGATACGTGACCTACCATCAGAAGTGAGGATGCGCAGCTATGTCGGCAGGGCTGACTGAGCGGCGGCAAGCCATTCTCAAGTTAGTGATACAGGAGTTCGTCGAGACGGCCTGCCCCGTTGCCTCGGAAACGCTGGTACGCAAATATCGGCTCAACGTCTCGCCGGCAACGGTGCGCAACGAACTGGCAGCGCTGGAGGAATTAGGCTACCTGACCCATCTGCACACATCGGCGGGGCGGGTGCCAACCGACGCCGGCTACCGCTTCTTCGTGGAGAACCTGATGGAGCGCACCGCCCTGCCCCTGGCGGAGCAGCGCACGATCCGCCACCAGTTCTACCAGGTGCGCGGGGAACTCGATCAATGGATCCAGTTGGCCGGGGCAGTGCTTGCGCGCACCACCCAGAACGCCTCGCTCGTCACACCGCCGCGCTCGGCGGAACCGCTGCGCTTCCGCAGTCTGGAGTTGATCGCCATCCACGACACCATGGCCCTGGCGGTGCTGGTGTTCCATGGCGGTATCGTCAAACAACAGACGGTCACGCTGGACGCGGTGCGGAGCGCTGAGGAGCTACGCCGCGCCGCGGCGCGTCTGAGCGATTACCTGGCCGATCAGACCTTGAGCGGCATCGAGGAGACCCTGGCCCGCCCGCCAGAGCAGCAGACGCTGATGCTCAGCGACTTCGAGCGCGGGCTGGTTGAGATGCTCGTGCGAGCTATGCAGACCTTTGAGGAGCAGTCGCGCGAACAGATCCACTCGGACGGGCTGATCGAAATGCTGAGCCAGCCAGAGTTCATCCCCGCTCTGGTGCGCGAGGATGCCGAGCGGGCGGTGGAGCGACTGCGCCGGGCGCTGGAGATCCTCAAGAGCGGGCGCGGCCTGGGTACGCTGATTCCCCAGGTGCTCGCCTCAGACGGGGTGCAGGTGATTATCGGCGGCGAAAACAGCGCCGATGAGATGCGCGAATACAGCGTCGTGCTGGCGCGCTACGGGGTGGAGAATGCCATTGCCGGTGTGCTCGGGGTGATCGGCCCAACGCGCATGGCCTACCCGCGTTCAATCTCGACGGTGCGCTACATTTCGTCGTTGATGAGTGACTTGCTCGCCGAACTGTACAACGTGGAAAGTCGCATTTCGGAAGGCGAGGCGCTGGAAGAGTAGGCCATCCGGGCGTGGGCCCGGGCTGTCACCCGACGCCTCCCCGCAGCCTGGAGCAGGCGCCCTGGCCCGCCCCGGCTGCCCTGCGCTCCGGCCCCGCCGTGGTAATAGACAAAGAGGAGAGCGATGAGCGACGAACAGAACCTCGCTGCGAACGAAGCGGCAACCGCCGCCGATACCGCCCCTGCCGCCGAGACGACCGGGGCGGCGCAGGACGAATTGCAGACCAGGCTGGCCGAGGCTGAGGCGCAGGCCGCCGAGTATAAAGATCAGTGGCTGCGCGCCGCTGCTGATTATAAGAACTTCAAGCGCCGGGTCGAGATCGAACGCGCCGAACTGATCCGCAGCGCCAGTTCGGCCTTGCTGCTGAAACTGTTACCGGTGATGGATGACTTCGAGCGCGCCATCGCTAATATCCCCCCGGAGATTGCCGAAACGCCCTGGTGGGGCGGCACCCAGTTGATCGCCCAGAAGTTGCGCACCATCCTCGAAAGTGAAGGCGTGAAACCAATCGAGGCTTTAGGGCAAGACTTCGATCCCAACTTGCATGAAGCGGTGCTCTACGAAGAGGCCGAAGGCCAGGAAGGCAAGGTCATCGCCGAATTGCAGAAGGGTTACCGACTGGGTGACCGCGTGTTGCGCCCGAGCATGGTGAAAGTGGGACGCGGCTAAGCGCGATAGAGTAGTGAGGTTGCATGCCCAAGGTTATTGGAATCGATCTGGGAACCACCAACTCGGTCGTGGCCGTGGTTGAGGCCGGCGAGGCCGTGGTAATCCCCAACGCCGAAGGAGCGCGGCTCACGCCCTCGGTCGTGGCGGTAAACAAGGCCGGCGAACGCATGGTGGGCCAGGTGGCCCGACGCCAGGCCGTGACCAATCCGGAGAATACGATCTTCTCGGTCAAGCGCTTCATCGGCCGGAAGTTCAACGAGCCAACGGTGCAGAAGGATCTCAGCCTGGTGCCCTACAAGCTCTCCAGCGCGCCGAATGGCGATGTGCGCGTGCTGATGGGCGGGCGCGAGTACGCGCCCCCGGAGATTTCGGCCATGGTGCTGCAAAAGCTCAAGGCCGACGCCGAGGCCTATCTGGGCGAGCCGGTTACCCAGGCGGTGATCACCGTGCCGGCCTACTTCAACGATAGCCAGCGCCAGGCCACCAAGGACGCCGGCAAGATCGCCGGGTTGGAGGTGCTGCGCATCGTCAACGAGCCGACAGCTTCAGCCCTGGCCTACGGCCTCGACAAGAAGGGCAAAGATGAGGTGGTGGTGGTCTACGATATGGGCGGCGGCACCTTCGATGTCTCCATCCTCGAACTCAGCGAGGGCGTGGTGGAGGTGAAGGCCACCAGCGGCGATACCCACCTCGGCGGCGATGACTTCGACCAGCGCATCATTGACTGGCTCGCCGAGGAGTTTCGCAAGGAGCAGGGGGTCGATCTACGGCAGGACCGGATGGCGCTGCAACGGCTCAAGGAGGCTGCCGAAAAGGCCAAGATGGAGCTTTCCAGCGTCGGGCAGACCGAGATTAACCTGCCCTTCATTACCGCCGACTCCTCCGGCCCCAAGCATCTGAGCGTCACGCTGACGCGGGCGAAACTCGAACAACTGACCGGCGATCTGATCGAGCGCAGTATGGGGCCAGTGCGCCAGGCCCTGAGCGACGCCGGCCTCAAGCCCTCACAGATCGACGAGGTGATCCTGGTTGGCGGGCAGACGCGCATGCCGGCCATCCAGGAGGCGGTGCGGAAGTTCTTCGGCAAGGAGCCGAATAAGTCGGTCAATCCCGACGAAGTGGTGGCGATCGGCGCCGCCATTCAGGCCGGTGTGCTCGGTGGCGAAGTTAAAGATGTGTTGTTGCTCGATGTGACCCCGCTCACCCTGGGGATCGAAACCCTCGGCGGGGTGATGACTCCGCTGATCGAGCGCAATACGACCATTCCCACCCGCAAGAGTCAGGTGTTCTCAACCGCAAGCGACAATCAGCAGAGCGTTGAGATCCACGTGCTCCAGGGCGAACGTGCCGAGGCGCGCTACAATAAGAGCCTGGGGCGCTTTGAACTGTCGGGTATTCCTCCGGCGCCCCGGGGCGTGCCGCAGATCGAGGTGACGTTCGATATTGATGCCAACGGCATCGTGAACGTCACCGCCAGGGACAAGGCCACCGGCAAGGAGCAGCGTATCACCATCACCGCCTCGTCGGGGCTGAGCGACGCGGAGATCGAGCAGATGGTCCGCGACGCCGAGGCCCACGCCGAGGAGGACCGGCGGCGCCGCGAGTTGATCGAGGCGCGCAACCAGGGCGATAGCCTGATCTACACCGCCGAGCGGTCCATGCGCGAGATGGGCGAGGCCCTCGATGGCGCCATCCGCACCGAGGTGCAGGATAAGATCAGCGCCCTGCGAGCGGTGCTCGATAGCGATGACGTCAACGAGATCCGCAACAAATCGGCCGAATTGAGCGTCGCAATGCAAAAGATCGGCCAGGCGGCCTACGAGGCCCAGCGCGAGTCGGCGAATGGCGCCGATGACAGTGGCAGCAAAGCCGGCGACGACGTGGTCGAGGGCGAGTACAAAGTAGATTAAACGTCCGATGGCCGGCGCTAGTGGTTGTAAGCGCCGGTCATCCCCGCCAAGGAACGAAACGTATGACCACGGGCGCAAAGCGCGATTACTATGAAGTGCTCGGGGTGAGCCGCACCGCCAGCCAGGACGAGATCAAGAAGGCGTTCCGACGCCTGGCGCGCCAGTACCATCCCGATGTGAACAAGGATCCCGGCGCCGAGGCCAGGTTCAAGGAGATCAACGAAGCCTACGAGGTGCTCTCCGATGAACAGAAGCGAGCGGTCTACGACCGTTTCGGCCACAATGCCCCCGGCAGCATGGGCGGCGCGTATGACCCCTTCGAAGGCGCCGATCCCTTCAGCACGATCTTCGATGCCTTCTTCGGCGGGGCCACCGCCGGTCCGCGCACCCAGCGCGGCCCCCAGCGCGGCGCCGATCTGCGCTACAACCTGCGCCTGTCGTTTGAGGAGGCGGTCTTCGGTACTGAGAAGGAGATTGAGTATCGCCGCCTGGAGGTCTGCCCCAGTTGCCGCGGCAGCGGCGCCGAACCCGGCACCGACCCGGTGCGCTGCCCCAAATGCCACGGCTCCGGTGAGGTGCGCCAGCGAGCGCCCCTGTTCAATATGGTCACTGTGACCACATGTGACCAGTGCGGGGGAACCGGCTCGGTCATCCCTATTCCCTGCCGCGAGTGCCGCGGCGAAGGACGGGTGCGCCACCTCCGGCGCATTACGGTAAAGGTGCCCGCCGGTGTGGACGGCAATCAGCAGATCCGCATCAGCGGCGAAGGCGACGCCGGGCCGCGGGGCGGTCCCCACGGCAACCTCTACGTCGCCCTCGAGGTTCAGCCGCATCCGCTCTTTGTGCGCGAAGGCAACGATATTATCCTCGAATTGAAGCTCAACGTGGCCCAGGCAGCCCTCGGCGAAGAGGTCGACGTGCCGACCCTGGACGGGGTCGAGAAGATGCGTGTGCCCCCCGGCACCCAGACCGGGCAGACCTTCCGCCTGCGTGGCAAGGGCGTACCCTTTCTGCGGCAGCAGGGCCGCGGCGACCAGATCGTGGTGACCCGCGTGGTCGTGCCCGAGCGCCTGAGCGAGCAGCAGCGGCGCCTCTTCCAGGAGCTGGCCCGTACCTTCGAGACCGAGATGCCCGGCGATCGCGACGAGGGGTTCTTCGGGCGCATCAAGGATGCCTTCGGGCTGTAGGGTGCCGCCATGGCGGAGGTACTGTACGGTCGCAACGCGGTGCGGGAAGCCCTGCGTGCGCGGCGGCGGGTGTTGAACCGCCTGCGCGTCTCCAGCGGCGTGCAGGAAACGGGGGTTATTGCCGAGATTATCAAACTCGCCGGACGGGCCGGCGTTCCCGTGGAACGGGTGGAACGGCAGGTCCTCGATAAACAACTGCGCGAGGTAAACCACCAGGGCGTTGCCCTCGAAGTCGAAGCCTACCCTTACGTAGAACTGGAAGCCTGCCTGGCCCTCGCCGCCGACCGCAAGGAGGCGGCCCTGCTCTTACTCCTCGATCACTTGCAGGACCCGCAGAATATCGGCACACTGCTCCGCACCGCCGAAGCAGTGGGCGCCCACGGCGTCGCGCTGCCGGGCCGCCGCGCCGCCGAGATCACCCCCGCCGTGGTGAATGCATCGGCAGGCGCCACCGAGCATTTGCAGATCGTCCTGATCGGCAACCTGGCCCAGACCATCGCTGAATTGCAGCGCAACGGCGTGTGGGTGGTAGGGCTGGAAAACGACGAGACGGCGCGCGATATCAACACGGTGGATCTGGATATGCCTCTGGCGCTGGTCGTGGGGGCCGAGGGCGTCGGTCTGGCCCGTCTGGTGCGCGAGCGTTGCGATTTTCTGGTGCGTTTGCCGATCATCGGGCACATCGGCTCGCTTAATGCCGCCGTGGCGGGCAGCATCGCTCTGTACTTCGCCTGGCGCCAGCGAGCGCGCTGATGCGGAGCGCAGCCGCATGGGCGGCCGAAAAATGGTGTCAACGCCGACCCGGGCCACTTGAAGCGCAGCGCAGGCTGCGCTAGAATGGCAGCGTAACCAACGGCCCCCTGTGTGCGTGGAGAGAACCATGAAACTCAATCTGCTGCTCGCGCTTGCCCTGGTCGTGGCCGGAATGTACATTCTGGTTCTGCGCCGCCAACTTGAAGCAGCCCAGATGCGCGGCGAGATGTATCGGGAGATCTCGGCGCGCCTCGACCGGCGCGTGACCGAGTTGACGTCGAAGTGAAAGCGCAGGACCGGGGCAGGCTGCGCTGAACGTGACGTATTCCCGGGAGGGCTGCGCCCTCCCAAACCCTCCCGGTGCGGAGTTTAAGGGCGGACAGAACATCCGGGCTAACGTGGCTTATACCGTATTGGAACGCCCCCGCGCATGGCTCTGGTCTCCCCGCTTCGACAGGCTCAGCGCAGGCTCTCCAGCTTCGCTGGAGAGGGGGAGGGGGTGAGAACCAAGCAGCGCATCCCAACGCCATCACGCCCGTCGGCGCTCATACGTTCTGTCCGCCCCTGAACGGTGCGGAGGGCGTGCCACCCCCGTAGGCAGGGGCATAGGGAAACCCGGTTTCCCCTACGTTCGTATCAGGCTACTATGACCGCATGTTCCCAGGCACTGGCGGGAAATCCTGGTGAGAACGCCACACCCGCCCCAACGCTGCTCGCGCCCCTGACGATCCGGGCAGCGCGGATGGACGATATTCATGCCATTCTGGCCCTGCACCGCGAGGCGTTTGCCGACAAGTTCGGCAGCGCCTTCGGCGCGTGCGGCGCCGAGCGTGGTGTGGCAGCGCTCGCCAGCGCCTGGCAGCGGCAAGGAGCCTCGGCCTTGCGCGGTATGTTCGTGGCCGAGTACCAGCAGCAGATCATCGGCACCACCACCGTGCGCACCTGGGAGATGAGCAGCGATGACAGCGGGGCGGCGGAACTGGCCTTCCACGAAGAGCTGGGCCTGTTTGGCGCAGCGCGTTCACTCTTCGCCCTCTCGCTGCTGGATCATCGCATTCAGCGCGGCGAAGGCTTCGTGACCGACGTGGCCGTGCTTGCCCCCTACCGGCGCGGCGGCGTGGCGCGCGCCTTGCTGGCCCGAGCCGAACAGGAGGCGCGCCTGCGCGGGAAACGCTTCCTGGGGTTGTACGTTGCGGCGCGGAACGATGCCGCGCGGCGCCTCTACGGCAGCCTGGGCTTCTCCACCATCCGCGTGCGCCGGTCGTTCCTGGCCTGGCTGATCTTTGGTCAGGGAAGCTGGCACTATATGCGCAAAGATCTGTTGTAGAGGCCCATGCGGCGAAGTCGCGCAATGACAAGATGAAAATAGCTTTTGTCCGGGGAGAGCTGTGCCCTCCCACACCCTCTCCGCCAGTGGGCTGTCTCCCGGAAGGGGGCCGTCTTCTCACAGCCTCCCGGTGTTTAAGGGCGGACAGAACATTCGAGCCAGGGTGGCTTGTACCCCGTTGGAACACCCCCGCGCACGGCTCTGGTCTCCGCCAGGGGTGAGGACCAACCAGCGCATCCCAACACCATACCGCCCGTCAGCGCCCATATGTTCTGTCCGCCCCAAAACCCTCCCGGCGTGGGGGGCCTGCCACTCCGATAGGCAGTGGCACGGTAAACGCCGGCATTCCTGCCACCTCTTCGCCGAAGGTTGCGCTGCTCGAGGCTTGCCACATCGCGTATAATTTGAGTTAAGATACCCTCAGCGGTACGGCAAGCCAGAAAGGATGTCGGATGCACGTATTATTTGTGGACGACAACCCCCTGATGCAGCAAGTCATCAGCCGCTTCCTTATGAGCCAGGGCTACACAGTCGCCATTGCCGATAGCGCCGAGCAAGCCCTGCACCTCACCCGACACGAGCAATACCGTCTGATGGTGATTGATATGCGCCTGCCGGATCGCGACGGCGCCGATCTGTTGCAGGCCCTGCGCCAGGAACCAGGTATGGCCTGCTGTCCAGCGATCGCGGTAAGCGGCCTGGGTGAGGACGACCGGGAGCGCACGGTTCTGGCAGGCTTTGATGCCTTTCTCTCAAAGCCTATCGATCTTGACGAGCTGCTGGCCGCGGTACGCCGCTATGTGGATACGGATCGGGCGCGGGCGTTTGGCGTCTGATGGCTTGTAAGCTGTGGTTCCGGCTCTCGGCCGATAGGTTCCCCCTTTTCACCGCAGAGACGCAGCGTCTCTGCGTCTCGACGCCCGCACCCTCCCGGTGCAGAAGGCGCGCCACATTGACAGCCAGGATTGCAAAAAATCGATCTTATAAGGCATGTAAAATCATGCGAAAGTTGATCTTGTGGGATGTTGACGGGACCTTGCTGAGCACCGATGGCATTGCCGCTGATGCGATGCGCGAGGCCATGCGTCGCGTCGTGGGTCCGGCGGCGCCGATGGAGCGCACTTCGTATGCCGGCAAGACAGACTGGCAGATTATTCGCGAGAGTTTCCCGACCTTGCCGCCCGACACGATTGCTGAGCGTCTTCACGAGTTCACCGCCACCTACCTGGGCTTGCTGGAGGCCCGGCGCGAGGCGCTGGTGGCCCGCTCGCGGGTCTTTCCCGGCGTGGTCGCCGCCCTGGAGGCCCTCGAGACGCTTGGCTACCAGGCGCCTCTGACCGGTAACATCGCAGCGGTTGCCCATCTGAAGCTGGAGTGTGTGGGCCTGACGGCCTATCTGGATCTGGCGGCGGGCGCCTATGGCGATGACCATTACCACCGACCGGACCTGGTGCCAATTGCTGCCGCGCGCGCCGCGGCGCGCTATGGGCAATCGTTTCAGCATGACCAGATTGTGATCGTCGGTGACACCCCCCACGACATCGCCTGCGGTAAGCTCAACGGGGCCCGCACCGTGGCTGTCGCAACCGGCCCCTATCCCCTTGAGGAACTGCTGGACCACCGACCCGATGCCGCGCTGCCTGACCTGACCGACGTTGCGGCCGTGGTGGAAGCGGTTGCCGGCCGGTAAGCCTCCTTTCGCCGAAGGCGCCATTCGCGGGGCGCACAAAGCCAGAATGAACATAGTAATACCAATTACCGTTGATGATGCCGCATTGCTTGAAGTGGTTTCAGGGGTTGTGCTGCCCAGCGTGGCAATCTACAATCCAAAATCCAAAATCTAAAATGGTATAAGTGTTCCTGGGAGGGCGTAGAGGCGCGGCGCTGCTGCGCCTCTACGCCCAAACCCTCCCGCGCGCGGGCTATGTTCACCTCAGCGCGGCGAATGGCCGTCACGTCTCGAGGGGCATGGCGGGGTCATTGCCCCATTCGTTCCATGAGCCGTCGTAGATCGCCACGCGCCTGCCAGTGATGATCTCCAGGGCCAGGGCGACCGGAGTGGCCGAAACACCACCATTGCAGTACGCCACTACCTCGCGCCGCTCCAGGTCGTCGAGCGGCGTTCCGGCAGCAGCGAAGCGCGCCCGTAGTTCCTCCACCGGCGCAAAGGTGTGCAGGTCGGGTTCGAGCAGGGTCTGATAGAACACGTTGAGCGCGCCGGGGATGTGACCGCCACGCGCCGCACGGGACTCGGCGCCACGGTACTCGGCTTCATTGCGGGCATCGATCAGCAGCGCATCGCTGCCAAGAGCCGCCAGGATCTGCGCCGCGGTGCGGCGGAGTTCGGGCCGGGGCCGCGGGGTGAAGGTGGCCGGCGGGTACTCCGGCACGTCGGTGGTGAGCGGTCGCCCCTCGGCTTGCCATTTGACGAGGCCACCGTTGAGGATGCGAACATTGTCAAAGCCGTAGTAGCGCAGTACCCACAGCAGACGGCCCGCGAACATCGCGAACCAGTCGTCGTAGGCCACCACGACGCTGTCGTCGCCGATGCCCCGCTCGCCCAGCACGCGGGCGATCTGCTCCGGTGAGGCGACCTGCACCGGCACCGGGTCGTCCAGGTCAGCGATGTCGCGGGTCCAGTCGAGGTACACCGCGCCGGGGATGTGGCCAGCGGCATAGTCGGCGTGACGGGCGAAGTAGTGGGGTTTGGGCGCGGTGGGGGGCAGCACCAGGCCGCGCATATCCACGATCCGCAACTGCGGGTGGCCGAGGTGATCGGCCAGCCAGGCGGTACTTACCAGGGGGCCTTCGGGGAGGATAATCATCGGCGCTCCATTTCCAGTCAGAAGGTTGTGCGGCTGCGCCGCACCCTGCAGGAACGAAAAGAGATTCTTCCGGGAGGGCTGCACCATCCCAAACCCTCCCCTCAGGGAGGGGCGTTTGCCACGCTGGCAGGGCAGGCATCGCCGGTCACCGGGATCACCTGACCGCGCGTTCCAGGCTCACCTGCATACGTCGCACACGCTCGGCCAGCTCCTCGGAACTGACCCGTTCACGCAGGCGTTCGACCAGCAGGGGAAAGGCAAAGGGGGTCGGGCGGGGCGTCGGCACGATGGTGATGCGCCCGGCGGCGATGCGGTTGAGGGTCGCTTGCATGCGCTGGTGTTCGAGTTGTTGCTCCAGCACTTCGCGGCGGGCCTGGTACAGCAGCATGTTCTGCGGGTCGTACTGCTGGAACACGTCGTAGAACAGGTTGCTGCTGGCCTGCAGATGACGGGCGCTGCGCCGTTCGCCAGGCGGCCCCACAACGACCAGCCCGGCTACGCGGGCGATCTCGCGAAACTGCCGACGGGCCAGTTCGGCGGCATTGAGCGCGGCCAGCAGGTCGTCGGCCAGCCCTTCGGCCGAAAGCAGCGCGCGCAGGTCGGCCTCGTCCTCCAGAGGTGGCGGCTCCGCTGCGAGCAACTCGAAGCCATAGTCGTTGGCGGCCACGCTAAAGGTGCCGGGCCGGCGTCGGGCCAGACGGTAGGCCAGAAGCGCCGCCAGGCCCTCGTGAACCGATCGCCCCTCGAAGGGGTAGATGAACAGGTGGTGCCCATCCCGAGTGCGGGTGCGCTCCACCAGCAACTCATCTGCGCCGGGCAGGCGCGACCAGCGGGCCTGCACCGCCAGAACAGGGCGGAGAGCCTCCAATTCGGGGTCGTCGAACACGCCGTCGCGGGCGGCCTGGAGCCGTTCGCGCACCGCTGCGGCCAGTTCGGTTGAGAGGGGCAGACGCCCGCCGGTCCAGCGGGGCACGGCGCCATCGGCGGTGGAGGCCCGGCGTACCCAGGCGGTCATCTCCTTCACCCGCACGAACTCCAGCACGCGCCCGGCGAAGGTGAAGCGGTCGCCGGGGCGAAGTCGGGCGATGAACGCCTCTTCGACAGTGCCGAGTTGTTCGCCGCCGAGGTAGCGCACCACTATGGCCGCGTCGGCAGTGATGGTGCCAATGGCCTGGCGGTGGCGACGGGCAATCGCGTCGTCGGTGACGCGATAGCGCCCATCGGCATCGCGGCTGACGCGGCGGTACTCAGGGTAGGCATCGAGGGCGCTGCCGCCACGGGTCACGAAGTCGAGGCACCAGTGCCACTCTTCGTCGCTGAGGGCATGGTATGCGGCAGTGCTGCGGACCTCGGCCAGCAGCGCTTCGGGGTGGAAGCCGCCGCCGAGGGCAACGGTGACCAGGTGCTGGGCCAGTACGTCGAGGGGCCGGACCAGGGGCGGGCGCGCCTCGATCTGCCCGGCGCCAATGGCCCGGCGCGCAGCGGCTGCCTCGATCAACTCGAAGGCATGGGTAGGCACACAGGTGGCCCGGCTGGGCGCGCCGGGGCGGTGACCACTGCGCCCGGCGCGTTGCAGCAATCGGGCGACACCCTTCGGGCTTCCCACCTGCAACACCCGCTCCACCGGACTGAAATCAACCCCCAGGTCGAGGCTGGAGGTGCATACGACACAGCGCAGGCGCCCACCACGCAGGCCGTCTTCGACCCAGGCGCGTACCTCGGGAGCCAGCGAGCCGTGGTGGAGGGCAATCAGGCCGGCCCACTCGGGGCGCGCGTCCAGCAGGGCCTGGTACCACTGCTCGGTCTGGGCGCGGGTGTTGGTGAAGACCAGGCAGCTTTCTACCGCCTCGATCTCGCGCACTACCTGGTCGAGCATGCGCAAACCCAGATGCCCGGCCCAGGGAAAGCGCTCGATGATTTCAGGGATCAGGGCATCAATGACAATGGTTTTAGGTTGCTCGCCCTGGATCAGACGGGCCGTCGGGTGGGGCGCGGGCGCCGGTGCAGGCCCACGCACGACCCGATTCCCCAGGAGCGTAGCCAGAGCCGTATCGAGGTTGCCAAGGGTGGCCGAGAGGCCCCAGGTGCGCAGGGCGGGGCGCCAGCGGCGCAGGCGCGCCAGGGCCAGTTCGACCTGTACACCGCGCTTGGAGGCCAGCAGCTCGTGCCATTCGTCAACCACCACACAGCGCAAACCGGCAAAGAGGCTCGCGGCGTCATCGCGGGCCAGGAGCAGCGACAGGCTCTCGGGGGTGGTAACCAGGGCCTCGGGGAGCTGGCGACGCTGGCGGGCGCGAGTAGCGGCGCTAGTGTCACCAGTGCGCGTCTCCACCCGCCAGGGCAGGCCCAGGTCCGCCAGAGGCGCCTGAAGCGTGGCGGCCGTATCGGCGGCCAGGGCGCGCAGGGGGGTGATCCAGAGCACGCGGAGACCCGGCGGCCCGGCGTCGCCCGGCTGCAAGGCCTCGGCGACGGGGCCAAACCAGGCGGCGTAGGTCTTGCCAGTGCCGGTGGCGGCGTGGATCAGCCCGCTCTCGCCGGCCAGATAGGCGGCCCAGGCCGCGCGCTGGAAGGGAAAAGGGGTCCAGCCGCGCGCAGCGAACCAGGCGTCGAGCACACCAGGGCCTGGCACAGAGGCAGGTTCAGTGGTCATGGGGCTCATACTGAGGTGAAAATACGGGGAACCCGGGGTTCCCCATCCCCCTGCCGGCTGGGGCGCCAGTCGCTCCCAACCGCGGTTGGGACATGGGGAAACCGGGTTTCCCCACACCTCTGCCAGCGGGGAGAGTGTGGGAGGGCGCAGCCCGCCTGCGCACACCTGTACACCCTCACCTCCTCCTGTCGCATTCCACGCCTTCTGTGCTCGGAAATGTCGTACCGAAGAGTCACATCGCTCCATCCTTCGGCGGCTGGTTCAGCACATCAGCGATGTTCCGCAGCTCCATCCACCACTGGAAGCGGGGCCGGGCATACTTCGGATCGGTCAGGCGGGGCAACTCCTCCAGACTGGCCAGGTGCAACCGGCCGCCGGTGTAGCCGATGAAGGCCCCATCGGCGCGACCGCTCCTGGCGTTCTCCAGCAAGAACTCCACACACTTGACCGCCAGCCGCGTCGCGTGGATGCGGTCGAAGGGCGAGGGGCTGCCGCCCTGCTGAAGATGGCCCAGAATGGACTGGCGCACCTCGAAGAGGTTGCCGCCTTCCTCCTCGAACAGGTTGCAGATAAAGGCGGTAGTGTAGACGGGGTTGGCACGCTCGTTGCGGATCACCAGCGCCAGGCGCTTGCCACGCTTGAACCAGTAGATCATCTCATCCAGATCGGCCTGCAGATCGCGCAGCTTGATGCCCACCTCGGGCAGATAGACCTGCTCGGCGCCGCTGGCAAGCCCGCCCATCAGGGCCAGGTAGCCGCAGTCGCGGCCCATCACCTCAACCACGAAGCAGCGGCGCGCCGCGACCGCCGACTGCTTGATGCGATCCACGGCCTCGACGATGTTGTTGAGGGCCGTATCGGCGCCGATGGAGAGTTCGGAACCGGGGAGGTTGTTGTTGATCGTGGCGGGCATGCAGATCAGCGGGATGTTGAAGGCCGGGAAAATGTGCCGCTCGGTGAAGAGCTTGTGCAGGGCCTGGTAGCCGGCCCAGCCGCCGATCATCAGGATGCCATTGATCTGGTGCTCTTCGATGTTGCGCGCCACCTTGTAGAGTTCAGAGCCCTGGGGCACCTTACGGTTGGTGCCCAGTTCCGCCCCGCCCATTGTGGCCCAGCCGCTCACGCTCATCCAGTCCATCTCGAAAATATCGCCGTCAATCAGGCCGTGGAAGCCGTTGCGCACCCCCAGGGTCTTATAGCCCTGGTGCAGAATCAGGCGCACAGCCGCGCGCACCGCGGTATTCATGCCCGGCGCGGGGCCGCCAGCGTGAACGATGGCAAAGCGCAAGGGCCTGGAGTTGGCGCCAGGCACCGGCGGCTGCGACTGAATGAGGGTGTGGAGCGTGTTGTAGGCTTCGATGAAACTGCGTCCGCGCAACTGCATGGCGCGCTCGTAGTCGTGCGCGGCGATGGCCTCGGCGACGGCGTGGGTCTCAGCAACGCTTTGCATTAACGGCACGGGGGTGATGCGGTTCTCGCGGATGCCGATCACCTGCGGTTCGCGTTCGGGCGAGGATTTGAGCAGCTCTTCGACGGCAGTGTACCCCAGCAGGGTGCTCATCCAGCGGTCAAAGGCGCTGGGGACGCCGCCCCGCTGCACATGGCCGAGGATAGTTACCCGGGTATCCTCGCCGAGGCGCTCCTCCAGCACCTGCCGGACCTGCTCTGCCGTTATCGGGTTGCCGAAGCGGTCGTGGGCCCCTTCGGCGACGATCACCATGGTATCGCGGCGCCCGCTCTGCCGGCCGGCGCGGAGAGCGTCACACATTTCAGTCTGCCAGTCGTCAGTTGCAGGCGGGCGTTCGGGGATAAAGACCCAGTCGGCGCTGCCGGAGATGGCGCCCATCAGCGCCAGGTAGCCGCAGTTGCGGCCCATCACTTCGACAACAAAGGTGCGCTGGTGGCTGGCAGCGGTGGAAGCGATGGCATCGAGGGCCTCGGTGATACGGTGGAGCGCGCTGTCGGCGCCGATGGTCATATCGGTGCCGGCGAAGTCGTTGTCAATCGAGCCGACCATACCCACCAGGCCGAGATAGGGGTGGCGCGCGGCGACCTCGGCGCTGATCCGGCCCTCTTCCACCAGTTCGCGCAGTAACTCGGGCCATTCCTTGCGGAAGGTATTGGCGCCGGTGAGACTGCCATCACCGCCGATCACCACCAGCCGGTCAATGCCGTGGGCCAGCAGATTGGCCGCAGCGGTGCGCCGACCCTCACGGGTGCGAAACGCAGTGCTGCGGGCGGTGCCGATCACCGTCCCGCCCTGGTGCAGAATGCCCCCCACGCTGTACCAGTTCATCGGGTGGATCGACTCGCCACCCCTGACCATTCCCTCGTAGCCCTCGCGAATAGCGTAGACCTCGCACCCCCGACTGATGGCGGTGCGTACTACGGCACGCACGGCGGCGTTCATCCCCTGCGCGTCGCCGCCGCTGGTCAGTACGCCAATGCGGATCTTCTGTCCGGCAGACATACGGTGCCCTCCCCTGTTCTCCTCTGGCTGTAGCTCCAATCATACCAAATCCGGTCGCAGGCTGGGGTGAGGACTCAGGGTTCCCTATACCCCTCCCCGGGGCTGTCAGGTGGCAGTGGAGCAGGTAGGAGGATGGGGTATGTGGGGCCGGGAGGTTGCGCCCCCAAAAACCCTACACCCGAGAACTCCCCGGGGGAAGGTTTGGGAGCAGCGGGCAGCGGTGCTGCGCCGCTGCTTTTTTCTTTCGTTGGTGCAGTATGTGGTAGAATCGCCGCCGCTGAGGTGAAAATATCCCGCGTGCGGGAGGGTTTGGGAGGGCTGCGCCCTCCCAGGAAACAACCCGCCAGCGGGGAGGGTTTGGGAGGGCTGCGCCCTCCCAAGAACAATAATATTTTCATTCTGACGTTGTGCGCCCCGCGCATGGGGCCTAACGTGAAAATATGGGGAAACCGGGTTTCCCCAGCTGTGGTGAGCTTGTCGAACCGCGCCCCTGCCTGGAGGGGCGCCAGCCGCTCCCAATAGCGGTTGGGAAATGGGGAAATCGGGCTTCCCCAACCCCCTCCCTGAGGGGAGAAGCCCGGTTCCCTCCCTCAGCGAGGGAGGGCCAGGGAGGGGGTAGCCCTCCCAGAGATACCCCATGGTCATCGCGGCGTTGTGCGCCCCGCGCATGGGGCCTAACGTGAACATAGGGAACCCGGGGTTCCCTCCGCTCCTGTTCACCGGGATGCCAGGCGCCCCCAACGGCGGCTGGGGGGTGGGGAAACCGGGTTTCCCCACGCCTCTCCCTGGCGGGAGGGTTTGGGCGTAGAGACACAGCGGCGCTGCGTCTCTACACGTTTCATTTCATGCTGGCGTTGGGCGGCGCAGCCGCGTGGATGAGTGAACATAGGGGAAACCGGGTTTCCCCGCCTGCCTGCCCGATGGGAGGGTTGGGGAGGTTCCGCCCTCCTCCCAACCTCCCCCCGCTGGTTTAAGGGTGGACAGAACATTCGCGCCAACATGGCTTGCACCGCCTTGGAACGCCCCCGCGCACGGCTCTGGTCTCGCCGGGAGTGAGGACCAACCAGCGCATCCCAACGCCATCACGCCCGTCGGCGCCCATACGTTCCCCCGCTGGGGGGAGGAGCTGGAGGTTCGCCTCCAGCGGGAGAGGTCTGGGGAGGAGTGATCGTCTTTTTTGAAACGTATCGGGTTTATAACCGGATTTCTTACCCTTTGTCCTGCTCAAACATGTCGCTCACCGATTCGCGGGTGTGGATGCGCCGGATGGCCTCGGCAAACAGCGGCGCCACGGAGACGACCTCGATCTTCGGCGAGAAGGTCACCGGTTGGGTCTCGATCGAGTCAGTGATGAAGAGCCGCTCGAGAGGGCTGGCGTCAATGCGCTCGACCGAGCCGGGCGTCAGCACACCGTGGGTAACCATGGCGTAGACCTTGCGGGCGCCGCGCTCGACCAGGCGTCTGGCCACTTCGGTCAGTGTGCCGCCGGAGATGGTGAAGTCGTCAACGATCAGCGCCGTTTTGCCGGCCACATCACCGATGATCTCCAGCACCTCGGCGTGTTCATCGTGGCCCGCGCGCTCCTTGTTGGCAATTGCCAGCGAGGTGCCGAGCGAGTTGGCGTAGCGGCGGGCCGCCTTGACGAAGCCGGCATCAGGCGAGACCACCACCAGATTGGGCAGCTCCAGCTCGCGGATACGTTCGACCAGCACGGGCATAGCGTACAGGTTGTCCACCGGCACGTGGAAAAAGCCCTGGATCTGGGGCGCGTGCAGGTCCATGGTCACCACCCGGTCGCAGCCGGCCACTTCGATACAGTCGGCACAGACGCGGGCGCGGATCGAGACCCGCGGTTCATCCTTCTTGTCGCCCTTGGCGTAGCTGAAATAGGGGATCACGGCGGTGACCGAGGCGGCGCTGGCCCGGTTAAGCGCATCGATCCAGAAGAGCAGTTCCATGAAGCTGTCGTTGGTGGGGAAGACCGTACTCTGCACGACGTAGGCTTCCCGCCCACGGACATTCTCCAGGATACGGACAAACGTGTTTCCTTCCGAGAAGGTTATGACTTCGCCCTTGCCCGGTTCGATCCCCAGGTGCTCGCAGATCCTGGCAGTCAGGCGCCGGCTGCTGCTCCCTGCAAAGACCACCATTTCCGCGTCATTTATTGCGTTCATCGTTGCCTCGAGTCTCTGCCGACAGGTTGCGGGAACCAGTATAGCACGGGGGCGAGCGAGCAGGTGATGGCATCGCCCCTGCCCCGCCCCTCCCGGGTTTAAGAGCGGACAGAACATCCGGGCTAACGCGGCTTATACCGCATTGGAACGCCCCCGCGCATGGCTCTGGTCTCCTCTCTCCAGCGAAGCTGGAGAGGGGGAGGGGGTGAGGACCAAGCAGCGCATCCCAATGCCATAACGCCCGTCGGCGCT